>JADJBK010000006.1:0-313272 GCA_016703745.1 Nitrosomonas sp. | reverse complement strand
ATCAATCCGCCAAAAATTCCGGCATCCCAGTACATCCAACGGTTGCCGTTACGAGTGGCCGTACCGACTACCCTACATACGAAACAGGCGGAATCCGATACCAGGTAGCGTCCCGGTTCGGCAATCACCCGGATATCTGCCGGCAGGTCTGCGATGGCTTCATTGATCACTTCCGCAATCACCTCTATAGAAGGAATGGGCTTGATATGCCGAACAGGATAGCCACCGCCAATATTCAGTAACCGTGGATTAAGCCCTGCTTTGCGCATCTCGGCAAACACCTGTTTGGCACGTTCAATACCAACCCGCCAGTTTTGAGGATTACGGCACTGTGAGCCCACATGAAAAGTCACTCCGGCAAGATCTGCCCTCAGTCGCACGGCTTCACCGATAATTTCAGCAACATCACCCATGTGCGTACCAAATTTTCCGGCCAGCGGCCAGTCACTGCCAATATTGGGCGTGTCAATACGCAGATATAGCTTGGCATCCGGCTTAACGGAAACAATCTTGCGCAACTCCTCAACGCTATCCAGCACGTACCATTCCACCCCTTTCGAAGCGGCATATTCCAGATAGGTACGCGCTTTCATCGGATTGCTATAAAAGATCTCTGCGGCGGGCACACCCAACTGCATCAGCATATCCAGCTCGGCAATAGAAGCAATCTCGAATCCCACTTGTTCTTCTATCATGGTTTTCAGTACACGTGGATCAGGATTGGCTTTGGCGGCATAGTGAGGATGAACGCGCGGGAGGGCAGCCTTGAAACGCCTGGCTTTGTTACGGATGATGGCAGTATCAATCAGCAGAAAGGGTTTTTGGTAGCCCTCTTTGAGTACGGCTTTGACTCGATCAAGACCCAGAGAGATTTCTGGATGCGTATCGAAGATGGCTTCGGGTTCAGTTTGGGTTCGTCGCAAGGATGCGGCGGTGGCTTGTCTTTTCATGTCAGGCTCCTTTGGGGCAATCGCTACGTTTCGGGAATATGAATGTGAGTCCAGTCTGCTGAAATAAATAAATTTATTTTGCTTTTCATGATGACCTCCTTATTAACTGTATCGGTGTACTAAAGGGTACGCATTATAGTCCGCATTTTTTGAGAATCAAGTATTTTATAAATTTAATCATATCAATATTATTTCTTTATTATCAATGTGTTATGCATTATCTCACAACACAATTTTTTCAGCGCCATGAAATGGCCACAGATTAGGCGATTATTTGTAAATTAGAAGCCGCGAGGCGCGCAGCATAATGCCGCTCTATCGTTAACACGTGAGGAGTGAGCATGAGTGAAGCAGCAATCGCAGCACCCAACGCAGAGGGAAAAAAGAAACCATTTCTCATCATATTGATTGCATTACTTGCTGTCGGCGCCGGAGTGGGTGGCACCTGGTTCTATATGAATAGCCAGCAGACTGGCGAGGAAGGGGCTGCACCCGTCAAGAAACTCCCTACCAAATTTATTAAGCTCGAAACCTTCACAGTCAACCTCCAGTCCGAGGATGACGATCCCCGCTATCTTCAGGTGGAACTGGTGATCAAAGTGAATGAAACCGGGGTTGTCGACGTGATCACCAACAAGACGCCGGAAATCCGCAACCAGATTTTGCTACTGCTCTCCAGCAAAAAAGCAACTGAAATTTCCTCACTGGAAGGCAAACAGCAGCTCAGTCAGGATATCTCAGAGGCTATCAAGCAAAAAATTGAACCTGAGGCACTACAGGCGGATGTTCTGGATTTGCTATTTACCTCATTCATCATTCAGTAACCGCACATATCATGGCAGAGAATTTTCTCACCCAGGATGAAGTCGATGCTTTGTTGAATCACGACAGCATCAACCAAAATGGGCATAACGCCAACGCAAGCGACAACCCAAGGGATGCCGCAGGTGTCCGTCCCTACAACATGGCAACGCAGGAACGCATCGTGCGCGGCCGCATGCCCACGTTTGAAATCATTAACGCGCGCTTTAGCAGGTTTCTGCAAATGGGACTTTATAACCTGCTGCGCCGACCCGTTGATATTTCTACGGGACCGGTCAAAACTGTTAAATATGCCGAGTTTATTCGCTCCCTGGTTGTTCCCACCAATCTCAACATGATCACCATGAAACCATTACGTGGCAATGCCCTGATGGTGTTCGACCCTGATCTGATTTTTCTGATCGTTGACAATCTGTTTGGTGGTGATGGCCGCTTCCATACCCGGGTCGAGGGGCGGGAGTTTACCCTGACCGAGCAACGTATCATTCAGCGGCTGCTGGAAGTGGTTTTTGAAGAATACGAAAAAGCCTGGAAAATGGTTCATCCGGTCAAATTTGAATTCGTGCGCTCGGAGATGAATCCACAGTTTGCCAGTGTTGCCACGCCTACTGAAATAGTGGTTACCACCACTTTTGAGTTGGATATCGGCGGTAATCGTGGTGAATTCCATATCTGTATTCCCTACACCACGCTGGAGCCAATTCGCGAACAGCTCAACAGCAGCCTGCAAGGTGACCACCTTGAAGTAGATAAAAACTGGATCAAATCCTTGACCAAACGCGTTCAAGGCGCTGAAGTGGAATTGATTGCCCACCTGGGAAAAACCAATGTCACCTTTCACCAGATTCTAAATATGCAGAAGGGCGATGTCGTATCACTCGACATTCCCAATACGGTTAGCGCAATGGTCGATGGCGTGCCGGTAATGGAATGCCATTACGGCATTCTCAATGGGCACTATGCTCTCAAGGTAAAAACTATTCGCACCCAGGCTGACAATGACTGAATCACACCCAGGAGAACTAAATGAATGAAGCCATCCTAACTGAACCACAAGTTGCAGATGATGAGTGGGCGCAAGCCATGGAAGAACAAAATGCAGGCACCATGGAATCATCGGATACAACGCACCAATTATCCGGCGAATCCGAAACAAACACTTCGACCGTTACCGATGCCGGACAGTCAAGATCAGCGAGCAACGAAGAGTTAACCCGTTCTTCGGCCGTTTTTGAGCAATTTTCCAGTCACGGTGTTCTCAACGACACTCGCAACGATATCGATATGATTCTGGATATCCCGGTTCAACTGACCGTCGAACTGGGGCGAACCAAAATCGCGATAAAGAATTTGCTGCAACTGGCGCAGGGTTCCGTGGTGGAGCTGGATGGCATGGCTGGAGAGCCGATGGATGTGCTGGTAAATGGCTGCCTCATAGCACAGGGTGAAGTTGTCGTCGTCAACGAAAAATTCGGTATCCGCCTGACCGATATCATCACGCCCAGCGAGCGTATCCGTAAACTCAACCGCTAACATCCCATGTTTTATATCCGCTTGTTACCCATGGTGATAGTGCTGTTCTCGCCACTATCACGAGCCGAATCCTCACCAGCCCAGGGCTTTACACCGCCACCGCCCGTCATCTCGACGGAAAGCATGCTACAGCTGTTTATGGGTTTGCTGATCGTACTCGCACTGATTGGACTGCTCGCATGGTTATTTAAAAAATTTGGCGTTTATTCAACCAATCAATCTGGTTTGATCAAAATTATCGCATCAGCAAATGTGGGTCAAAAGGAGCGCATTGTGCTGACAGAAATTAACGATACCTGGCTAATACTGGGCGTTGCGCCAGGTCAGGTCAATCTGCTGCATTGCATCAATAAATCAGAAATCATCACTCCACCCTCGCTCGATGATGAGACAAAAGAAAGTTTCCCGGAAAAATTACGCGCGAATCTGCGACAACAACATGCCCAATAACCCCTCCGTTTCAAAACGAACAGGCAAGCCTGCTGGCATACTTCATATGCACTGGCATAACATTATAAGAGTCTTTATTCTGCTGGGAGCCGGGTTGGCATTGCCGTCGTGGGCGCAACAAGTCGGCCTGCCTGCCATTGCCAGCACACCCGGACCAGATGGCGCCACCACTTATACCCTCAGCCTGCAAACACTGCTGCTGCTGACTTCATTGACATTTTTACCTGCGATGGTATTGATGATGTCCAGTTTTACCCGGATCATTATTGTCCTGTCACTGCTGCGGCAGGCGCTCGGCACACAGGGCTCCCCACCCAATCAGGTTCTGATCGGACTGGCTTTATTCCTTTCATTTTTTGTGATGTCTCCGGTCATCGATCGCATTTATGCCGAGGCCTATCTGCCTTTTTCCGAGGACAAAATCAATATTATGGAAGCGGTTGATCAGGCAAGCGACCCTCTCAGGACTTTTATGCTGCGTCAGACGCGGGAAACTGATCTTGCCTTATTCGCCAGAATTTCGGGCCATGAAGACATTGAAACGCCTGAACAGGTGCCAATGAAAATCCTGGTACCAGCCTATGTCACCAGTGAACTGAAAACGGCCTTCCAGATCGGATTTGTCGTGTTTATTCCTTTCTTGATTATAGACATGGTAGTTGCCAGCATTCTGATGGCCATGGGGATGATGATGCTCTCGCCGATGATCATCTCGTTACCGTTCAAACTGATGTTATTTGTACTCGCGGATGGCTGGCATCTGCTGATCGGCTCCTTAACACAAAGTTTTTATGTTTAATAAGGTGATTCAATGAGTCCCGAACATGCAATGAACATTGGCCGCCAGGCTCTGGAAATCACTTTGCTGGTTTCCGCCCCCACTCTGCTAGTCGCGCTGGCTACGGGTCTGATCGTCAGTATTTTTCAGGCGGCCACACAAATTAATGAAATGACGTTATCTTTCATTCCAAAATTACTCGCCATGTTTGCTGCTCTGATATTTGCCGGACCATGGATGCTACAGTTAATGTTGGATTACATCGGCAGGCTTTACGCTACTATCCCGTGGATTGCCGCCGGTTAAGCCGGATCACGACTGATCATGCTCAGCATCACCACGGCAGAGCTGAATGGCTGGATAGCAAGCCTGCTATGGCCATTAACTCGAATACTGGCCTTGATCGCCAGTGCACCGCTACTGGGTAGCAAGAGTATCCCCATCCAGGTCAAACTGGGATTGGCCATCCTACTGGCCATACTAATCGCCCCCACGCTCCCCCCCTTTCCCCAGATTGATCCTGGCTCAGGTGCCGGATTCATCATCATCCTGCAGCAAATCGTCATTGGATTAGCCATGGGGCTGACCATGCGCATCGTTTTCAGTGCGGTTGATGCAGCGGGTGAAATTATCGGCTTGCAAATGGGGTTAGGATTTGCAACCTTTTTTGATCCACAACAATCCGGTCAAATGCAATTAATCAGTCGTTTCTTCGGCCTGTTCGCCACGCTTGTCTTTCTAGCTATTGATGGGCATTTGCAGTTAATTGCCTTACTTGCACAAAGTTTTATCATCCTGCCGATTGGCATAACGGGTATTCCTTCCCCGACATTTGTCACGTTCGCCAACTGGGGGGGGGAGATTTTCATGATGGGATTACGTCTGGCATTACCCGTTCTGACTGCGTTGCTAACAACCAATTTAGCGTTGGGCGTCCTCACACGCGCCGCGCCACAGCTAAATATATTTGCAGTTGGTTTTCCTTTGACGCTTTCCATCGGCCTATTGATGACGTCATTGGTCCTGCCCTATTTCACCCCCGTTCTCAATCAGATGTTCTCGGATGGATTTGCCATGATTGGCACATTAATTGGCGCAGATACGCCTGCAGAATCCCCCTGACATTATTATCCTTAGGAACCTCTGATTAATTCCCCGCAAGTAATATAATTCTGCATCAAACTTTTTCGAGAAGCTCTTCATGAAACCTTACCAACAGATGAGTTTTGCTGATGCCGAATACGCCAATAAGGGCAAAGTCACGCGCCGCGAGAAGTTTCTCGATCAACTTGATGGATTATTGCCTTGGCAGGCTATGATTGATGTTATTGAACCACACTATGCGCCAGGCAATGGGCGTGGCCGCAAACCATTTGCCTTGGAATTGATGCTGCGCGCGCATGTTGCGCAAATTATCTACAACTATTCCGATCCGGGCATGGAAGATGCGCTGTATGAGATTGAATCACTGCGCCGTTTTTGCGGCATTCGTCTGGAAGCCGTGCCGGATGAAAGCACCATTTTGCAATTTCGGCATTTACTGGAAAAACACGGGTTAATGGATCAGATCTTCCAGGTCATCAACCAAACGCTGGGTGAGCGTGGGTTGTTCTTGAAAGCCGGCACCATCGTCGATGCCAGCCTGATTGCCGCGCCGACTTCAACCAAAAATAAGAGCCGGTCGCGTGATCCAGAAATGCATTCCAGCAAAAAGGGCAATCAATGGTTTTTCGGCAGCAAGTTTCATATCGGCGTCGATCATGAAACCGGGTTGGTGCATACGCTCAAAGTAACCTCGGGGCATGTCAGCGACGTTGCCGAAGCCGCCGCCCTGCTGCATGGCGAGGAACAGTTTGTTCATGGCGATGCCGGATATCAGGGGCTGGATAAACGCCCGGAGATGCCGGCGGAAAGCCCTCCAGCCTGCGTGATCGCGATGCGTCCGGGCAAACTGGCCAGGCTCACGAAAGACGATTCCGGGGCGGCTCAACTACTGCGCGGTGCCGCCCGTGAGCTGGCGAAACGCCGCGCCAAAGTCGAACACGTGTTTCGGGATATCAAAATCCGCTTTGGGTATGCTAAAAATCGCTATCGCGGCCTGGCCAAAAATGCGGCCCGTTTGACCTTCCTGACAGCCATTGCCAACGTCATCCGTGGTGATGCTTATGAACGTCGATGTCTTGTTGCGTCTGAAATTTGAAAACAAGCCAGTAAATGAGCTTGTTTCCAGAGAGGAACGGCTGTTTTCATAAAAATCAGCGTCACTATTTGAAGTAGTGGTCAGTTTTTGAGTGACTGCCGTTCAGAATGTTTGTTTTTCAGAGGTTCCCTTAGTGAAAATTGGGCGGATTTAACCCGTTTCTTCATTCGATTATCACGAATACTTTCACGGTACATTAGCCATCATTCGAGCAATCAACTACCAGAATTCCATACATTCATCCATCGGAGCAATGTAAATACCATGACATTCAAATCCCGTTTCAAATCAATATTGAACATCTCGCCTTCGGCGGAGGAAGAAAACCAGCAATCCAACGTCATTGCTTTCAATACCGGCAAAACCGTATCTTCTCCGGAGCAATTGCTCGAACCGGATTCAACCATGAATACCGAATATGATTTTCTGGAGCATGATCTCGATGACCAGCGCTTTGGTGAAGATCTGGCCATTCAAGAAGCCAAGCATCGTATTGAAACAGAAGCGAGGGCACGCGTCACTGCTGAGGCGCGTGCCAGGGTTGAGGCAAGCGCCCGGCTGGCTGCAGAAGCGCGAATCAAAGCTGAAACAGCGGCAACTGACGAAGCCAGGGCGCGGGCACGTGCTGAAGCCCTAGCTGCCAGAGATGCTCAGGCACGCCAGCTGCTGGAAGCGAAGTTGCGCCAGACAATCGAAAATGGCATGCAGGCTGAAAAGGAAATTGTTGCCAACTTGCGTGCTAAGGTTGAAGCCGAAACGTTGACAGCTGAGAAAGCAATTCAGCGTGCGCAGGAAGAAGCCAAAGCGCTGGAACAGGCGCGTGCCAGAGAACTTGCTGAAGAACAGGCAGTGGAAGCCGCCATCACCAGAAGAAAACTTGACGAAGAAGCCCATGCCGCTGCACTGTGCGCAAATGAAGCAGAAGCCCGGGCCAACGCTCTGGCGCACGCAAAAATTGAAGCATCGGAAAAATTGATCGCATTGGCGGCTTCCCGATCTGCCGCCGAGCAACAGGCGTTGACAGAAATCCAGCAGCGAGAAGCAGCTGAAACCATACTGGAAGCTCATGCACGCGAACGCCTGAATACTGAAATACTCGCCAGGGAGGCCGAAGAGCAAAAACTGGCTGCAGAGATGCGAGCTACCGAAGAGGCAAAAATTCGTCAGAATCTTGATGTAGCCGCAAAACAAGCCGCTGAACAAAGAATACTGGCGGAATCCGAATCAGCCGCAGCTACCAGGGAAAGAATCAGCGCCGAGAATGAAGCCAGAGCCGTTGCAGAAAAATTAATCCAAACTGAAAAAATAGCGGCACAAACGATTGCCGAGCGTACTCTCGCAGACAAACAGTTATTATTAGCAACCGAATCACGTCTGGCAGCAGAAGAATCCGCCAAAGCAGCGGCTGAAGCACAAATAGAGGCAGAGCAACAAGAGATCGCGATACAGAATGCCAAAACCATTGCAGCCAAAGCCGCAACAGATGCCGTTCGAGAAAGAATCAAGGTACAACAGGATGCCATCAAACAGGCACGCGCCAGAGCAATCATTGAAGCAACGGTCAAACAAACTGCCGAAAATAAGATCGCCGCTGAAAAACAGGCCATGGCTCTGGCTGAAGAACGCACACACATTGACAAACTGGTTGAAAAAGCAGCTCAGGATCTGGCTGAAACCGAAGGTAGAAAACTGGAAAATGCCAGAAAAAAACTGGCTGCTATCCAGCAAGCCAGGATTGCACGAGCCGCCCGCCAGGAAATGGAGCGAAAAATGGCTGATCTGTCCGCATCCATTACCCAGAATCAGATTACCGCAACCACTAAGGCTGAGGCCAAACTGAGCGCTTTAGAAAAAATTGCCCATGCCGCTTCCCACCGGGCAAAAGCCGAAGCATCCGCCCTGGCAGCAATACAGGCCAGGATAGAAAGAGATGCCCTGGCTGTTGAGCGTGCCATTGAACGTGAAACCATCGAGACCATGTCGATGCAAACCACTTTGGCACGCATTCAAGCGGATGATGCGGCTATCACACTTGCCAGCAAAAGAATTCAAGCTGAAATTTCTGAAACGACAGCCATTCATAGTCGCCTTGAGGACTCATCAAACGAACCGGATAATGATCAGAACTGGGGTGACACTACACCTGGCAAGACAAAGGTCGCCGAATCCGTGGATGACCTCCAGGAACACAGCATGCCAACTGTTCGGAATGAACCAGCAGAAGAAAACCTGCCTGCCTATGCCTAAAACAGGCTCCTGGATTTTCAATGGCCAATCAGTAAGAGAATCCAGGACACACCTGACGGCATAACCAATTGCCACCTACCGAACCTGGTCAGTTTCTTGTCGATGCACCGCCTGACCTGGAACCGGTACGGATCTGTTATTACCGTGGCGGATAAGTTGGCTGCAGCAGCCAGTCCGCATTCTGAAACTGCAACGCGGCAAGCCGGGCATATAATTCACTGGAAGCAAGCAGTTCCTGATGCGTGCCCAGCGCCAACAGGCGGCCCTGGTTGATAAGCGCTATTCGATCAGCAGAGATAACGGTACTCAGGCGATGGGCAATCACAATCGAAGTACGATCAACGCGCAGTCTCGTCAGCGCTTGTTGGACGGCGTACTCGCTTTCGGCATCGAGCGCGCTGGTGGCCTCATCGAGCAGTAAAATCGGCGCATCCGCCAGAATAGCGCGGGCAATCGCAAGACGCTGTTTCTGACCACCCGACAAGCCCAGTCCGGCATCTCCCAGAGCAGTTTGATATCCTTGCGGAAGTGTCAGGATAAAATCGTGGGCAAATGCAGCCTTTGCAGCCCTTTCAATTTCGTTATCAGTCGCATCAAAACGTGCATAACGCAGATTTTCCACTACCGTGCCGTGGAACAGCGCGGGATGTTGCGAAACCAACGCAAAACTGCGACGTAATTGACCGGGTTCCAGCTGGCGGATGTCGATTCCTTCGAGCAAGATGTGACCTGATTGAATATCATAGAAACGCAACAGCAGATCGAACAGCGTCGATTTTCCCGCACCCGAAGGCCCAACCAGCGCGAGCGTTTCTCCTGGCCGCACCACTAGCGACAGGTGGTCAATAGCAAGCGTCTCCGGCCGCGAGGAATAAGCAAAGCAGACCTGTTCAAACTGAATATTGCCCTGAACCGGTGGCAGAGCAACGGGCTGTGATGGCGTTTGAATGTCATTGGGAGCATGCAACAGCTCGATGGTACGCTCGGCAGCGCCCGCCGCACGCTGCAGTTCACCCAGCACTTCCGAAATCGAGCCAACCGCAGAACCGGCAATGATGCTGTAGAACACAAAGGCTGCAAGCTCGCCACCCGTGATTCTACCGGCAATGATATCCATGCCGCCCACCCACAGCATCATGCCAATTGCACCAAATACCAGCACGATCACCATGGCGATCAACCAGGCGCGCTGTTTAGTACGCTGCCGCGCAAGCATGAAAGCCTCTTCGACATAACCATCGAAATAAGACCGATCCACATTCTGGTGGTTATAGGCCTGCACGGTTTTGATCTGCCCGAGCACTTCACCGACATAAGCACCGACTGCGGCTACCTTGTCCTGGCTTTGCCGCGACAATGCGCGCACCCGCCGCCCAAAAATCAGAATGGGTACGATTGCCATGGGTATCCCAAGCATCGCGATCAGCGTCAGTTTAACGTTGGTAATAAACAGCCAGATAAAGCTACCAATCAACATAATCAAACTGCGCAACGCCACCGAAATTGAAGAACCCACTACCGACTGTAACAGCGTCATATCTGCCGTCAGGCGCGACTGAATTTCCAGGCTACGGTTGGCTTCAAAGAATCCTGGATGTAAATCGATCAGATGAAAAAATACCTTGCGGCGGATGTCGGCAACTACGCGCTCTCCAAGCCAGGTCACCCAGTAATAACGGGTAAAGGTGCCGGCTGCCAGCAAAACTACCAATAGCAGAAACAGCAATACATATTGCGACAGCAGTTCCGGTGATTGTGCGGCAAACCCCTGATCGATCAGCAACCGTATCCCCTGCCCGATCGAAAGGGTAATACCAGCAGTCAGCATCAGCGCCAGCAAGCCAATGAACAAGGCTGCCCTGTAGGGCGCAACAAAGGAAGCAATTACGCGAATAGCGTGCCAGCGATTTTTGACATTCAGCAAATTCATGGCATCGGCGCTATAATCACGCGCTGATCAGTAACGAACCACGCAACATACTGCATACCCAAATGGATCATCATAACGAACCCGAAATCAATGTATTGTTTGTGTGCATGGGCAATATCTGCCGCTCTCCAACAGCAGATGCCGTTTTTAGACATCATGTCCGCGCCGCTGGCCTGAGCCACCTTATCCAGGTTGATTCAGCGGGTACGCATGCTTACCACAATGGTGAACCACCTGACCGGCGGGCGCAACAGGCGGCACTGAAGCGCGGCTACAGTATGCAGGGTTTGCGAGCCAGATGTGTCGAGATTTCAGACTTTTCCCGGTTCGATTATATTCTGGCCATGGATCGTAATAATCTAAGCGACATGCAGCGCGACTGCCCGCCGGATCACCTGAACAAACTCAGTCTGCTGCTGCAATACAGCACACACTGGGAAACCTGCCAGGAAGTGCCCGACCCTTATTATGGCGGCAAACAGGGGTTCGAGATTGTGCTGGATCTGGTGGAAAATGCAAGCGAGATGCTGTTGAAGCATATTGTTGACAGAACCAGGAAATAATCCACCCGGATTCAACCGATATCCATGCTTCTCTGCATAGATATTCCTTTCAAAATCAGCCACCATATAAAATAGACTCCATCGCTGCAATAGCTTATAAAACGGAAATCGAGTGGAATTATCCGCCGTGCGTTATGCTGCTCTACAAATGAATCCCTTCATTTCTTCCAAAATCCATGCAAACCACCATCAGCGATCACCCACAACGCTTGCAAGCGCTTGATCCACTGCATTCTTTCATCGTACAGGCACCAGCAGGCTCTGGGAAGACCGGTTTACTAACGCAACGTTTTCTGGTGCTGCTTGCCCGGGTCGATGAACCAGAAGAAATCATTGCCATCACCTTCACACGCAAGGCGGCAGCTGAAATGCGGCATCGTATTCTGCAAGCGCTGCACGATGCGACTGAAGAATTACCGGCAGAAGGCGATTTTGCGCAACAAACCCGTCAGCTCGCTCGTGATGCACTGGTGCGCGACCAAGTACGTGGCTGGAAATTGCTTGATAACCCTGCCCGACTGCGTATTCAAACGATCGATTCACTGTGTGCGTGGCTGATCGGGCAAATGCCGGTAATTTCAGGGAAAGGCGTACTGTCAGCTGTCACCAAAAATGCGGATAAATTGTATCTTGAAGCCGCACACCTGACCCTGGTATCTCTGGAAGAAGACAGTGAATGGTCGCCAGCCGTTGCCCACCTCATCCAGCATCTGGATAATCGTCTGGATCGCCTGCAGCGTCTGATCGCTGATATGCTGGCACATCGCGACCAGTGGTTGCGCCATGTCGTGGGAAGTGCCGATGCAAACAAAATCCGCAATCATCTGGAACAGGCACTGGCAAGACGGATAACCCGTGTGCTGCATACGTTAATCCATGCGGCTCCGATTGATCAACAGCTTGAGATCGTCGAACTGGCATGCTTTGCTGCAGCTCAGCTGCAGGATGAATCAGACAAAAGCAGCATCAGTCGCTGCGCTATGCTCTCCCAATGGCCAGGTAGCAAATTATGTGACCGGCCGGTGTGGGAAAGCATTGCGGAGCTGTTATTGACACAAAATAACGAGTGGCGCAAAAAAGTTGATATCAGACAAGGTTTTCCCTCTCCAGGGTCAACAAAAAATCAAGAGCTGAAGGAACGATACACACAGACCAAGCAGCGCATGCAGGCATTACTGGCCGATCTGCAGCAAAATGAATTATTTCGTCAATCTCTCACGCAGCTGAGATCTTTACCACCGGCACAATATGAGGAAGAAGCGTGGGAAACCCTCCAGGCTTTATTCACTTTGCTGAAGCTGACAACCGCCAATCTGGCGCTGGTATTTCAACAGACTGGTGCGGTCGATTTCTGTGAAATCACATTGGCGGCGATTCATGCGCTGGGAACAGCAGAAGAACCGACCGATCTGGCGCTGGCACTTGATTACCGCATCAGCCATTTGCTTGTGGATGAATTTCAGGATACCTCGTTCAACCAGGCGCAACTGCTGCACGGATTAACTGCGGGCTGGCAGGCAGGAGATGGCAGAACACTTTTTCTGGTAGGTGACCCGATGCAATCCATTTACCGTTTTCGACAGGCGGAAGTAGGATTGTTTCTCGATATCTGCAAACGTGGTTACTTCGATCAGATCCCGATGCACTTTTTGCGTCTGACTGTCAATTTCCGTTCACAAGCAGGCGTTGTGAACTGGATTAACCAGCATTTCTTGAGTATATTTCCAGCGAAAAATGAAATTACAACCGGTGCGGTCACTTATGCCGCTGCAACGGCCTTTCATCCAGAAGCAGCTAGAGAAGCAGTCAACGTATTTGCCGGCCTGCAAAAAAATGATCAGGCAGAAGCAGCAGACATCGTCAGCATCATTCAACAGATCCGGCAAGAATCTCCTCAGGACAAAATCGCAATACTGGTACGTAATCGCTCGCATCTACCTGTGATCATCGTCAGCCTGCACCAGGCCAAGCTACGCTTTCAGGCAGTTGAAATCGAAAAGCTTGCGCGTCGCCCAATTATTCAGGATTTAACCGTACTAACCCGTGCACTGCTACATGCCGCCGATCGAATTGCCTGGCTTGCGCTGCTGCGTGCGCCCTTTTGCGGTTTTTCACTTGGCGATCTGCACTCGCTGGCGCATACCGACCAGGCCATGACCATCGTGGATTGCCTGTCTACATCAGTGGCAATGGCTCATTTGAGTGAAGATGGGCAGCAACGATACAAAAGAGTGCAGCCGGTGCTGGTAGAGGCTTTATCTCTGAGTGGCCGGGTTTCACTGCGAACGATCGTTGAAAGCGTGTGGCTGCAACTGGGCGGACCAGCATGCGTTACTGACAACACCGATCTGGCAAATGCCGAAGCCTACTTTGAATTGCTGCAGAAACTGGAAGAAACCGGGATGTATCCGGACGAACAAACCCTGGATGATGCACTTGCGCAATTGTTTGCATCTCCCGACACCACGGCAGATGACAGCCTGCAGATTATGACCATACACAAAGCCAAGGGACTTGAATTCGATACAGTCATCCTGCCGGGGCTGGGCAAATCTGCACGGTCCAATCGGGAAAAGCTGCTCAACTGGATGGAATTTCCAGACGAATCAGGAACAGCGGATCTGGTATGTGCACCAATCAGCCCGCCGGGTAATGAAAAAAACCCTATCTCTGCGTATCTGATGGCGATCGAACAGGAAAAATCGTCACTGGAGAGCGCACGATTGCTATATGTTGCGGCAACGCGTGCCAAGAAACATTTGTATTTACTTGGACAAATTGCATTGAATACCGGCCAATCAAAAGAAAGCGCTCCCTCACCACCCGCCAATACGCTACTGGCAAAATTATGGCCGGCAGTAGAAAAATATTTTTTGATGCAATCAGGTGATAACAGTAATGACGTATCTCAACCCAATCAGTTTGCTATCTCATCGCAATCATCTGAACCAGCCAGCCGTATCCGTTTAGTCGCCGACTGGCAAACGCCGCCACCCGAAGCGCCACCCCTCCCCACCCCCAGAATACAGAAACTGCCAGTATTTGAGCCCATCGATTTCAGTTGGGCAGGCGAAACCGTCCGGCTGATTGGCGTGACCCTGCATCGTCTGCTGCAACATATAGGGCAGATTGGGATAGAAAGATTTGATCAGCATAATCTGGAGACACTAGCGCAACGAGCACCCAGTATGCTGCGACAATTGGGCATCGCCCCACAGCAGCTCGAAACCGCCTCCCGACAAATCAAAACTGCACTTGAAAATATGTGCGCGGATGCGCGCGGTCGCTGGATCCTGAGTAAACAGCATACACAAGCTCACTGTGAGTGGGCGTTATCGGCAGCAACTCATGACAAGAATACGAAAACCACGCTTATCATTCTGGATCGCACTTTTATTGATGCAACCGGAATACGCTGGATCATCGACTACAAAACTGGTGCCCATACTGGAGGCAATATAGACAAGTTTCTCGATCAGGAACAGCAACGTTATGCACCTCAACTCACGCGTTACGCCGCCATATTACAAACAATGGAAAACCGGCCCATTCACCTTGGCCTCTATTTCCCGCTACTCGGCGCATGGCGTGAGTGGAAGTATTAGTCGCCACTCCATTCCCTGCCCCCACCTTGTGCGCTTCCCCATTCGTGATGGCGTATGCGCAGTCCATTCCAGTTTTACCCATTTGATTCCCGGATAACCCTGTTTATTTCATCCAGCATGGTTTGGGAATTGACATAATCTGCTTTAATCGGAAATATGCTCCCATTATGCAGGAGTCGTAAAGCTGGAAAAGAATGGGCGCCAAGTCTTCGCGCCAATTGAATTTCATGCTGCAGGGCCTGCATGATTCCCGAGCTATTTAAATCCTCATTAAAAACCTTCCCATCCAGCCCAATTTTACCGGCACATTGTTCCAGGATAGTGGGTAGTGAAGGATTCTGAGCATCCCGGTAATACGCCTGCTGTATGGCGTGTAACATGGATAACATAGCCTCCTTTCGTTGCTTTCTTGCTGCGAGGATGGCGCGACAGGCCGGGTAGGTTGAGCGGATCGGTTGATTTTGTGACCAGAAACTCCAGTTGAACTGAATACCTGAAACAGTCTGTTCAATTTGGCGCCATGCTTGCTGAATATGTTTTTGGATATCCAGCGACATCGGCTCAGACGTATCCGGCGCCAATCCTCCGAGCACATAAATAACCTCAATATTTTCTGGCAATGCCAGATTTAACGCAGCCCAGCTACAACTGAATGCATAGCACCAGCTACACATCGGGTCATAAATGTAATACAACGTGGTAACTGGCTGAATATGCGTACTCACGAGAAAAATATATGCGGATGCCCCGCTATCTGATCAGCAATAAATCGACATGTATGCCGTATAGTTACTTCCCATCACTGCTTTCCAGCAGCTTTTCCCGCTCAGCCTTATATTTCTGATACGACATCGATTTCTCAGCCGGTTTTTGCTCTAATGAGGGATGAACAATCGCTTCTCTTGCCTTCAATCCTTCATAGACGTTGCCCAAGTAACGATCCATATGAACGCACCCGGCAAAAAATCCCAGACTGGAACATAAAACAGTGATTATTACCCTACGCATAACACCAACCCGATTCAGAGAAAAATAAGCTATCCGGAATTGAGAACAGTTACTTGAAATCAACAGAAGCAGATAAGAATATTTCACTGCATATTCTATTGCTTGATTTACCTGATCTATACCTTGCAAATACTTGTACTAAGCGATTGTGCAACAGAATTATTATTGCGACAGAGAATGAGAGGAAATATTGCGTTTTGTTGGTTGCGGGGGCAGGATTTGAACCTGCGACCTTCGGGTTATGAGCCCGACGAGCTGCCAGACTGCTCCACCCCGCGTCTGAGCCTGACAGTATACAGAACTTAATATACTTCAGTCAATTATTAGCCTCTTCCAGTCAGAAAAATCAGGTTTAAGAAGGCTTAAAAAGACTGAAAAACAGAAACAAAATGAGGTATTAGCTTTATTATTTTTATTGCAAATGACAGAGAAACCGATAGCGTCAACTGTTATGCAGGATTTGCTATCAAGTCTTTCCGGAAATAGCGGCAGAGGTTATCCAACGATACGTTATTGCCGATTTCGTAACCTTGATCATGTCTTGACCGATAAAAAAGCCACCTCAGCCGCGCCACTTTTTGACATCGGCTGGAGCGCTTTGTTGAACGAAGCCACTATCGCAGAGAAACACCCCCTCAGCAGCCAGTTTTAATAAGATAAGTGTATTTAGCAAACTATCACCGTAATTTTAATTTACAGGCTCTAGTATTGAAGCTGATTTTTAGGCAGGACGATCTGTTCAAAATTCTTAACCAACAATTCTAGCCATCATCCACTCATTAACCGCCCGCCCATCCACCCGATAAGCATCCAGCTTAACTCCTTCCCGGATAAAACCAAATTGCTGATATAGCCCAATTGCAGCGAGATTAGCCTCGGCAACTGTCAGTTCGATGCGCTCAATGTCGCGACTGCTGGCCCATTCCAGCGCAGCCTGCATTAATCTCCGGCCTATGCCACGGCGTTGATGGCTGGCACTGACACCGATCATGAGACTACCGCAATGGGCATTGCGCTGGTAGATACCCTGGCTGATTGCCACAAAGCCCACCAGTTGCTCAAGGTTGCATGAGACAAAAATTTGCTGCGAAGGAGATTGAATGATCTGGGCAGTGCGAGATGCCTGGGTTGCAGCACCAGCACGATATTCGCTGGCGGTTAGCAGGGTGTAGTCTGATTCCTCTGCCAGCTGTGCCAGCAGCGCGGAAAACTGCTCGGAATCCTGCTGGCGTATTTCACGGATTTGTATATTTCTGGGCGTACGCCTTACTCCTTGCATCGGTGTAACAGTTTGATCATCAATTAAACGGAGAATCATCCGGAATTCACAAAATTTGCGTCAGATTAGCAGCAAAAAGATTGGCTTTGGATTTTTCTTTACTATTTACTTACGTGAGAAAAATTCAAGCGGAATGGTCAGTTTAATCGGAAGCGCGCAATTACGGTGCAATTACGCAATTACGGTGACAGTTTACTAAATACACTAACTATGCTATGTTGGCAATGTTGCATAATCGGTATATTTAGTAAACTGTCACCGTAACCGCGATATGCCAAAACTTAGGAGCACAGATCTGTTTGCTTTTTTGCCAAGTAAACCAACTTTGAATACATTGTTAGCTAAATGCACCATAGCGGTGATCGCGATTGCTATTTCGATAGGCAAGAAAATTGCAACAACGGGCATAAGCAATGTACCAAGACCAAACCCAGAGAATAAAGTCAAGCCCGAGGTAAACAACGCGGCAATTGAAACAACCAAAATTTCCACAATTCCACCAAGAGTGTTTGACTGTTCGATACAAAGGCCTAACAATTACCAATTACGCCAATTACGGTGACACAATTACGGTGACAGTTTACTAAACATGCTGATTATGCAACATTGCTGGCATGGCATAGTTAGTGTATTCGGTAAACTGTCACCGTAATTCCTAGATTTCACGCCGGCCTCGCTATGAACTCAGACGGTTCAAGTATGCACCGATCCTCTACATGCCCATGCAAGGCGAATAGGCGCGGGGATTCTCGAAACTTGAACAAGCGGTACAAGTAGTACCTTGATGCGTTGTTTCTGGAGAACCGGAGTTCATTCGGCTTAACGAAGAATGGCGTGTTCTTTCCGTACTTTGTGGTCTTGGCCTCGATGAACCGATCGGTGCCGTTTTCCTCGAAGGATTTAATGTCGAAGCCTGCGGCTGGACCTACTGTTGCCGATACTTGCTCGATGCGCTCGGCAAGTGAGTCCTTCCCTGCACGAATGAGGCGAGCACGCTCAAAATTGATGACGAACTGCTCACCGGCTTCGCCGAGGGATTGGTTCCGAGCTTCGCGCTCTAGGTAGTTGACCCCGCCAGGATTGTAGATGGCTCGGGGCTCGGCAACGACTGGAGTTTTTCGATCTTCTGGTGCAGGTGGCTCATCCCAAGCCGACAGAAAATCTTCCACGCTTGGAATTGCTGGGGTTGCCTCCGAGTCCGCGGCAAATAGTTGCTGTAACTCAGGATTGCTCTTGAGGTAATCAGTGACCGCTGCAGGAAGAAGTGACCGTTGGTAGTTGAACCGTGGCTTGTAACCGTCGATGTACGGTATGCCCATCTCGATCAGCACGGCACTGATGTTCTGGTGCTTCAGCTCCACAGAACCATTGGAGCGATTATTCAATTGCTCCATCAGGGCGCGGCGGTGCTCGGTCTTGTTGTATTTCTGGGCCGTCAGTTCAAGACGAAGCATGCGGAAATAGTCCGCAACTGCTGCTTCGACTTCGGAATCTGACCAGTGGTTCGCCATGGCACCCGTGAAATCTAACGTTTGAGTTAAGGGGCTGGCGTTAGCCAGTCCCGCTTGAATGATGGGTTAGGGAACTTTTTCAAGACGCTCAGCAAGCCACACCTTAATGACGGATTGCCTGGTAACACCAAGCTTTCCAGCTTCTCGGTCCAAGGACTCAACCATCCAAGTTGGAAAGTCAACATTCACGCGTTTTTGCGCTTGCAAAACGCGCTTCGCTTTTGAAATGTCTAATGAAGACGTAATATCAATATCCTCGTCAAATTGCTTTTCAAAATTTTTAGCCTTCATATAATGCCACCTCCTCGGTGCGTGAGCGACGAACAGAAATAAGTCGAATATTTTTACCTCTGTAAGTGATAACCGCCGACCAATGTCTTGTGTTGATCAGTCCTATAATCAGAAATCTCGGCTCATCTTCAGTTTTAGCGGGAATTTCCAGTAACATTGGATCATTCCAAAGTTGCTGTGCATCAACAAAGTTGATGTCATGCTTCAAAAGATTAGCCTGACTTTTAGTTTCGTCAAATTCAAATGCAATCATGGTATACAAAATATACCTTTATTACACTAAAATCAAGAGTTAAATGAGGAGCCCTAACGCCGCCCATCAGCCACGCCGCTTTTTGGCGTCGGTTGGATGGGCTTGTTATGTGCTGGCTTCCAATCGTTCCGCGATATTCTCAAGCAGTCTTTTCCCATGTATCACTGCCACAATCAGAATTCTCACGGATTCAACCCGATACACTAATCGATAGCTGTAAATGAATCGCTCTCGAACGCGCTCATCACCGATCTCTGGAACTATGCGGCCTATCAAAGGGAACTCGCCGATGCTCCGAGAAACCGATAATATTTCTGTGACAACTGCCCGAGCGTAAAACTCAGAATCCCGCGCTATATATTCGGCAATGGCTTCCAGATCCTCGATTGCCTCTGGCGACCACCTTATTTCGAGGTCCATTTACCGAGTTTCCTTTCGACCTCATTCTGGCTAAGCGCCCCTTCCTTCTTGGCACGTTCGATCCCCCTGTGGATTTTCTTCACCACGTATAGGTGATACTGGACATCTTCCAATGAACAATCGTCAGGGAGTTTATCCAGAAGCACTTTTACCTCTTCTTTAGCAGTACTCATAATTCATCACCTCCATTGTTGAGCACATAACGCCGGAGTTAAGCCGCAGACCGTAGCGGAGCAATTGGTTGTGCAATAATGCGCAAAGCGCATGCACAGCCAATTGTGTAGCATAGGGCTGTCGGCTTGAACGACTTGTTATGTTGATTTTGAAATTACCAGTTTTATGGTTTTTTTCACAAATTCATAAATAGCAGGACAACCGCTTTGCCGTGGACCTGCCGCATTGAGAACTTTTATTGTGTGATCATTTACAAATAGCAGCGTTCTATTTGCTGCAATATCGACGTTTACAATATCAATATCAATAAGTTTGTAAGGCTTACCTGCCTTGATACAGAAAGCTACCGTTTGTTCAGTACCGCCCCGAAGATAGCAGTCATAAAAAATTACCGTACCATCGGAATCCTCTACATTTTTCTTGGTACGTGCCCTATATCCGCCACCAATTTCAGTGAGCGAATAACAGGGATCAATTGGGCCGTCCTCGGCCATACGGCCAACTGGACAGCTACCACCAATTGGAAACACACTTTCAAGGGCAGCATCAAGAGCGGCCCTATCCGCTCCCGTCTGACCGCCACTAATTATCTTTTCGAGCATATTTCGATCAAATCAACATAACGTAATATAGAAAACATTCTCATAGCCCAGCAATGCCGCCTATATCCACAAGCATTGAATTACGGTGACAGAATTACGGTGACGGTTTACCAAATACACTAACTATGCCATGCTGGCAATGTTGCATAATCGGTATATTTAGTAAACTGTCACCGTAACTCCAATCAAAATCGCTTCCTGTATGGCCTGGATATGTACGTGCACCATCACGAAAAATGTGGTCAATTATGCCGTGATTTGATTTTGGGTCAGGAGTGTCACTCAGCGCATCTCTAATAGTTCTCCAAGGTAATAAGTCAGGCTCAAACATGCCATATTTATCTCTAAGGAACCTCTGAAAAACAAACATTCTGAACGGCAGTCACTCAAAAACTGACCACTACTTCAAATAGTGACGCTGATTTTTATGAAAACAGCCGTTTCTCTCTGGAAACAAGCCCATTTACTGGCTTGTTTTCAAATTTCAGACGCAACAAGGCGTCGACGTTCATAAGCGTCACCACGGATGACGTTGGCAATGGAATTACGGTGAGAATTACGGTGACAGTTTACCAAATACACTAACTATGCCATGCTGGCAATGTTGCATAATCGGTATATTTAGTAAACTGTCACCGTAACCCATGTTAGGCGATTTTCTGCTTTGTGCTCTCATATTGCTCCACTCGCCTTCGATACGTTGCCATTGCCATTAGCAACATACAAGCCGCCGCAATAACCGCAGGAAACAAAACTGTTGTTACCGAGTGAGTCTCAAGCGCCCCAATGACGATGAGATTGCGGGCGGCGAACAGAGCGAAGAACAGCAAAGACTCGGAATGCGGGAAACTATAGACCTTCCTGGCCGTTGGCCCAAACCCAAGGACATCGACGGTGGTAAGAATGACAATAGCCCACAATGGGTCAGACGTGAGGTACCAAAGCGGCAAAGAAGACAGTGCCGAGGCGAAAAACAACCAATCTGTTTTTGTGATTGTAATGTCAGCACGCTTTACGTAAGCCAAAAATGCAACAAACAGCGTGATGACACCCGAAACCCCGATGGGCCAAGCACCTACCCCGCCTTTACCTTCGAGCTGTGCAAGAAAAACCACGAAGGTTGTTGTGCCCCAAATGAACCAGGAAAAAACGTGGGGCTTGGTTGTACCGTGAATTATTGTACGGATATAGGGTACGAATGCTGCAAATGTGAGAGCAATAGCAAAGGCGCTCAAGATTTCTTTGTACGGCATGGTTCCCATGATTTTATTCGCCTAACGTAATATAGAAAACATTCTCATAGGCCAGCAATGCTGCCTATATCCACAAGTATTGTCAAGCAACATAAACTCATTACTATTTTCATGAGACTACGGTGACAGTTTACTAAATTATTTATACCCCCCAAGATTGGTGATCTAGCTCGGCTTGCAGCATACGCTCTGCCAGTGCTCTTTTGAGTTGCCCAAACAATCCTGCGTCGCAGGACATGGATTGTGGATCTGATGGATTTACCCCTTCAAACAGTTTAGACGGCTTATTCGCCGCTGACCCACGGATCGGCCTTGGTAAGACATGGCTATTTTGAGACGGCGGGTATCGTATGTATTCTGGCTTTTTTCAAATGCTTTTTTACAATATCGCTGAGATGCTCATCTTTCCGCCCCCTAAGCGAAGGAACCCGTTAGTGGAAACCACTTTAAGCAGAGCCAATATTACATTTAATAAAACTGTAACATTTGGACGGTATAAGAAGCCTATTCTTTTAATCAAAGGAACAAAAGAGATTATGCGAATTTTTATACGTGTCTTGGCAATTACTTTTCTAGCCTTTACGGGTGTGGTCTTCAATACTTATGCGCTTGATTTATACGTGGATACGGAAACCAAGCAAATATTCTCAGAACCCGGCCCTGGTCGGGTTCATATGGGTACATTTGAAAAATCCGGGAAAGCAACGGTTAACACGGCAGAACCTTCCTCACAAACCGAATCATCAGAGCTAGCCAGCCAGGTTTCGGTACTCGAAGAACGAGTCAATGAAGTTGAAAAAATACATGGTCATTTTGATGAACGTGGCCTGCACTGGGCGACCAAAGATGGAAATTTCTCAATGTCGATCAATGGACGCATTCAGCCAGCTTCTCAATACAATTTCATCAATGACGTCAGTCCGGCTTTCGGAAACAATCTGCCGAATGAATTGAATAGCGGCATGAATATCCGTCGCGCTCGTCTTGGTGCAGAAGGAACCTTTTTTAAAATATGGGACTATAAATTCGAGTTCGATTTTAGCCGGGGCAATGGTACGGTCGGATCTGGCATTACTGATGCCTTTGTTCGGTTAAATCATACTGATGCGCTATCTTATAAAATTGGTTCATTCAAAGAACCATTCAGCCTGGAAGAAGCAGCCAGTAATCGCTTCATTACCTTCATTGAACGCCATATGTCGGTCAATTCGTTTGTTGATAACCCGAATACATATAGAACAGGTATCGGCATCAACTATGCAGTTCAGCGGTGGCAAACAGGATTGGCCTTTCAAACAGAGCCTATTGGTGGCTGGTCAGCTGCTTCCACCTCGGTGAACGCCAATGGTAACCAGAGTCGTAATAACGGTTCAGGCGATAGCGGATGGGAAGGTATCGGCCGTATCAGTGGCAGACCCTGGATGATCGATGATACAAAATTCATGCATATCGGCGTCTCCGCAGGTCACACTAACGTCAATACCCAATACCGGGCTGACGGCACAATGGTGGGCGAAGGTTCAAATGGCGGGGGGGGCGGAATGACATTTACTGCTTTTCCGGGAACCAACGTAGATCGAACCAACATACTGAATACCGGGAATTTAAGTACCGGCGCACGAGGTGATCCCAATCGCCGCCAAATTACCAGCTATGATCGCTTTGGTGCTGAAGGTTGGTTTGTTTATGGTCCATTCTCTGCGCAGGCTGAATACTTACGCACAAACATAAATGGCGTCGGCTACAGCGGAGAACATTTAACTGGCTTCTACGGTTTTGTGAGTTACTTTCTCACTGGCGAATCCAAAACCTACCATGTCAAGAACGGCGCAGCAAACCGGATCAAACCCAGTCGCCCTTTTCAATGGAATGGTGGAGGATTGGGTGCATGGGAAGTTGCCTTTGGCTATGACTATATCGATTTAAATTCGGGGGTAATCAAGGGTGGCAAAGCCGATATGGTCAGATTTGGCTTAAACTGGTATCCGCATTCAAACATAAAAATTCAGAGCAACATTGTTCATGTGTTAAACATCAACACTGCAGCAACCCCGACTGCAAACGGCAATGGCTTTGCAGGTGGTGCTGGTGCGCGTACCAACGGCTTTAATGACGCCAACATCACTTCGTTCCTGACTCAGGTTACAGTTGATTTTTAAAGCTGAGCTGGATTTACGGTGATTTACGGTGACAGTTTACTAAACACACTTGTTTCACGACCAGCCCGTAAGGCGGAACGCAATCCGGTTCCGCTGATTAACTCGTAGGCCGGATTGGAGCAACAGCGGAAACTCGGCAATCTCCGCAAATGCGCAGTTTATCAAACCAGCCTACAATTCCAAATAAACCTAACGAGTAAGATCGGGTCATACTAGCCACGACCCCGAGGCGGCCATGCCACCATCGATAACTGCTGGTGGCACTGGTTCTGCCCTTCTTGAGTTCCAGCGCATAAACCGTCTGCTGTGTTTGCTGGGTCAGATCAAGCTGAAATGCCTGAATCGCCGTTTACACAAAATCCAGGACACCCTCAGTTAATGTTTCTTCAGCAGCACTTCCAGTGCGCCGCTTCCACCATTTTCCAGTCTCGCCTGGCAAAAGGCGAGCACTGACTCATGTTGCGTAAGCCAGTTACCAGTCAGTTTTTTTAGTACGGGTTCTTTGTCCGTGGAACTGAGCCCCTTTCCATGAATAACACGTACACAACGACAACCTTGTTGAACGCTGTCCATCAGAAAAACAGCCAGGGTGCGACGAGCTGCTTCGCGCGTCAACCCATGCAAATCCAGTTGAGCCTGAACAGGCCAGTCACCGCGACGCAGCTTGCGTAACGTCTGCCGCTGCAAACCAGGCCGGATGAATGATCCATCATCCTTTTCTGCTGTTTCTACTGTTAGATGATCGGAAAAAATATCCGGTATAGCAACCATACCAACCGCCCTGCTCCTGCGTTTTTTAATTACTGAATGCAGAGTAGCGGGTGTTATCCGGTCAATTTTTTCCTTTTTCCTTAACGGCTTGACATCGTGCATGGCCTCACGAAAAAGGGTTTGCTCTATCTGAGCATCGTCTTTTTTCTTATTTTCCAGAGATGGTTCGTCATCATCCACGTTTCTCAGAACCAGACAGTAAAATCAAGGCAGGTCTCAAACCAATCCCTCCAGATATTTTTCCGCATCCAGCGCCGCCATACAACCACTTCCGGCACTGGTTACCGCCTGACGGTAGATATGGTCCTGCACGTCTCCGGCGGCAAATACTCCGGGGATGCTGGTTGCAGTCAGGTTACCCTCTCTTCCGCCAAAGGTAACAACATAACCACTTTCCATTTCCAGCTGCCCCTGGAAAATATCGGTATTGGGATGATGCCCAATCGCGATGAACACGCCCTGCAAAGCAAGTTCCCGTTCAGAATTCGTCTGTGTATGCTGCAGCCGGACACCGGTGACGCCGCTGTCATCCCCTAAAATTTCTGCCAGCACGTGATTGAGCGCCAGCTCGATCTTGCCGCTATCGACTTTTTCCATCAATTTGTCGATCATGATCTTTTCCGAACGGAATTTATCGCGTCGATGTACCAGCGTTACCTTACGTGCGATATTGGAAAGATACAACGCTTCTTCCACGGCGGTATTGCCACCGCCAATAACCGCTACATCCTGCCCCTTATAAAAAAAACCATCACAGGTAGCACAGGCAGAAACTCCTCTGCCCATGAATGTTTCTTCTGAAGGCAAACCCAGATACTTCGCAGAAGCGCCTGTTGCAATGATCAAAGCGTCACAGGTGTATACTGCCTGATCGCCAATCAGGCGAATCGGTTTCTCCTGTAAGTGCGCAGTATGGATATGATCAAACACAATTTCAGACTGAAAACGCTCGGCGTGCTTCTGAAAACGCTCCATCAGCTCCGGCCCCTGCACACCCATCACATCAGCTGGCCAGTTATCGACATCAGTTGTTGTCATCAACTGCCCTCCTTGCGCCAGGCCAGTAATTATCACCGGCTTGAGATTGGCACGCGCAGCATAAATTGCCGCCGTATAGCCTGCTGGACCTGAACCTAAAATAAGTAATTTAATATGTTTTGTTGTTGTCATGATCCTCAGTTTCGTCATTAAAATTGGAAGTCACTCTCTATTTTCAAGCACGATAGTGTGTTCGTATTTTGTGGGCGCACCCGATAAAACCGTTTTGTGAGCAGTCATCAATGCCTGCTCTCCGGGACTCTTTACCCTCAATAATAGATCATCCGTATTGAGAGGATGATCTGGGAAATACATCTGCGTAATCAAGGTAGCGTGGCGCTTGTGAGTAATCTTGAAATGAATATGAGGTGGCCGCACCCACGATGACGACGCTGGATAAGCACCGGGAAGAACCGTTTTGAACACAAATGTGCCCAAGGTATCCGTTGATACCGCAGCAAAACCTTGAAAATCCAAATCAATCTTTGCTGGATTGGAATCTTTCGGATGCAGGTAACGCCCTGCCGCATTCGCCTGCCAGATTTCAACTCTTGCTCCTTCTATTGGCTGCCCTGCCACATCTAACACCCGCCCGGCGATCAAAATGTGATCCCCTTGCGCGACACCTGCACGCCCGGCTATATGGGTCAGATCGTAATCCTGATCACGCGGCAGCCTGACTGGATAAAACGGCCCCTCTACTTCTGCAGGTGTTACCTTAAAAGTTGAGTTCGCTACAGCCAGCCGCTTGAATGTCATGCCAATAAAACCGCCAAGCCCAACTAGTAATCCATTCTTGAGCAATCCTCTACGAGCATCATTCTTCATAGGAAATATCCTGAAATTGTTACCACCAGAAAACATTTCAATTGACCACCCAACTCAAACAGCAAATGGAAGCGATTTAATAATCACGGACGATCTTTGCACATTCCATCTCAAACGTAGTAAATGAAATTTACGATCATGTCATCCAGCAAATAATTAGACTATTTTTTTAAAATCCTCAGTTGGCAAACATACCGCTGTGCCAATCAGGCAAACTCACACGATTTTAAATTTATTGGCATGCTGCACATATTGCCGTGAAGCAATGTTTTCTGAGCTCTGACCCTGCAGGACGGCCACGATATCCTTGGCGACCTTGCTGTCATCCACATAGTAGGAGTGCTCGCTGACGCCTGTTACCACCCCACTCGTATCAACCAACACTATCTTGGCAGGTATCTCATGCGGTTTGCGTGGACCATCGTGCCCAAGGCGATCGGGATTGCCCTTGGTGTAGTCGCTCACCTTGAGCGCCATGTCTCCTTTGTTGAAATAAACGGTAATGCGTTGCGCAAGCTCGGGTAACTGCGCCAGTTTATGATCGAACTCAAACGTGTCATTATCTTCATCAGCGGCTGCAAGCACAATGTTGTCGAAAATACGTGACAAAGACTCGCCATTGGTAATTTTTTTTGCTTGCTGCAAGGCATGCCGCAACACATAGTTGCCCATGCTGTGAGCGATAAGATTAATTTTTTGCTGGCAGGCCTCTTTCTTTGGCGCATCCTGCAAAAATTGCGAGAGTTTCATCAAGCCACGGGCAAAGGCATAACCGGTAGCTTCGGCATCATGGCGATCATTCTTATAACTGGTAATTTTCCCATCTGAAGGCCAGGAAAATACAAAAATTTTGGGCTGATAATGGTTACCTGAAATCTTGAGATAACGATCACCCATTCTGGCACCAGCTTCAACAGCTTCTTTAAACGAAACATTGAAGCCATGAATATATACCAGCGTCTCCGTGCACTCTACTTTCATGTTTTTACGCAACTGGCCGAACAAAGCTTCCGATCCCTCTTTAGGATTATCCGGCAATACCTGGATCGATTTGGCATCCAGTTTGCCTTTCTTGATCTCGGCCTGCCCAAATCTCAGATCACCCAGCCCAGAGTCTGAAAAACCCGCACCAAAACCAGTTGGTGCCTGTACCACGTCAGGATTACGGTTAGTTGCAAAATAAATTGTTGACATAACTTTTTCTCCCCACTGAGAATCATCCCTTGAATATTCCTCGCTGAAGCGGGTCAGAATATTTGCAAAAGGTAGATTCTGGAAAAATCTGAAGGTTACAACCTAAAAAACGATTTTCATACCGCTGTGTTGCAGTTTCCCTAAAATCACATGATTCGTCAACAAAATGCATATCAAGTAAAATAGCCTTATGAAATTTACTCTCCGGCTCAATATTGCTTCATCCGTTCCAGGTTGCTCATGACTTCAGCTGAGCTCGCTTGCTATGCCGTATCCGATCGCAATTCGCGCGGGCGGCAGATTTTGGAATCTCCTCCTCTCGGACGCAGCGAATTTCAGCGCGACCGGGACAGAATCATTCACTCCAAAGCATTCAGACGACTCGAGTATAAAACCCAGGTTTTTGTCAATCATGAAGGAGACCTGTTTCGCACACGACTTACTCATAGCCTGGAAGTTGCTCAGATCGGCCGATCAATTGCACGCAATTTATCGCTCAATGAAGATCTGATAGAAGCGATTTCGCTTGCACATGATCTGGGGCATACACCTTTTGGCCATGCAGGTCAGGACGCGCTAAATGAATGCATGCTTGATCATGGTGGGTTTGAGCATAATCTGCAGTCATTACGAATAGTTGACGTACTTGAAGAGCGTTACGCTCAATTCGATGGACTGAATCTCTGTTATGAAACCCGTGAGGGAATATTGAAGAAAGTACCCCAATCCAAAGTACTGGCATTGGGTGAACTGGGTGATCGTTTTGTAAATAGCTGCAGCCCCTCTCTGGAAGCGCAGCTGGCGAATCTGACCGATGAAATTGCTTATAATAACCACGATATTGATGATGGCCTGCGGTCAGGACTCATCAGTTTGAAACAGCTTGCAGAAGTAGATATTTTTGCCGAGCATTTACGTACCGTGCAAAAACGATACCCCAATCTCAATGAACGGCGTCTGATCCATGAGACAATTCGCGGCATGATTAACACACTGGCTTCCGATCTGACTGCGCAAAGCAAAACCAATATTGAACTTGCAAAACCAGAGAATCCTGATCAGGTTCGCAGGTTACCCACCCTGATTGGCCACAGCGACAACATCAGGCGTCAGCAACGTGACTTGAAACGTTTTTTACACAAAAATCTTTATAAACATTATCAAGTGATGCGCATGAGTAATAAAGCACGGCATACCATTAAAAAACTATTTTCGGCTTTTTCCGCAGAACCTGCTCTCATGCCAGAAAAATATCAACAGAAATTCGAGCAACATGGCCACCAGGTAATTGCTGATTATATTGCAGGCATGACAGATCGCTACGCAATCAAGGAATATCAACGCCTGTTTTCTATTATTGAACATTAACCAGCCATTCAATCTGACCATGCCTATAAAGTTAACCACCAGACAACGGCTTCGGGTTTATTTTCTTGGTTTCATCCTATTATTGCTGCCAGTCACTACCTTGGCCGATCAAGTAACTAACTCTGCCGAAAATGAACTGATCGATGCGGCAAGCCGCGGACAACTATCCCGCATGCGATCTTTGTTAACAGAATCACACTCCTTTCTTCAGCCCACTCTAAACCAGGCACTCATCCAGGCCACTCTGCATGGACAAGATAAAGTCGTTGAATTCCTGTTAAATAATAATGCCAATATCAATGCTCAGGATGAGGAGAACCGCCCTCTTTTACATCTGGCAGCGCGTGATGACAGGATTGCTGCGCTACGTGTACTGTTAGCGAAAGGAGCAAACAAAGATGCGGTCACTGTCGATGGAACAACCGCCCTGATGATCGCTGCACAGTATCATCGGATAGAAATTCTACGTCTGCTGATTCAGGCTGGCGCCGACATCAACGTCGGAACCCAGGAGGGAATCACCGCACTCATGTACGCAGCACAATTAAATTTTCAGAATGGGGTGCAGGATTTGCTCCGGGCTGGTGCCAACGTCAACCAATCAGCCGGTAATGGGGCAACTGCCTTGATGCTGGCGGCGCAGAACGGATACCAGAACGTTACCCGAACCCTGCTTGCTGCGGGAGCCGATCCTAATGTTAAAGCCAGTAATGATGCAACCGCGCTATTTCTGGCCCAGAGGTACAATCATCGCGATGTCATTAAAATTCTGCACGATGCTGGCGCCAGGCAATAATCTATCTTTTACCGCAACTGACTGGTTAATATTTCAATAAACTGAACCCTTCTCTCACCCCGAAAGGAGCCAACAACATGCAATACCTCATACCATCCCTATCCATCATCATCGTACTAATACTGACTGCTTGTGAAAATTCGGAGAATGCGAGTACTCCTGATGCATCAAAGAAGGTACCGCAGTCGATGCTCAATGAAGTCACTCCACTTGGTGAACTACCTTCCTTTTTAAAACAGGGATTGTCTGTCGAAGAGCAGGAAACGTTGAAGAAACAAATCATGCCAACGCTGGATGATGGCATGACACCAGAAGAACGCTTCAAAAAATTGCGCATGGATGCAGAAGCGGGCGACCCAGATGCCCAGAATGGGCTGGGTACAATGTTCTATCTGGGTGAAGCGGTCTCGCGTGACGCTACGGGGAAAATTATGGAGTCTGACCCTGTAGCGGCTGCAGGATGGTTTCTCCGTGCGGCCGAGCAAGGGCATGCCGATGCACAATTTAACCTTGGTCTACTCCTGCTTAATGGCGAAGGCGTCACTCAGAGTACGGCAACGGCAGTAGAATGGTTCATCCGTTCTGCCGAACAAGGAAATGTCGATGCCCAGAATAATCTGGGGGTCATTTATCTCACTGGCGAAGGCGGGCTACCCCAAGATAAAGATCTGGCCATAGAGTGGTTCAAAAAAGCGGCAAAGCAAGGCAATGAAGAAGCCAAACAAAATCTTGAAGCAATCCGGGCACAATAACAAGTGCAACCCCTGGTTATCCGTGCAACTATCAAATCAATCCTGGTTAATTGCGCATGAATACTGATTGGCTTGATTTCCTGACGAAAGACAACGCCCAGATCGATTCAAATCAGGTCAGCCATTTTGGCGACCCCACTGCAGAATTGCAGCAAGCGCAGATTTCATCTGTGCTGATTGATCTCTCTCATCTTGGGCTGATTCGTATTTCAGGAGAGGATGCTCAAAGCTTTTTGCAGGGACAGTTAAGTTGCGACATCAGTATGCTGAATTCGCATACTGCTACTTATGGAGGTTATTGCACCCCAAAAGGACGATTATTAAGTAATTTTCTGATTTGGAGAAAGGAGGAAAGCGCTGATTACTGGCTGCAACTGCCAGCCGGCCTGGTGCAATCCATGATTAAACGCCTTGGCATGTTTATATTGCGCGCAAAGGTAACTTTGCATGACGAAACCGATAATCAGATACGCATCGGCATCATGGGCAAAAACACCTCAACATCGCTTGATCATTGTTTGACAACGGCTCCACCCAGATTGGAACCGTTATCCGTCTTTCATACAAAGGAAGGACAGATAATCTGCCATAGTAAACACCGTATTGAAATCATCACCACGCCGACACAAGCCAACAAAACCTGGGGGAAGTTAAGGCACAAAATAAAACCTGCTGGAATGCACTGTTGGCAGTGGCAAGAGATCTGCGAAGGTATTCCCACCATTCAGGCAGAAACACAAGAAGAGTTTATTCCCCAGATGATCAATCTTGACAAGATTGGTGGTGTCAGTTTCAAGAAAGGTTGTTATCCCGGGCAGGAAATTGTTGCGCGAACTCAATATCTGGGCAAACTTAAACGACGTATGTATCGAGCGCATATAGCCTGTTCTGATATTGCCAAAGCAGGTGATCCGTTATTTATTCAGGGTACGGAAGAACAGGCAAGCGGTATGATCATCAACACCGCCCCTTCACCCACAGGCGGCTGCGATGTATTGGCCGTGGTTCAGATCAGCAGTGTAGAAAATAACGAAATTCACTGGAAATCACCAACAGGACCACTTCTGAAGTTCATATCCCTTCCCTACGTGGTTTAACAAACCAAATTGCCCGGAAAACTATTTGCCTTGAATCAAACCGTATTGGCTGGCTCTCTTGGTTAACGGTAATATGCCATTTCAAACTTTGTCGACGAAATATTTCCAATCGGCTCCGACAACCGGTGATTATTGAACCAATTTATCCATTCCAAAGTTGCAAACTCAGCATCGTCGATATGCCAGAGGCCGCAATATCGAATAACCTCAGTCTTGTATAACCCGTTAATTGTTTAAACCAGGGTATTACCATAAGAATCTCCAACACCCCCACGGCTACAATAATCTCAGGGAAGGAATAAATTCATCGTGAGATACACTCGTTAAGCATCCATTCAGGATTCATTCCATAAAATGCTTGCATGTGAAAATTATTGATAATTTTTCATTGATTATCGCCATGCTGGATGATTAATACTAATATCAATACAAATCAATAATATATAAGAAATCACGCTCGATATTAATAGAGGATTTTATGAAAAATCTCAAATTTGCTTGTGTGGCTATCGCCCTGTGTGGGTTGTTTTCTATAAATTCAGTTGCAGCTGAAAGAAATGAGGATGGACCCGATATAGGTGAATTTGACGAGGGCGGGTTGGAGGAAGGTGGATTTGAGGAAAGCGAATTCGATGGAAGCAATGGCTTAGAAAATGATTATGCCCCAGATAATTCTTATGACCAAGGCAGCAATGATGAGAATGATTTTGATCAGGATGAGCTCAATCAAAGTGATGACTTTAGTCAACAAGAAAACTTCGAATCGTTTGACCAGCTAGATCAGGCAGAAGAGTTTAATCAAACTAATGAGTTTGATCAGCAAAGCGATTTCACTACAGATCATGATTTTGATCAAATACCCGAAACAGCACAAGAAGAAGAGTTTGAGTCAGATGAAGAAATTTCTGCTCTACATACCAGCACTCAGAACGACATCGATTCCAGCCCCAACGCCGAAGAAAATAAAAACTCTGAATCTGGACTGGAAGCGCAGGATAATTTGGCAAATGCGGAAAATGAATCTGGCGAAACATCACCCTTTAACCAAGAAAATACTAAAATTCAAAATGATCCTGCCGTTCAGAATATCCACATCCAAAATGATATTCATACAGATCGAAATGTTATAAATCACCATAATTCCAATCATGGTCACCATAACTGGGATCACCGTCATCACGGACATCATCACAATCAACTTGGCTTAGGGTTGGGCCTGGGGTTAGGATTTGCCTCTATCGGAGGTTTCGGCAATTACGGCTTTAGTTTTCCATTAACAAATACCGGAATTGGCTTCTATAACAGCTACACAACCTTTGGTCCCTATCGTCATTTTGGTGGCCACTACTCCCCAGGTAATTTTTCAACAGCAACAGTGATTACTACCCCAGCATTAGTATCACCATTAGTGGTTACTCCGGTTAGTAGACCAGTTTACGTGCAACAAAGACAAAGCAATTCTTCACGACCAGCGGCGCCGATACAAAAGAATAATTACTGGCACTATTGTCGAAATCCAGAAGGTTATTTCCCCTACGTTAAAGAATGCCGAGAAAAATGGATTAAAGTTCCACCGCAACCGTCTTAATAGGTTGCCAACTCAATATTCGCTCAATGATTATGCATTTCCCTGAGCCAGACGAATATAGAAAAGCAGAGAGACTACCCTACTAATCGCTCGACAACGTACTCGATTTCTGTATAATCCACCTGTTGTTGCACTGTGTAACAATGTTTTTTAGCTTCATCGTTCCTGACCTTCCCTGGATTTCTTCTTTCTTCTGGAAATTTCGCAGTACCCCGGTTAGCAGCGATGTTTATTGACCTGCGCCAGCGGTACTTGCCGGATGCCTTATTTAAGGCGTTTTTTCATTTCTGCTCGCGCGTTTCTTAATTAGGACAAGTAACGTGTCTTTTGAAAATTTAAATCTACACCCTGATATACTCAAAGCAATTCTGGAAGCTGGTTACACCACACCAACCCCTATCCAGCAACAAGCCATTCCGGAATTGATTGCAGGCCATGATGTGATGGCCAGCGCACAGACAGGAACGGGCAAAACTGCCGCATTCATGTTGCCAGCATTACATCGTTTAGCCTCCCCCGCAACGGTACGTAGCCGTGGTCCGCGTGTGCTGGTTTTGACACCAACGCGTGAACTGGCTTTGCAAATTTCGGAGGCTGCCAGCAAATATGGCAAGTTCCTACCACGCGTCAAGGTAGTCAGTATTCTTGGTGGTATGCCATACCCGCTGCAAAACAAGCTACTTTCGCAGCCCGTCGATATTCTGGTTGCAACGCCAGGTCGTCTTATCGATCATATCCAGCGCGGTCGAATTGATTTCTCGCGCATGGAAATGCTCGTACTGGACGAAGCAGACCGTATGCTGGATATGGGTTTTATTCAAGATGTCGAGTTAATTGCTTCGGCCACACCGGCTGAACGTCAAACCATGCTTTTCTCGGCAACACTGGACAGCGCCATCGATAAGATTGCCGCACGTTTGTTAAAAACACCCAAACGCATTCAAATTGCCTCACAACGCGCCAAGCTCGATAATATCGAGCAGCGACTCCATTATGTAGATAACCTCTCGCATAAAAATAAATTGCTGGATCATCTGTTGCGGGATATTTCAATCAAGCAAGCAATTATTTTTACCGCGACCAAAAGAGATGCAGATTCCCTTGCAGATAATCTGGCTGCACAGGGTCACAAAGCGGCCGCGATGCATGGCGACATGACCCAGCGTGAACGTACTCGCACCCTGACTGGCTTGCGCCAGGGGCATCTTAAAATTCTGGTTGCCACTGATGTCGCCGCACGCGGTATCAATGTGACCGATATCACACATGTAATCAACTTCGACTTACCCAAATTTGCTGAAGATTATGTGCACCGTATCGGACGCACGGGTCGCGCGGGCGCATCAGGAATCGCAGTTTCTTTTGCTTCTGACAAAGATACCGTCAATCTGAAGAAAATTGAGCGATTTACTGGAAATGTCATCGCTTCGCATGTCATCCCCGGTATGGAGCCGCGCTTCAAGCCAAGAACCGCTCGCACTGACGGAAACTCCAGAAAGATTCCTTCTAATGGCGATCATAAAGGCAGAAGAGTTTGGTCAAACAGTAGCGATACTCGTAACGGTAACGCTACCAGTTACGACAGAAACAAACCAACTGGATATAGCAGCGGTCAGCCGTCGACGCGCGACAGCCAGAGACGCACTTTCAGAAGTGACAGCTTAGTTAGTGCAAGCCATCAATCGCGCACAAAATAAAGCGACTCAACCCTGTACTTCATAACTGAGAAGCAAAGAGACCACTAACGAATCATTTCGATCAGAGAAAATACAATGAGTCTTATTTTTCTGGTCGAAATGATCCGGTTTGTTGCTTGATCAATTACATATTGGCTTATTCTCTGGCTAATTGTAAAACCTGGCGAAGAACATACATTTTTTTAAAATTTGTCATGCTCGCCCACTGCCCCCCCCCAATTTCCCGATTATGCTCAACTGCTCAACATGAGAATTACTGAAAAATCGCACAATCGAGTAAAATAACAAACGGTGTGAGCGACAAGTTGCCGGAATCATGCTGACAAGATTTCATGATAGCCCACCATCACCAAAATTAAACCCCGGGATTATTAGATATTTCATTTCGCCATCATTACTAAGCATGCGCTACACCTATATTTTGCGGCCAATAATATGGCTAGCCGTTTTAGTGCTGCTAACGATGTTACTGGAAGGTTTTTTTCAGAAACAGGGGCAACGAGATGCCTCTACTACGCGAAGTAGCATAGATTATGTCATTGAACATCTTGAGGGCACTCAGACCAATCACCATGCCATCGCACTCCGTCGCTTTATGGCGACCCGAATGACACATTACCCGCAGGAAGATAGCGCGTTGCTGGAGCAGATACAATTTTCCAGTACTGAACCCGACAAACCGTTACTAAGAGTCGCTGCAGATCAAGCAAAGCTACTTATGGGTGGTGACGATATTTTTCTTAGCGGAAATGTTCTTATTCTCAGGGGAGAAGATACCGATAAAGATAAAATCCGTATGGAAACCGACTTTTTACATATTATCCCCGATGAAGATATAGCAAAAACTGATCATGCCGTTACTGTTTCTCGAATGAACAGTCTGGTGAATTCAGTAGGAATGACACTTAACAATCAAACTGGCGAAATTCAATTGCAAGCTCGAGTCGTTGCTAACGATCAACAGGATGAACACTAATTATCATTGTCAGTCACTGCGGTTAATATGCTACTCCGCCAGATTTAACAAGATACACCTCATGCCAGAAAGTTGATAATAATGAAACGACTTTTTACTTTATTACTCTGTTTATACTATTTTTTTCCGGCCTCATCCCTCGCGGAGCGCGCTGATCGAGATAAACCTATCCATCTGGAGGCCGATCGTGCCACCGTAGAAGATTACAAACGCAAAGGTGAGTTTCGCACCAGTACGTTTAGCGGCAATGTACTGCTGACTCAGGGTACGCTCAGAATACAAGCAGATAAAATTATTATGAAAGAGAATAGCACAGGCTACCGTTATGCAACTGCTTATGGCAATTTGGCAAGTTTTAGAGAAAAGCGCGATGGCGTTGATGAATATGTCGAAGCATGGGGTAAGCGAGTCGAATACGACGACAGGACCGACAAGATAGAGCTCTTTGGTAATGCCAGACTGAAGCGTGGCGGGGATGAAGTAGCGGGAGACTATATTGCGTATGATATCAAACGTGATTTTTTTCAGGTAAATAGCTTGGTGGAACAAAAAAATGACAAGCAGCCGGATAGTCGTGTACGCGCCATTATTCAGCCAAAAACCAAACAGCCTGCTACGAATCCAGTCGAGGAAACGGATAAGTAACCCGAATTAACCATTATAAATACCCAGAACAGATTGACACATGAGCGAACTACGGGCACAACATCTCCAGAAGCATTACAAATCACGTAAAGTCGTGCTGGATGTGTCGTTTTCTGTTGATAGCGGTGAAGTTGTTGGCTTACTAGGGCCAAATGGTGCTGGGAAGACCACCTGTTTTTATATGGTCGTGGGCTTAGTTCCATTAAATGGAGGGGAAATTTTTCTGGATGGACACAATCTTGGTCAGCTGCCAATTCACAAGCGTGCGCGCCTGGGTTTAAGCTATTTACCGCAAGATGCCTCCATTTTTCGACGCCTAACCGTCGAGGAAAATATCCTTGCAGTACTCGAGCTGCAAGAACTGTCTGAAGATGAAATCATGCAACAACTGGATTCGCTGCTACATGATTTTCATATTGGGCATTTACGTGAAAGTCCGGCTATTAGTCTTTCGGGCGGAGAACGGCGGCGAGTTGAAATTGCGCGAGCACTGGCATCTCGCCCACGCTTTATTCTGCTGGATGAGCCATTTGCCGGTGTAGACCCTATCTCGGTTCTGGATATCCAGAAAGTTATCGGTTTTTTGAAAATGCGTGGGATTGGTGTGCTGATTACAGATCATAATGTGCGAGAAACACTGGGGATATGCGATCGTGCCTATATTATCAGTGAAGGCGCTGTACTCGCGAGTGGCAAATCCGAAGATATTGTCAGCGATAGTCGCGTCAGGGAAGTTTATTTAGGCGAAAATTTCCGGCTTTGATATGCTGATATTCAAGTGTTCAGCCTGATTTTAATTGGAAACATGAAACCAACGCTTACACTCAAGCAGACGACCAGTCTGACACTGACGCCACAGCTGCAACATGCCCTTAAACTGTTAACCTTGTCAACACTTGAGCTGAACAGGGAAATCGAGCGGATGATTCAGGAAAATCCGATGTTGGAGCTGGACGATCATTCTGATAATGCCCAGTCTGACTTTCAGCAAACGATTGATTCAAGCATGCCCGATGTGGCTGACGAACCTGCAAATATTAATTCGCCTGATTCAATAGAAATGACGGAGAACGATCAGTCATTGGATTCATTTACTGATTTCCACGAGGACGACAATAACATCTACCAGCAGCAATCGAATTCGCATGAGACCGACAGCAGTGATCTGGAATTTTCTCGTTTTGCGATTCAGCCCATCAGTTTGTGTGAGCATTTACTGACGCAACTTAGCATGAGCCAGCTATCCGAGCGACAACGGCAAATCGTCAGCCTGCTGATTCACAGTTTGGATGAGGATGGTTACCTTACCCAGGATATTGATGAGCTATTGCAGCAATTGTCATCCGAGCTCGTTGCAGACCGTACCGAATTACAGGCAGCGCTTGAATACCTTCAGCAGCTGGATCCACCCGGCGTGGGCGCAAGTACCCTGCGGGAATGTCTATCACTGCAGATCAGGGCACTGCCCGCAGACACCCCCTGCCAACAGCAAGCACTGGAATTAGTAGAAAATCACCTGGAAATTTTTGCAGCCAAAAACTTCCGACTGCTACAGAGGATACTGGGGTGCAACGAGGCCTGTCTGCAGGGCATCCAGCAGCTGATTACTCAGCTGAACCCCAAACCCGGTGGCAACTTTAATTCAACGCTTGCACGTTACGTTGTGCCCGACATTATAGTGGTCAGATCTGGCAAAAGCTGGCTGGTTCAGCTTAACCAGGAAGCGACTCTATCTATTCATATCAACCAGCTCTATGCAGACATTTTAAAAAATAATCGTAACGAAGCGGCTCGTCCACTCAGAGGACAGCTACAGGAAGCGCGTTGGTTGATTCGCAACATTCGTCAGCGTGTCCAAACCATTTTACGTGTAGGCCAGGCGATTGTTGATCGCCAGCAGGCATTTCTGGAACAGGGGGAAACTGCTGTGCGTCCGCTGGCGATGCGTGAAATTGCCGAGACTTTAGAATTGCATGAGTCCACCATTTCACGCGTAACCTCTCATAAGTACATGAGAACGCCACATGGTATCTTTGAGTTCAAATATTTCTTTGGCAGCCATGTTTCGACAGCGCAAGGTGATGCTTGCTCATCCATTGCTATTCGCGGAATTCTCAAGCAACTGATTCAAAATGAAAATCCAAAAAAACCACTCAGTGACAACTGCCTATCACAGTTGATGGAACAGCAGGGCGTCATTGTCGCACGACGAACAATTGCAAAATATCGGGAGTTAATGCATATTCCTCCGACAAATTTACGTAAAATGCTCTAAGTTTTTTTTATCGCTTTATTGTTACAACTGCTCAAACAAGGAGAAATAATGAATTTGAATCTCACTGGTAGTCATGTGGAAATAACCCCTGCACTGCGTGAATATGTTCTATCAAAATTTGAAAAAATTACACGCCATTTTGACCATGTGATCGATATCAGGGTGATACTGTCGGTGGACAAACTCAAACAAAAGGCCGAAGCAACAATCCATATACGGGGGAAGGATATCTTTGTTGAAACAGACAGTCCTGATATGTATGCTTCCATTGATGCTTTGGTAGACAAACTGGATCGCCAGATTCTGAAACACAAGGAAAAAGGGTTAGATCAGCGAAATCATGGCGGACTGAAAGATCAGCCACTTGAGCAACCCGAGTAAATAGTCTTTACCCTGGAGGCCAACAGTCACAGAATGGATTGTCACTGCTATCCGAACAGGGTAATCGCTCGCTTAAATTTCCCGGCTTTTATTGTTTCGTGTTTCTGAAGCCAACTAAATCTTTATGAATCTTATATCTGAATTATTGCCGGAATCAAACGTGATGGTCGATCTGGAAGCCACCAGCAAAAAACGTATCTTTGAACAGGCAGGTCTGCTGTTTGAGAATACACTCCAGGTAGCTCGCAGCCAGGTTTTTGACAGCTTATTTACACGCGAAAAATTAGGATCAACCGGTCTTGGACAAGGCGTCGCCATCCCCCATGGCCGAATCAAAGGTCTTCGTGAAGCCGCTTTAATGTTGGTCAGACTAAAGGAAGCAATTCCATTCGATGCACCAGATGGACAGCCGGTGAATATCGCATGTATTTTACTCGTTCCCGAAAAGGCAACTGATCGACACTTATTGATTTTGAGCGAGCTTGCGCAAATGTTCAGCAACAGAATCTTCCGTGAAAAATTGCTATATAGTAAGGATGCCAAGGAAATTCACCAGCTGATATCGGACTGGACGCCTGAGCCAGAGTATGTCACAAATTGACATTGCTCAATTATTCAGGGATAACGAAGAAAAACTGACCCTGCAGTGGAATACCCCATCGAGTGCAATAAAGAAGCAACTTGAGAATACTCAAGTTTTAGACCGCGCACAAAATCTTGTTGGTTATCTTAACTTTGTCAATCCCAACTGGATTCAAGTACTGAATCAGTCGTCGATTACCTTCCTGCTGGAAATGGATACGCCGTCTCTACAAAGAAAACTGTCTATACTGGAAGCGAGCGACCCTTTCTGTCTGATCGTTGCTGAGGGTCTGGCGGTACCCGCAAGCATAGAAAAATTCTCCCACCGAACGCACACACCGTTATTACGTTCCAGTAGCACGGGTTCACAAGTTATCTGGATGCTGCACTCCTATCTGGTCAGAAATCTGGCACCTACCATTTCCCGCCATGGCGTCTTGCTGGACGTACTTGGTATGGGCGTCATGATCACGGGTGATAGCGGTGTCGGCAAGAGCGAACTCGCGTTGGAACTGATCAGCCGTGGGCACGGCCTGGTTGCGGATGATGTGATCGAATTATCCCGTATTGGCCCGGAAACCCTGGAAGGTTGTTGTCCACCCTTACTGCGCGATTTTATTGAAGTACGCGGATTGGGTATGTTGAATATTCGTACTATTTTTGGTGAAACAGCTGTTCGTCGTCACAAAAACATGAAACTGATTGTCCATCTGGAGAAATCCACCAGTAGTGAAATCGGTGCCTACGAACGCTTGCCACTGAGCAATCTCGATGAAGAAATTCTGAATGTCAGGATACGCAAAGTAACTATTCCTGTTGCTGCTGGACGTAATCTGGCTGTGCTGGTTGAGGCTGCGGTCCGTAACTATATTTTACAATTACGCGGAATTGATAGTACACAAGACTTTGTGCGTCGCCATGAGCTGGAGATGGGTGGCAATACAACAGACCATGATGAAGAATAATTGTAATGACCAAGGCGCGAGGTATCCGGCTATCTGCTGCCAGCAGGGCAATGATGCCAGTTATCTCCATCAACCATGAGTGAAGTCAGCACTTCTCGAAAAACCATTACCATCGCTTTGACAGGCGCCTCGGGCATGCCTTACGGCATCCGTCTGCTCGAAATATTGTTACAGCAGCACTACCGGGTATATCTGCTTTATTCACAAGCCGCACAAATTGTAGCGCAGCAGGAAATGGGGCTGATTTTATCCTCACGTCCCAAAGAAGTCGAAGCGGCTCTTAACGAGTATTTTAAAGTTGCACCAGGACTGCTAAGTGTGTTTGGTCGTGAAGAGTGGTTTGCTCCCGTCGCATCAGGCTCCAATCCTGCTGATGCTATGGTAATTTGCCCGTGCACCATGGGAACACTGTCAGCGGTCGCAGTTGGAATGAGCCAGCGATTAATAGAACGTGCAGCCGATGTCATGCTGAAAGAAAAGCGCACTCTGATTATCGTTCCTCGTGAAATGCCATTTTCAATCATCCACCTGGAGAATATGTTGAAGCTTGCTCAAGCAGGCGCCACCATACTGCCAGCCAATCCCGGCTTTTACCACCAGCCCGAGACTATTCAGGATATTATCGACTTTGTTGTTGCGCGCATACTAGATCATCTGGGTGTAGCACATGAGCTGATGCCCCGCTGGGGCAAGTAAATCGGACACAGCGTTCAATAACAAGATCACTCATCAAGATATGTGTCGCGTCATATTTGTACACTCTTCAGCAGACAGCGTCACCAGCTTGTCCTGCTGACGATAATAAATGGCCTGTTCGGTAACAACATAATCCATGGCAATATCGTGTAGTTGCGGAAAAATGGTTGGTATTCTCAGCACTTCAAAGGCAATACCAATGGTTAGTGGGCGCGGATCCAGGCTGCCCAGTGTTCGGTCAAAATAACCGCTGCCATAACCAAGCCGAAAACCACCTGCATCAAAACCCAACATTGGAATGAGAACCACATCGACTATTACAGCTTGGCTATTGTCCGGGACTGGAATGCCATAAGCATCATTTTTCATCGGCACACCAGGCCACCACGCAACAAACTCAAGTGGCTCGGATGATGCGAGCACTTTAGGTAATGCGAGCGTTGCACCCTGTTTGTTCAGCCATTGCATCAAAGCAAGCGGATCATACTCACCCGCATGTGGCCAATAACTACCAACACAGCTGCTTTGTAACTGAGGAAAACCTTGCTTCAAGTTATCGCTGATCGCATGACTCCAATGTAATCTTTGTGCCGGCATAATTTGACCACGTAACTGACGTAAGTCCTGACGCAGTTGTTTTTTCTTCATTTTTTTGTCTATGTCTACCATATTGACAGGTGATTCCAAAATATCGGATACCATTAATAATACTTTCTTGATTGGTGCCGGGATAGCCAGTTTTATTGCCGATTTAACAGTCACCCAGCACTCATTATCTTTTTCTTCAAACGCACTATCATGTCCGATGTGTATCAGTTGCGGATAAATCTTGAGTTTGAAGTGCGTGAAGGTATGAATTATGCAGGGAAGTTCAAAAGATGGGGCATTGTAATTCAGCAGACTGGCAGAATCACTATAGCTATTGCCGGGTTCAAATGGAATTTCTGGAAAGCACCACAACCCCCCCCATATTCCAGTGGATGGACGCTTTCTCAAAAGAATTTCACCATCTTTAACTAATAGCAAGTGGATGACACTTTTCTTCGGGTGCGTTTTTTGAGGTCTGGATATAGGTAATTGATCAGTTAACCGATGGGCGAAAGCAATGCATTCCGACTGAAGTGGGCAACACTCGCATTTTGGCCGACGACGAGTACAAACCAGCGCACCCAGATCCATGAATGCTTGTGTATAAATTGCCATGGATTTTTTAGAATCATCTATCGGCAGTAATTTTTCTGCCAACTGCCATAGCCTGGCCTCAACTGTTTTGACTGCGGGATGACCACGAATTCCAAAATAACGCACCAGGATACGTTTAACGTTGCCATCCAGAATCGCGCAGCGCTCACCAAAAGCAAACGCAGCAATAGCGGCTGCTGTTGAACGCCCGATACCTGGAAGCTGTTCGATTACAGAAGCACTGGCCGGAAAGACTCCACCATACTTCGATATAAGCAATCGAGCAGCTTGATGAAGGTTACGGCCCCGTGCGTAATAACCAAGACCACTCCACAACGCCAAAACATCATCAGGCGCAGCATGTGCAAGCGTCGCAATATCCGGAAAAGCGCGCATGAATTGCTGATAATAGGGAATGACAGTCACTACTTGAGTCTGCTGCAGCATAATTTCAGCAACCCAGATTGCGTAGGGATCCTGATTACCTTGCCAAGGCAAATGATGGCGACCTGCTGCCAGTTGCCAGCGAATCAACCTGTCTGCAAAAGTCGGCAATATGGACTAAATCTTGGAAGAGAAATATAAAAATGAAAGGTGCTGCGAATTTTTGTTCTGAAATCTAGCCAAACCGACCCGTAATGTAATCCTCAGTCTGTTTATGTTTAGGTTTGATAAAGATAGTATCAGTAACACCAAACTCGATCAGCTCGCCAACGTACATATAGGCGGTAAAATCAGAAACTCTTGCCGCCTGCTGCATGTTATGGGTAACGATCAGAATCGTCACCTTGCTTTTAAGATCAGTAATCAATTCTTCAATACTGGCAGTTGCGGCTGGATCGAGCGCAGAAGTAGGCTCATCGAACAACAGTAACTCCGGATCAGTAGCCAGTGCACGTGCAATACATAGTCGCTGCTGTTGTCCACCGGACAGATTAAAGGCAAGATCATTCAGCCGATCTTTCACTTCCTCCCACAACGCAGCATTGCGCAGCGCGGTCTCGACTCTTTCTTCCAGAATCGCACGGTTACTGACACCACGGATACGAAGACCATAAGCTACATTTTCAAAAATAGATTTTGGAAATGGATTGGGCTTTTGAAAAACCATGCCGATGCGCATTCTGACCTCAATCGGATCTACTGCAGGGGAAAGAATATTTTCGTTGTCCGGATGCAGGATAATTTCTCCATCATAGCGATTGCCGGGATAAAGATCATGCATCCGGTTAAAACACCGCAAAAAGGTAGATTTGCCACAGCCAGATGGGCCAATGAGTGCGGTTACCTGCTTTTCGTAGACTGTCATACTGATCGATTTCAGCGCCTGCAGCTCACCATAAAAAAAATTAAGATTTTTTACGACACACTTGTCAGTAACTGGCTTGTTAGCTGGCGCAATGGAGCTACCCAATCTAGTGGCCTGCGTGAGGTTTACCATTTGATTTTTTTTCGAAGGTTGTAACGTAAATAAATGGCCAGCCCATTCATGGCCAGCGTCATGACGACAAGTACTAAACCAGCTGCAGCCGCATTAAGTTGAAAAGCTTCTTCAGGTCTCGAAACCCAGTTGAACATCTGAATCGGCATAACAGTAAAAGGTGCCATCAACCACTCGAAAGACAGAAAAGGAAATTCGCTCTGTATCGGTGACTCAGGTAAAAAAGCGATGAATGTCAACGCACCAATCGTAATAATAGGAGCGGTTTCTCCGATCGCGCGCGCAAGTCCGATAATAATACCGGTCAATATGCCAGCTGAAGAATAGGGCAATATATGATCAGAGACGGTTTGCCATTTAGTTGCACCCATCGCATAAGCCCCCTCTCGGATAGAAACTGGAATGGACCGGATAGCCTCTCGCGTGGCAACAATTACAACCGGCAGAATCAGCAACGCAAGCGTTAGACCAGCGGCGAGAATACTCTGTCCCAAACCAAGTTGATACACAAACAACCCAAGTGCAAGCAAACCGTAAATGATCGATGGCACACCTGCGAGGTTGGTGACGTTGATCTCAATAATTTCGGTCAGTAAATTTTTTGGTGCATATTCTTCAAGATAAACACCAGCCGAAATACCCAGTGGCACAGCAGCAACTGCCGTGACCAGCATGACCAGTGTGGTACCGACCCACGCAGACAAAATACCGGCAGCTTCAGGCCGACGCGATGGAAACGAAGTGAAGAAATCCATTGCTAGACGCGGCGCACCATCGATTACCATGCCAATAATAAGCGCAAGAAAAACCAGCATCGCAATCATTAACGCGACAATACCCGTTATCAGAAATAACCTGTCCCAGCGCCGGTGCCGGGCAATCATTGTCCGGATTTCAGCCAAATTTTTATCGTAATTCATACCAGGGTTAACTTGAAATTTTCATCGTTATTCGGAGAAAACCATTCCTCACGACTCGTATTGATTAATACACTTCCCGATAATATTTACGCAGCAAATGCCCAAGGATATTGAATATCAAGGTTATCAATAACAACGTCAAACCAGCAGCAAAAATGGTTTGATAGCCAATACTACCATGTGGCAAATCACCCAGGCTTACCTGAACAATGTATGTAGTAATGGTGGCAGCAGGTTCCGCAGGATTCCAAGTCAAATTGGGTTGCATCCCCGCCGCTATGGCAACTACCATGGTTTCACCCACCGCACGCGAGATCCCAAGTATGTAAGCCGCAGCAATACCGGATAACGAAGCGGGTACAACAACCTTGATCGCTGTTTGAAATCGTGTTGCTCCGGTAGCATAAGACCCCTCCCGCAAATGCATGGGTACTGAGCGCATAGCATCCTCAGTCATTGAACTTACATACGGAATAATCATGACACCCATCACCAGTCCGGCAGAAAGCAAGCTGAAGCCCGGCAAACCAGGAAAAAAGAACTGCAGCATCGGTGTAACAAACAGTAAGGCGAAATAACCGTAGACAACTGTCGGAATGCCGCCAAGCAACTCAAGAAACGGTTTTGCAATCTCCCGTACAGTAAATGGAGCAAATTCAGAAAGATAAATTGCAATAATGGTACCAAAAGGAAGTGCCACAGCCAAAGCAACAACCGAACTGACGATTGTTCCAGAAACAAGCGGGAGAATACCGTAATGTGCATCATCAAAAAGTGGTGTCCACTGAGTATCCGTCAAGAATTCACGTAGTGAAACGTGTTCGAAGAAAACCATGGATTCGCTGACCAGCATGTACACGATCGCAAATGTAATAAAAACTGAAAACAACGCCGCTAGAAACAAGATGGATTCAATAATCCGTTCCTTAAAATGACGCCTGAAGTTATGCCGCAATCTTCTAGATCCAGGAATAACATTATTCCCGTTACTTATATTCTGTGCAGAAATCTTCATGTTTTCAGATTTTGAACCGCTGCGTCTGGAAAATTTCATTGTAGGTATGGATTATTACAATTTAATGAAATTAAATTGGCTGGCAAACGACTCTCGGCTGCTCTCGCTACCTCGCTTGGCCCTCCCTGCTGAACCTGCGCATTTTAGCATACCGACTTTACCCACAATCTGCTACTACAGCACTCTCATACTAGAAATTCCCTTGTTTATTTTATGCATTCAAATAGTTAGCGCATAATATTTACAGGGTAAGTTACTACTACAGATGAAGCTTAAGTAGCATATACGAAAAATGAGGCTTGAAAATGTGGTTACATATAGATTGACTAAATTACTAAACTCATCCGAATGAAAGCTATATTGGTACTGGTATGCAAGCGCCCACGGCCAGGTGAGGGTAAACAACGATTAGCGGCAAAGCTCGGAATAACAGCAACTTGCCTGGTTGCGCAAGCGTTATTGGACTGCGCTCTGGAAGATGCACTCTCTTGGCGAGGTCCGGTTGTTATCGCCCCAGCCACCAAAAATGATGCAACCTGGGCTGCAGGATTGCTTGCAACAGCCTCACATGTAACCGTCTGCCCACAAACACAAGGCAATCTTGGACAACGATTGAATGTACTGGATGAGACGCTGCGGCAGAGAGGAATGAGTCCATTGATTTTTATCGGAAGTGATGCTCCATTGTTGAGTAGTGCAGATTATGCCGAGTGCCTGGCATCCTTGCTGGATTACCAAACCGCCCTGAAACCAGCTACTGATGGAGGTGTCGTCATGATGGCGAGCCATCTGCCCTGGCCGCCACTCGACAAATTACCCTGGAGTACGGATCAGCTGGGTAAGGCCTTGCTGAATTGCTGCCGCCAGTTTGGACAAACCGTCAGTACGCTGTCAACCGGCATGGATGTCGATCAACCACAAGACATCGCAAGGCTATGCACACAACTAAAAAATGATCCACGACCTGCACGCCAACGACTGCTTGCACTGGTTAGCACGCTGACCACAAATGATGATCCAGGTGTTTGCTATTAGCATCATTATTCCTGATTTACGGTCATTTACGACGGCGACAGTTTACTGAATACACTTAACTTGCACCCTTTATTCTTTTGGGGCCACGTTTTTTCGCTTTAAGTTCACGGCCAGTCATTGCCGCTAACTTTTCGATCCAATCCTCCGAACCCAAAGGTCGTCCCGTTGTTTCTGACTGACGAAGCCTTTTGTATACCTCGGTAATATTTTCCTGAGCAAGAAAGGTAGCGAAATCACCATAACGATCCAGCACAGGCGCAACCTTGACTAACTCGTTGTCCTGCGCTGACAGATGACTGGCAACACTTGACCAGCGCCATGCTTCTGCCCGTCCAACCAACCCGGCACGAACCGGGTTCATCGAGACGTATCGCACGGCATGCATCAGGCATTCCTCATCCATCACAACCGAGCCAAATCGCCCTTGCCATAAATGCCCTGTCACTCGCAGGCGGGCATTTATATATCCAGTATAACGCCGGTGTGCATCGGCAAAAGTGCGGCGCAATCCATCTTCATCTGAAGGAACGATAATGATATGCACATGATTGGGCATCAGGCAGTAACACCAAATCTCTGTTCCGGCCTTTCGGGCTGCCTCCCCCAGCAATGCCACATAAAGCTCGTAGTCGCCATCCTCAAAGAATGTTTGAGCACGGCGATTGCCACGTTGTGTCACGTGATGCGGATAGCCGGGAATGACAATACGAGGTAAACGAGCCATGTTGGCAGCATAGCATAATTAGTATAATTTGGTAAACTGTCACCGTAACTGAACTGGTAACTGGTAACTGGTAACTGCACCGTAACTGCCTTTTTTTAATACGGTTATGAAAGCTTCTTTCTTTTCATAATCTTCCAGTAATCTTTTTGTTAGCGACATGCCAATCCTTTGCTATTGCTTTGACTTAAAACAATAACATATTGCTTTTTGGAATTAGCTTTGAAATGTGGTGTCTTAATGGGTTTATCTTTTTGTTTAGATCGTTACTAGAATATTAAGATTTGTAATGGTCATTATTTGAAGCAGGCATTTTCAAAACATAACTTTGTGGTGTTTGCAAAGCAGGTATAAAACCAGCGGGTAGAGAATCAAAGCATGATTGAATACCTAACCATTTAAAAGTTTGGCTTATGAGAGATGAGGCGGGGAATAGTAGTTAATTAGTATTACATCGAAACTTCCTTGCTTCCGTAAAAAAAGAAACACTAATGAGATTTGGGCTTACTTGCGAATTATTTCAATCACGGAGAAATAAAATGGGAGCGTTGCATAACTTCACAAAGGGCGGAGGGTTTGATTTTAGCCACCCCGCTACAATCACAGGGCTGACAATAGCAGGAATAGGTGTAGTTTTGATCATATTATTGATTATTTATATAGTAAAAAAAGAAAGAGATTAGTTTGTTAATTCAATTCTTGAGTAGTTTTATAAATTGTTAATCTATTTGTATTAAAACGATTCAATTTATCTTGAATTGATAGCTGGGGGAGGGAGGCATATCCCCTACCCTTACCTATATTGCAATTGGTGAAGAATTTTGCTCCAAGAAAATCAGAAGGTTAGAAATCTTCTAGCTAAACCCAAAAAGTCTAGTTCACTGAATTAACCCAGAAAATTAAAGTTACAAAGCAATCATATCGCTATTAGCAATAAGATCATCAATATTGCAATCAACAACGGGGTTTAATGAATCTATTATTATTCAAACAGTTAAATCATTTTTATTTCGATTGCAAGAATTTTAGATCTATACTAGATAACGAGAAAATTGATTGTGATAAATCGCTTGTTTAATAAGCTGATGTTTACTCTCTTTGCTGTTTTCATAAGCAATAGTGCAGTAGCTGAATGGAATTACGAATTACGAATTACGAATTACGAATTACGAATTACGAATTACGAATTAGAATTATAGAATTATAAATTACGGTGACAGTTTACTAAATATACTAATTATACCATGCTATCAGCATAGCATAATTAGTATATTTAGTAAACTGTCACCGTAACCTGTTAACCGAACAATTAACGGGGACATAGCCTTGTTTTTTAGTTAAGGTCACAGAATTTCGTGTACGATACACCTTTTAATGTGTATTTAAAGTTACCATGCGAACCAATATTGTTCTTGATGAAACTCTCGTAAAAGAGGCTATTACGTTGACAGGTATACGTACTAAACGTGAATTGATTGACGTGGCTTTACGTGAATTGATTCGATCCCGCCGTAAGAAAAACATGCTCGATCTTGCGGGTAAAATTCAGTTTGCTGATGATTATGATCACAAGCAACTGCGTGAGCTGCGGCATGATTCTGATTGATACGTCAATCTGGATTCATGTCTTTCGAGATAAAACCTGGCAGTATTCCCAACGTTTTTATGACACGATTGGTGAACAGGATATTGTTTTTACAAGGTTTCAGCAGCTGGAATTGCTGCAGGGTTGCCGGGATAAGCGCGAATGGGGTCTGCTCAGTGAATATCTTGAAGGACAGGATTATATTGAAATGCAACCGCATACCTGGCAGGCGGCGGCGAGAATCTATTACGATTTGCGTAAACAAGGCCTGACTGTTCGCAGTCCAATTGATTGCTGTATCGCCCAGGTCGCCATGGAGAATCATTTATTGCTGATACATAATGATCGAGACTTTATAACTATTAATCAACTCGTACCACTAAAACAAAAACAGTGGGTTTAATTGCGGTTACATTACAACGGCCAGAAAAACGGTATCAGCGCCGCCGCGCCAATGCCCAGCAGCAGATTGAGCGGCAACCCCAGCCGGGCAAAGTCGCTGAATTTGTAATTGCCCGCGCTGTAGACCAGTGTATTGGTTTGATAGCCGATCGGAGTGGCGAAACTCATGCTGGCGGCGAACATCACTCCGACCACGAATGGACGCGGGTCCACCCCCATGTGCTGCGCGAGACCAATGACAACGGGTGTCATCAGCACCGCCACCGCGTTGTTGCTCAGCATTTCGGTCAGTATCGACGTCAGCATGATCACGACCAGCAACATCCACCACGGGCTTAATCCTTCGCCGAGATGCAGCAAACTGCGCGCCATCATATCGGCCAGCCCTGATTCACGCATGGCAATACTGATGGCCAGCATGCCAAAAATAAGAATGATCAGCGGCCATTCGATCGCTTTATAGGCTTCATCCGAGCGCACGCAACCTGTCACCAGAACCACCGCCACGCCGATGATGGCCAGCGCTTCGATTGGCATCACCTTGAAAGCCGCCAGCAACATCACGCCCGCAATCGTCGCCAGCGCAATCGGCGCCTTGCGCTGGCGTGGCGCGGCTGTTTTGCCATCGGTCAATGCAAACAGGTCACCATTTTCACAGAATCGTTTGATTTGCACGGCAGTGCCTTCCACCAGCAGCACGTCACCGAATTGCAACTGAAAATCGTCCATGATGTCGCCGATACTGGCATCCTTGCGATGCACGGCGATCAGATGAATGCCATAGCGCGCCAATAAATCCAGATCGCGAATCGGGCGCTGCACATAACGCGAACCGGGACCGACGATGGCTTCGATCACGATCGCACCCTTGCGGCGCAGGGTTTCCAGATCATGACCTGAATTTCCCTGCAGGCCAACCAGATCGGATGAATACAGATCCATCATTACGCTGCCCTTGCTGTGTACCACCAGCCGATCACCGCCTTCCAGTCGGGTATCCATGGAAATATCGGAAATAATATCGTCTCCCCGGAATATCTTGAGGACAGACACGCCGCTCTGATTCAGCTTTGCTTCAGTCAGCGTTTTGCCCGCAAGCCTCGAATCTTCTGGAACGAATAATTCCGTCATAAAGGCGCGATCACTCGCGCCAACAAACTGTTGCGCCAGGGTTTCGCGAACCGGCAATACTCTGGGCGCCAGAAAGTAGATGAATAGACAGCCAATCAATCCCAGTACGACTGCTGGCATCGTGATTTCAAAAATGCCAAAAGCAGCCAGTCCCATGTCGCGCGCCACCCCATCTACCAGGATATTGGTGGATGTCCCCACCATGGTCATCATGCCACCCATGATCGTGGCATACGATAGCGGAATCAGGAAACGCGAAGGAGAGGCTTGCAGCCGGATAGCCATCGTAATCACTGCAGGCATCATCACCATCACCACGGGCGTATTGTTGATGAATGGGGAGATCAACACCGCCGCCGCCATGATAATGGCCAGAAGCTTGCGCTCATTCTGCCCGGCGGCCTTGCCAATCCATTGCGCCAGTCTCGCGACGCATCCGGTTTTTTCCAGTGCAGCGCTGATGATAAACAGGGCAGAAATGGTAATCGGCGCACTGTTACTGAATACGCTCAGAATTTGTTTGCTGTCCAGCTGACCCATCGCCAGCAGTACCGATACCGCCACGATGACGGCAATATCCGGCTTGGTCCACTCGCGTAAAAAAGCAATCAGCAGAAACAGGATAACCAGTCCCACCAGCAATGGATTCAATAATTCAGGTGACAAATCCGACCCCTGATTTTATAAGCTTCAGTAAACGCATGAATCGAGATATTTCAGGCTTCATACGCCAAAGCAGGCGCCAGCCAGTGCTCGGCTTCATCCAATGACCAACCCTTGCGACTGGCATAATTTTCCACCTGATCCTTGCTGATTTTGCCCACGGCAAAATAAGTGGATTCGGGATGAGAAAAATAAAAACCGGATACCGCAGCGGTTGGCACCATCGCAAATGATTCCGTCACAATAATACCGGTACGTTTCGTGGCTTCCAGCAGGTCAAACAGCGGCCCTTTCTCGGTATGGTCCGGACAGGCCGGATAGCCTGGCGCGGGACGAATACCACGATATTGTTCGTCGATCAATTGCTGATTATCCAGTGTCTCATCCCTGACATAACCCCAGAATTCGCGCCGCACCCGCGCATGCATGTGTTCAGCGAAGGCTTCCGCCAGTCGATCTGCCAATGCCTTGAGAATAATGGCGCTGTAGTCATCATTAGCCGCTTCAAACGCCTGTACGCGCTCATCGATGCCAAAACCGGCGCTCACCGCAAACATGCCAATCGCGTCAGCAACACCACTTTCACGCGGCGCGATAAAATCCGCCAGCGCCAGGTTAGGACGCCCGCCCGGTTTTTCAGTCTGTTGCCGCAGAGTGTGATAGGTCATCAGCACTTTTTCACGACTACGATCCGCATAAATCTCGATATCATCGTGATTAACGGTATTGGCTGGAAACAGCCCGATAATGGCATTGGCACCCAGCCATTTCTGCTCGACGATTTTCTTGAGCATGGCTTGTGCATCCCGGAACAGAGCGCTGGCCGCCTCCCCTACAACCTCGTCCTGCAAGATCGTCGGATAACGCCCGGCCAATTCCCATGCCTGAAAGAAGGGTGTCCAGTCGATATGCGGCACCAGTTTTTCCAGTGGGTAGTTATTGAGTGTGCGCAACCCGAGAAAACCCGGTTCCGGTGGCGTGTAATGCTTCCAGTCAGTTTTGAAGGCATTGGCGCGCGCGGCTTCCAGTGTCAATAATCTGGAAGGCCCTTTTTTATCCTTGTGCTGCGCCCGGTTTTTTTCCTGTTCGGCCTGAAGCTTTTTCACATAGTCGTCACGCAGGTCGTTCGACATCAGATTACTGCACACCCCCACTGCCCGGCTGGCATCCGGCACCCAGACCGTCACGCCGTGGTAGTGTGGCGCAATCTTGACGGCGGTATGCATGCGTGACGTGGTCGCACCTCCGATCAACAGGGGAATGGTAAACCCTTCGCGCTGCATTTCCTTTGCCACATGCGCCATTTCCTCAAGTGACGGCGTAATCAGGCCAGATAGTCCGATCATATCCACCTTTTCACGGCGCGCCATTTCCAGAATCTGCGCGCACGGTACCATCACGCCCATGTTGATCACTTCAAAGTTATTGCATTGCAGCACCACCGTCACGATATTCTTGCCGATATCGTGCACATCGCCCTTAACCGTGGCAATGACGACTTTGCCTTTGGGCTTGTTGTCACCGGACAGTTTTTTCTCTGCCTCAATATATGGCAGCAAGTAAGCAACCGCCTGCTTCATCACGCGCGCGGATTTCACTACCTGTGGCAAAAACATTTTGCCCGCGCCAAACAGATCACCGACCACATTCATGCCATTCATCAGTGGGCCTTCAATCACCTCAATTGGCTTGCCGCCACGATCAGCGATCTCCTGACGGACGATTTCGGTGTCCTCGACCACATAGGCATCAATCCCCCTGACCAGCGCATGCGTCAGCCGCTGCTGTACCGGCTCATCGCGCCAGGCGAGGTCTTCAACAAGCGTTTTTTTCTGCCCCTTGAAGTTTTCAGCAAACTCAACCAGCCGCTCGGTGGCATCATCCCGCCGGTTCAGCAAAACATCCTCGACACGTTCCAGCAAATCCGGGGAATATCGGAATAAACACCGAGCTGACCAGCGTTGACGATCCCCATGGTCATCCCGGCCTTGACCGCGTGATACAGGAAGGCGGTGTGTATGGCCTCACGAATCGGCTCGTTACCGCGAAATGAAAAAGACACATTGGAAACGCCACCACTCACTTTGGCGTAAGGCAGAATTTGACGAATGACCTGGGTAGCTTCGATAAAATCAACCGCATAATTATTGTGCTCCTCAATACCCGTAGCAACTGCAAAAATATTCGGGTCAAAGATGATATCTTCCGGCGGGAAATTGACCTGTTCCGTCAGAAACTGGTAGCAGCGCTGGCAAATTTCCACCTTACGCTGTCTGGTATCTGCCTGACCCGTTTCATCAAAAGCCATGACAATCACCGCCGCACCATAGCGACGCGCCAGCCTGGCGTGATGCAAAAATTCCGCCTCACCTTCCTTAAGGCTGATGGAGTTGATAATTGCCTTGCCCTGCATACATTTCAATCCAGCTTCGATCACCGACCATTTACTGGAATCGAGCATGATCGGCACGCGGCTGATATCCGGCTCGGATGCGACCAGATTCAGAAAGGTTACCATCGCCTTTTGTGAATCCAGCATGGCTTCATCCATATTGATATCGATGATCTGCGCACCATTTTCAACCTGATTGCGCGCAACCGCCAACGCTTCAGCATAATCATTATTGAGAATCAGACGGGCAAAAGCTTTGGAACCCGTGACATTGGTCCGCTCACCCACGTTGATGAATAATGATTGCTCATCAATGTTGAGCGCTTCCAGTCCCGACAGCCGTAATTTTTCAGGAAGTTTCGGCAGTTTACGTGGCGCTATTTTCTTGACTGCCTCGGCCATCGCGGCAATATGCGCCGGCGTCGTACCGCAACACCCACCAACAATATTCACAAACCCGGATTCGGCAAATTCTTTAATCAACCGCGCGGTATATTCTGGCGTTTCATCGTAACCGGTTTCCGATAACGGATTGGGCAGCCCGGCATTGGGATGGGTGCTGGTATACACCTCGGCAACACTTGACAGCTCCTCAACATAGGGACGCATCAATTCCGCGCCCAATGCACAGTTAATGCCTACTGATAAAGGTTGCGCGTGTCGTACCGAGTTCCAGAAGGCCTCCGGCGTTTGCCCGGAAAGGTTGCGGCCGGATGCATCGGTGATGGTCACCGAAATCATGACCGGCAAACGGATACCAGCCGTTTCAAAATACTGGTCGATCGCAAACAACGCAGCCTTGGCATTGAGGGTATCGAAAATAGTTTCCACCATCAGAATATCCACGCCACCATCGATCAGCCCTCGTACTGATTCGGTATAACTTTCCACCAGCTGATCAAAATTAATGGCGCGAAAGCCGGGATCGTTGACATCCGGCGAAATGGACGCGGTTTTGGTGGTCGGCCCGATAATGCCCGCGACAAAGCGTGGTTTGTCCGGTGTACGCGATGCTACTGCCTGTGCTTCCTCCACCGCCAGTTTTGCGCTGGCGACATTCAATTCGTAGACCAGATCCTGCATGTGGTAATCCGCCATCGACGGGCCGTTGGAATTGAAGGTATTGGTCTCGATGATATCCGCGCCAGCTTCAAGGTAGCCGCGATGAATCGAACGGATGACCTCCGGTTTAGTCAAGGACAGCAGGTCGTTGTTTCCTTTGAGATCATGCGGAAAATCAGCAAACCGCGCTCCCCGGTAATCGGCTTCCTCCAGTTTGTAACTCTGAATCATCGTGCCCATAGCGCCATCCAGCAACAAAATGCGCTCTGCCAGCAGTTGTTTCAATAATTCGGCACGTGAATGAGTATTCATGAGAAATATCCTTGGCTATTTACTATCTGTATCTAGGTTCGTGAAGGGAATAGGTTACCCGCGATCAACAACCAGTTTTACGATTACGCTGCTGGAAAGCTTTCCAATTGCTGACGCATGCGGCGCAAGGTTTCTGTCTGACCAATCAACGCCAGGACGGCATCGATCGCTGGTGTTTTGACTTCACCGGTCACCATCAGACGCAATGGCATCGCTACGGCTGGAAATTTCAGCCCGTGATGAACGACCGCCTGCTTGATTTCGGCATGAATCGATTCAAGCTGCCAATCGATGGCACTGAGGCGATCACACAGATCCGCCATCACAGGTCGAATTTCCGGTTTGAAGTATTCTATTTTTAACGTTTGCGGAGGCTCAACCACACGGAAAAAATAAATTGCCGCATCCGCCATTTCTGCCAGCGTGCTTACCCGCCCTTTGAGCAAATTGACAATGCCTGGTAAAACGTCTGCGTTGGATATTTCACAGACCCTCTCCCGCAAAAAAGGCAGGAGCAGCTGTACGAGCCGATCATCGTCCGCAATCTTTAGATAATGCGCATTCAACCACGCCAGTTTTTCTTCGTTGAATCTCGCCGGTGAATGACTAATCGCAGACAGATCAAACCACTCGATCAATTGCTCACGACTAAAAATTTCCTCGTCACCATGCGACCAGCCGAGTCTGGCCAGATAATTAAACAGCGCTTCCGGCAGATAACCCTGATCGCGGTAATGCAGCACCGATACCGCACCATGCCTTTTGGATAAACGTTCGCCATCGGCGCCGAGAATCATCGGCACGTGCACGTACTGCGGAATGGGTGCGCCCAGCGCCTTGAGAATATTGATCTGACGCGGCGTGTTGTTAACGTGGTCATCGCCACGAATGACATGAGTAATGCCCATATCGAGATCATCGATCACCACACCGAAATTATAGGTGGGCGTACCGTCGCTGCGCATCAGCACCAGATCATCAAGCTCCTGGTTGGCAACGGCAATTTTTCCCTTGACCAGATCATTGAAGGTGACATGCCCCTCCAGCGGGGTTTTCAAACGCACCACCGGCGCAACAGTGGCAGGCGGTGTTTGCTGGCTATCCCGCCAGCGGCCATCGTAACGCGGTTTCAACCCGGCTGCGCGTTGCTGTTCGCGTAACGTATCCAGTTCTTCCCGGCTGGCATAACAGTGATAGGCCAGTCCTTGTTTCAATAACTGTTCAGCCACTTCCTGATAGCGATCGAGGCGCGCCATCTGGTAATACGGGCCTTCGTCATAATCCAGCCCCAGCCAGGCCAGACCATCGAGAATCGCCTGTACGGAGGGTTGAGTTGAACGCTCACGATCCGTATCTTCGATTCTCAGAACAAATTTCCCTCCTTGCCTGCGGGCAAATGCCCAGGAAAAAAGTGCGGTGCGTGCGCCGCCAATATGCAGATAACCTGTAGGACTGGGAGCAAAACGTGTTTTAACCATTAGAAAGAACCAGGATATTCAGTGGAATGCAACAAAACTAGAGAATGTGAAATTTTAGGACCTAACGGCAGTATGTTAACATGAACCACTCTATTTCCTGACTGCTCCAAACCCGCAAACTGTATGCCTATCGATTTATTTTATGGATTCCTTCAGTGAACGTATTTTATGAAGAAGCCGGTGTTTTCAAGGTTGGCAGCATCCTGGCCGACAACACTACCTCGCTGCAGATTGAGGCCACACACGGAAAACGCCTAAAAATAAAAGCAGCATCTATTTTTCTTCGATTTGAAGCACCGCCGCTTGTCGAATTCATGCAGCAGGCACAAACGATTGTGGATGAATTGGATGTTGTGTTCCTGTGGGAATATTGCGCAGAAAAAAATGAGTTTTCTGCATCAGAACTGGCAGCAGATTATTTTGGCCATGCTCCACAACCCGTTGAAACTGCTGCCACGCTCATTCTGCTCAACAGCAATCCGATACATTTTCATAAAAGGGGACATGGTCGATACCTGGCTGCTCCACCTGAAATTTTGCAGGCTGCCTTGGCAGGTCGTGAAAAAAAACGACTGGCACTTGAAAAGCAGGCAAATTACATCAAACAGCTGATCGCATTTGAATTACCCGATACTTTCAAGCCGCATCTGAACAGTCTTTTATTCAGCCCGGACAAAAATACCATCGAATGGAAAGCCCTTGAGGCTGCCTGTCAGGAAACCAGGCTGACCGTACCGAAACTGCTGGAACAATGTGGCGCCATTCCATCCTCACATGATTATCATTTCAATCAGTTTTTACATGAATATTTTCCGGAAGGCACCTCGTTCGACCTCACAGCGATTGAGTTTCTCCCCAATATTCCAACTACACTTCCCACTGCTGATGTCACGGCATTCAGTATCGATGACGCCACCACGACCGAATACGACGATGCTTTTTCCTTGAAACCACTGGCTTTGGGTGGTTTTCGGGTTGGCATTCATATTGCCATGCCGACTTTGGGAGTTGAAGCCGATTCCCCACTGGATAAAATTGCAGCCAGGCGACTCTCAACCGTCTATCTGCCTGGTCACAAGATCACAATGCTTCCGGACAGCATCATTCAGCAATACACGTTGGGCGCAGCGCAACACAGCCCGGTACTCTCGCTTTATCTGAATGTCGCTGATGATTTTACCGTCACGGATACCTTCAACCGCATCGAAACAATCATGATCGCTGACAATCTACGGCATGATCAGCTGGAACCGTTATTCAACGAAGAGACGCTCAGAGCCGGTCAGCTAGATTATCCCTATGCTCACGAACTAAAACTGCTGTGGCAATTTGCCTGCAAACAGGAAAAACTGCGTGGCAAGGAGCAGGATAATCAGATCAATCAAATCGATTATAACTTTGCAGTCGAAAATGATCGCGTCACGATTACTGAACGTCGCCGTGGCTCTCCCATCGACAAGGTTGTCTCGGAACTGATGATTTTTGCCAATGCCGAATGGGGTCGTCAGCTTGCTGAGGCAGGTATCGCCGGTATTTATCGCAGCAAAGGCAATGGCAAAGTCAGAATGGGCCTCTCACCCGCGCCTCATCAGGGACTGGGTGTAGCGCAATATGCCTGGAGCAGCTCGCCTATGCGGCGTTATGTCGATCTGATCAATCAGCGCCAACTGATTGCAATGGTTTCTGGCACCTCCTCCTGTCTACAACAAAGAAAGTGATGCGATTCTGATCGCCCTGCGTGATTTTGAGATCACTTACGCAGCCTATGCCGAGTTTCAGCGCGGCATGGAGCGTTACTGGTGTCTGCGCTGGTTGCAACAGGAGTCGCTCACTGAAGTGGACGGAGTCGTCCTTAAAGAGAATCTGGTAAAATTTGACCACTTGCCACTGACTGTGCGCGTATCTTCCTTGCCGGATTTATCCAGCGGTACACCGGTCAGACTGGCAATCTCCCAGGTTGATCTGATTGAGCGCCTGCTGATTACTAATTTTATTGGCAAGGGCGAAAGCTGACGCTGACGTTTACGTTTATGTTGCACACGACCATTTTACCCCCCACTCTGGCACACCAGAACCGAACGCTACACCTGGCGTTGCTCATTTCCTTGATGCTGCATGTTGCCATTCCGTTTAGCATCTCTTTCAAATCCAGCGAACCGGCCATGCGAAAAATTACCCGATCCATGGACGTAGTATTGGTGAATAGCCGTTCCGCTTTCAAACCTCAGGATACGGATTTACTGGCACAGACTAATCTGGATGGGGGAGGAAATACTGATGAAGACCGCCGTGCCAAAACGCCTTTCCCGGTTATTCCAAAAATCAAGCCACAACAAATACTCACCGAAGCTGAGCAAAAGGCTGCCCGCCTGGAAGCCGAAACACGCAGATTGCTGACCGCAGCCAGCAGTCTGCCTCAGGTACCGCAACCGGCGCCTGACAGCAAACCAAGCGAAAATCTACCACCCAACCCGCTGGATAAAGCTGATCTTCTGCAACGCAGCCGCGAAATTGCGCAATTGGAAGCAGAAATTGCCAGAGAGCATCAGGCTTACCAGAAGCGCCCCAAACGAAGATTTATCGGGGCGCGTACACAAGAATACCGTTTTGCACGTTACCTCGAAGACTGGCGTCTCAAGGTCGAACGCATCGGCAACCTGAATTATCCGGAAGCAGCCAGAAGGGAAAAGCTCTATGGCAGCCTGCAATTAACGGTCGGCATTCGCTCCGATGGCAGTCTGGAATCCATTGGTATCGACCGCTCATCTAACCTGCCGGTACTGGATGAAGCCGCTATTCATATAGTCAGGCTAGCCGCCCGCAACGGTTTCTCACCCTTTCCCGAAGATATTCGCCGCGATACCGATATTCTGCACATTACCCGCACCTGGGTATTTGCCCGATCAGACAAGCTGTTCAGCGAATGACCACCATTGCACCAGCGGATCGCTATGCTGTCGTCGGTCATCCCATCGGACACAGCAGATCCCCCATCATTCATACGCAGTTTGCCCGACAAACCGGGCAGAATCTCTGCTATGAGACTATCCTTGCTCCACTTGATGCATTCAAGATAACCGTTGACGCATTTCGTCAATCTGGCGGTAAGGGTATGAATATCACGGTTCCCTTCAAGCTTGAAGCTTACTCATTGGCCTCCAGCCTAACCGAGCGCGCAGCTAGTGCACAAGCTGTCAACACTTTCAGATTCGAGAAGGATGGCACCATTCTTGGTGACAATACGGATGGTGCCGGACTGGTACGTGATATCGAAATCAATCTGGGCATCCCTCTCCAGAACCAGCGTTTGCTGCTGCTGGGTGCAGGGGGCGCTGCGCATGGCGTAATTCTGCCATTACTACAGAAAAAACTGGCCCGGCTGGCCATCGCCAATCGCACCCCGGATAAGGCAAAGCAGCTTGCGCAGCAATTTACCGGTTATGGCAGGATTGATTTCGGTGATTTCCTGGATTTCCGTGGCGAGCACTTTGATATCGTGATCCATGCCACCTCCGCCGGATTACTGAACGAGCTGCCCTCCTTACCTGCCGGAATATTTTCCGATGTGCGGCTTGCCTACGACATGCTATATCGCCCACAATTAACACCTTTTCTCCGGTCTGCACAAAATGGGGGAGCACAACAAGTTGCGGACGGCACGGGCATGCTGGTAGAGCAGGCAGCGGAATCCTTCCTGTTATGGCGGGGTATTCGGCCCGAGACGCAAGAGATCATCCGGCAGATCAGGCACATGCAGTCGCATGTCTCGTGAACACAAAAAAACCGCTGACAAAAACACAAAAAACCGCCAGTACATTTAGTCTATGGCTATTGCGGGTAATGAGTCTATTGCTGGCTGGCGCATTGGTTTACCAGAGCTGGTTTTTGCTCCATGTCGTTTACTGGCGTAGTCATAACCCCGCAACCAGCGCTTTCATGCAGCAACGGCTGACGCAACTGCGCGAACATCATCCCAAGGCCGAGCTGCAATATCGCTGGATTTCCTACGAACGCATCTCCCCTCACCTGAAACAGGCAGTTGTTGCCGCAGAAGACGCCCGCTTCGTGTGGCACACAGGTTTTGATTTCAATGCCATAGAAATCGCCTGGAAAAAAAATCTCGAACAGCGTAAATGGGCAGCCGGTGGTTCGACCATCAGCCAGCAGCTAGCCAAAAATCTGCTTTTATCGAGTGACAAAACACTTGGACGTAAACTTCAGGAAGTATTGATTACACTCATGCTCGAACAGTTTTTATCGAAAGAGCGCATTCTCGAACTGTATCTGAACGTAATTGAATGGGGCGAGGGTGTATTTGGTGCCGAAGCCGCCGCACGTCACTATTTTAACGTGCCTGCCTCCGCGTTGTCCGCAAGGCAAGCGGCATTACTCGCCTCCATGATCCCCAACCCACGCTATTACGATAAAAACCGGAATACACCCAGGTTGCTTAACAAGAGCCGCATCATTGAGTCGCGCATGCGAGTGGCAAAGGTTCCATGATAAGATCAGGATCAAACGCCGCACAGCTGTACATATCGCCCTGCTGCGCAAGGCAATCGAGCAACACACCCCTAACTCGAAACATCATCCTATTGCGCCAGCCATGACCGAAGAAAATCAGGAAAACCCGCACACCAATCTGGAAGATAATCTGCAGAAAGTCATTTACCTGCTGCATAAATATAAACTGGTAGAGGGTCTGGTGCGTTTGCAGGAAGATCAGCAGCACCATCTTGCCAATTCGATTGTGCAGAAGCAGAATCTTGCCAGTCTGCAAAATATGCTGGACAAACTGCACTCAGCAGATATTGCTCATATTCTCGAAGCCCTGCCGCTGGAAGACCGGTTGACTTTATGGAGCATGGTCAGCAGCGAACGTGACGGGGAAGTGTTAATCGAGGTTTCGGATGCCGTCCGGCAAACGTTGATTGAAGACATGGAAAGCCATGAGCTGGTTGCTGCTGCCGAGCAACTCGATGCCGATGAAATTGCTGATCTGGCGCCCGATCTTCCCAGCGATGTTATCGAAGGCGTATTCCGTGCACTGCCACTGGAAGAGCGTGATCAGCTGCGAGCAGCCATGTCATACCCCGAGGAATCGGTCGGCGCATTGATGGATTTTGATGTCATCACGGTGCGCGAGGATGTCCGTATCGAAGTCGTATTGCGTTATCTGCGTCGCCTGGGCGAATTGCCGGATCATACCGACCAGCTGTTTGTTGTTGATCGTGATGAGCATCTGCAAGGGGTGCTGTTATTGAATCAGTTACTGGTCAATGATCCCGAAAAAATCGTTACTGAAGTCATGTTACGCGACACCGTCAAGTTCCACCCCGATAATAAGGCGGAAGAAGCCACTCAGGCATTCGAGCGCTATGACCTGATTTCTGCTCCCGTTGTTTCTGCCGACCAGAAGTTGATAGCCAGACTGACCGTCAATGATGTAATTGATTTCATGCGCGAAAAAGCTGATCTGGAAGTGCGCAACCAGGCCGGTCTAAGCGAAGAAGAAGACTTGTTCGCACCAGTATGGAAAAGCGTACATAACCGTTGGGCATGGCTTGCCATCAATCTCGTTACCGCCTTTATTGCCTCACGAGTCATTGGCCTGTTCGAAGATTCGATCGAAAAGCTAGTGGCACTGGCCGCTTTGATGCCAATTGTTGCCGGTGTAGGCGGCAATTCCGGCAACCAGACTATCACCATGATCGTGCGGGCCATTGCCCTGGGGCAAGTCAACTCGGAAAGTACCTTCAAACTGGTTGCCAAGGAAATTGGTGTCAGCATCATCAATGGCATCGTATGGGGAAGTGTTGTCGGCTTCTTCACCTACATTATCTATCAGAGCTACCAACTGGGTCTGGTCATTGCGTTGGCAATGCTGCTCAATCTATTGCTGGCCGCACTGGTTGGCGTGTTGATTCCTCTCACCCGCAAAAAACTGGGACGCGATCCGGCGCTTGGTTCCAGCGTGTTGATCACGGCAGTTACCGATAGTGGCGGATTTTTCATCTTTTTGGGACTGGCTACTTTGTTTTTACTGTGATTCCATCTGAGGAAGTGTTTGCCGCTTTGTGCGGAAATACCGACAGGTAAAACTTGTAAGTCAGATGCGGCAGCAATATATGCAATGGCATACGCAGCCAGTGGCTGCGCCAGTACAACCACCAGCGTGCAAGTTTTGTGCTTCTACAGGAAAAATCAGGGTGCAGCGGTAATAGCGCCAGCGGCACGCACAGCTGCATCACTTTTAGTGCCAGCCAACCCGGACGCCGTTCTATTCTGATCATGACCGCTTCTGGAACAGACGTCTGCAATAGCAGTTTACTGAAATACAGGCCGTAAAAAAGAGGTCTGCCCACACCCAGATGGTTGGCGCGCGTGATCAAGCTGTCCAAAAAAAGCGGCTGATCGGCACTGAAAAATTGCAACATGCCATGCAGGTCGAGCAAATGCCGTATATCGTCCGCCAATTCGTTGTTCTGAAACAGATTGACTGCGCAATGCAGCGCCATGTCTGCTGGACTCGGTACGCTGACTTCCAACCCAGGCAGCCTGACTGCAGTTTCCCAGAATGGCGCGGTTTCCAGTTTCAGTGTACCAATAGGAGAAGTCAGGGAGTGATGGATATCCACTTCGGTTTCGCGTTCACAATGGATCAATGCCGGAATTTCATGCGTCCAGGTGCGGTAGTAGTGCTCATCATAGGCCGAGAGTTCATGGTGCTGCCAGCCTTTTGCCAGCAGGGTGGATTCGATTGCCTGCAGATTTTCTGCAGGTACCAGCAGATCAAGATCAGCAAATACCCGGCCAGCGGCATGGGGTAATCCTGCCAGCAGATAAGCCATGCCTTTAAGCACGATGATGGGAGCGCGATCTTTCCCCAGCGCCCACAGGATTCTGTCCAGTTCCCAGCGCGCCAGTTGTTGAAATTTCCTCGCCTGGATCAGGCCGGAACGCAGGTGGTTAGCAACCCGCAGCGGGATTTTATCCAGCAATCCGACTTTCTCCAGCTCAACGGCCAGAAAACCCAGCAGCCTGGCGCGTCTGGCCAGCCGTAACAGCAATTCCCAATCCTGATTACCAATATCGTGAATGCTGCGCGGATCACGCAAAGCCTGCAACAGCAGCTGGTGATGCGCGCTCAGATCAGGGTCAACCATCGGTGAGTTCATTCAATGCTGCCAGCACACTCCCGAAATCGGAGTACACCAGTTTGCGGCATTCACAACGCTGAATCAGACTGGTCACGGCGTCAAACGCGGATTGACCCAGCACTTCGTAATTAAAGGCGTTGCTTGCCAGCAGCAAAAATGCCTCGGAACGTGGCATTTCCTCAAGCTGCAATGGCTGATTGGCAATCCATTTTGGAAAAACAATCCAGCGCGGGGCGGCCGGTTCATCTTCACGATCGATGCTGGCTTCAGGTGGACGAACATGCGCGACGGTTCCCTTCAAGGTGCCATGAATCTCGGGACCCAATGTTGCTTCAGGAAGAAAATGACGAATCGCATCAATCGCCTGGTTTTTGAGCGGCATCAGGCGCGGCAATGGAAATAAATGACCCGATTGCAGCTCCAGCAAGCCGAATTCATCCGAAAAAAGTCGGTAACCATGATGGATAAGCGCGGCACACAAAGTCGTCTTGCCGCTACCCGGCCACGCAGGCAGCAACAGGACATGGCCATTGCGCTCGACCGCCGCGCAATGGAACAGCAAAAAATGATTCACTCGAACCGCGATAGCCAGATTGATACCCCATTCGAGCATCGTCAGCGCCTGGTGAACCGGCGCGGCGGGAAAAGGTGCCTGCCCATCCACCAGAAACTGCAGCAAAGGCGTGAACGGACGCCTTAGTGAATGTTTGGGAACAATCTGCACATGAAACTCGGCAATATCGTCGTCCGCCAAAGTGTAAAACGCATACAACCGGTGTAACGGATCAACAAGTGATGGCAGGTGGCTCTGAATACGAACAATAAAAGGGCCGAATTTGACACGCAGCCCCTTTTCACTGCTCAATCGACCCCGTAATTCCTCCCGTGAGAGCTGTCCGACCTTCACCGGTGAGAATGGATGGATGCGATCAGGCCAAGCGCTTCAAAGCGATGCAGTGTTTTCTGAATCTGTTGCATGAATGGTTCATCCGGCAGCAATGAGAAATGCTCCGACAGAAGCTGGCACAGGTATTCCAGCGTTAGAGGTGACTGGTCAAGCAGCCCTAAGATGCGCAACCCCATCTCGTTCAGAAAATGGGTTTTACCGGCAGCAGGCTGAAAAACGGTAAACTCCCCATCCCAGTCAACCACCCGCAACGAGGCAAAATCCACTGCGCACCATTGCGACAGAAAACTCAATTTAAAGAATTTGTAATCCTTTGGCCTGCAGTGACGTAAACGCAGTTGCCGAAATCAGAATTCCATTTTGAGGGGGACTCTGACAAAAAGCAGCCTGGCCTGCGGGCGAGAGTTCTGCCGGAGCCAGCGTGGCTTGTGGCGAAGTACCCAGATCATAAGGCGGCGCACCCGATTGATCTTGAAGAGGATCCGGTATTGCACAGACAATTTGCGGTTGATTCTGTGCATTCGTTACCGTGGCGGCATTTCCAATATCGACACTCCCCACCAGATTGCTGGTACGAGCCAGCGCCGCACCACTGGAAAGCGTCATAATTACCGGAATGGCGACTGTACTTTTGAGCAGCCGTCTGCGCTTGGGCTGAGGAGCAACGGCCAATCCATCATTTCTCAAGTCACTCGCTACCGATTGTGGCATTTTTTTCTCAGACATAATTTTTACCTCTTGTAACAAATCATTAAGCCAATCAACTTCGCTAGTATAACAACCCCACGTACAAGAAAAATAAATTTCTGAACGTCTATTTAAGTAGAAGCATATCCTGTGCCATTTTTAAGAAAGGCGAATTAAAATATTACAATCAATATATTACAACCGTGCTACATTTGCCAGATAATAGACATCACGCAAAGTGTAAAAAAATCCGACAACCTGCCCATAACCCGAATATAACGCTCAACTCCATCAAGACCTATCCGGTTTATCTGACCGATGTGACAATCTGTATAGTACCGGCAACACCAGCAGAGTCAGCAGGGTCGAGGAGAGAATACCGCCAATGACAACGGTTGCCAGCGGACGCTGTACTTCCGCTCCAATATCTGTCGCCAGCGCCATGGGTGCGAAACCGATGGCATCGGTCAATGCCGTCATCAGTACCGGGCGCAGTCGCGCCAATGCGCCGGTGTGCACGGCATCATCCAGTGTATGGCCTTCGCTGCGCAATTCCCGAATGAATGACAGCATCACCAGTCCGTTCAGCACCGCGATACCGGACAGGGCAATAAAGCCAACACCGGCAGAAATGGATAGCGGAATATCCCGCAGCCACAGCGCCAGTACCCCGCCAGTCAACGCAAACGGCACGCCCGTGAACACCAGCAGCCCATCACGAAAGTTGCCAAACATGCTGTAGAGCAAGACATAAATCAATACCAGCGAAACAGGCACGACAATCTGCAACCGTTCAGCAGCCGAGATCATTTGCTCAAACTGCCCGCCCCATGTCAGCCAGTATCCCACAGGAATGTCCACCCGCTCATTGACCAGGGCCTGTGTTTCGTTCACAAACGAACCCAGATCCCGCCCACGCACGTTAGCTGTCACTACCACGCGCCGCTTGCCATTCTCGCGGCTGATCTGGTTGGGTTCTTCAATAATACGTAATGTTGCCACTTCGCCCAGCGTGACGAAGTTCACCAGACCAGTTGCCGCCATTCCTGGCGACGGCATCACAGGCAAGGATGGTGCCATTGCCGCTGCGCCCGGCTGACCTGTAGCAACGGGCAGGCCGATAGGCAAATAGCGCAACGCTTCGATATCTGCCCGCAGCCCTTCCGGCAGACGTACCTGCAGTTCGAAGCGCCGATCCCCCTCATAGATCAGACCAACCTGTTTACCGGCAACCGCGATGGCCACCGCATCCTGCACATCAGCAACATCAAGTCCATAGCGCGCGATGCTGGCGCGGTCGATCTCGATTGACAATACCGGCAAACCGGTCACCTGCTCCACCTTGACATCCGCCGCACCCGGCACCGTCGTCATCAATGCCTCGACCTGCTCACCCAGAGCAAGCAGGGTCGCCATGTCGTCTCCGAATACCTTGACCGCGACATCGGCACGCACGCCGGCGATCAGTTCATTGAAGCGCATCTCGATCGGCTGCGTGAATTCATAGTTATTGCCTGGCACCTGCAGCACCTTTTGTTCCATGGCTGCAATCAGCTCATCCTTGGTGCGATAAGGCCCGGACCATTCCACCTGCGGTTTGAGCATGATAAAAATGTCCGCCACGCTGGGTGGCATGGGGTCGGTGGCAATTTCCGCCGTACCGATCTTGGCAAATACGCGCTCCACTTCTGGAAACGTGCGGATTGTTTTTTCAAGCTCGGTCTGCATGTCGATTGCCGTGGAGAGACTGGTGCCGGGAATACGCAGCGCATGCAGCGCAATATCGCCTTCATTCAAACTGGGAACGAATTCACTGCCCAGACGGGTAGCCAGCAATGCTGACAACACAATCGCCATCAGCGCAACCGTTACAGTCAATGCCTGATTGCGCATGACGCCCGTGAGCATCGGCTCATACAGACGTTTGCTGCGCGTCACGATCCAGCTTTCCTTGTCTGACACGGCGCCGCCCAGAAAAAGTGCAATTGCAGCCGGCACAAAAGTCACCGACAGAATCATCGCGCCGATCAATGCCACCACCACGGTGAATGCCATGGGATGGAACATCTTGCCCTCGACACCCGTCAGCGCAAAAATCGGGATATACACCACCATAATGATGATCTGCCCGTAAATCAGCGCCCGCCGGGTTTGCTGGGTCGCGGAAAACACTATTGCCAGCCGTTCTGCCTTACTCAATATTCGCCCCAGCTTTTGCTGCTCCTGTGCCAGACGCCGAATACTGTTCTCCACAATCACAATGGCGCCATCGACGATAATTCCGAAATCCAGCGCCCCCAGACTCATCAGATTGGCGCTGATCTGGTTGGCCACCATGCCACTCAAGGTGAACAGCATCGATAATGGGATAACCAGCGCGGTAATCACCGCCGCGCGGATATTGCCGAGAAAAATGAACAGCACCGCGATGACCAGCGCCGCGCCTTCGATCAGATTGGACGCAACCGTGCGAATGGTGCCGTCCACCAGTCTGGTACGATCGTACACAGGAGTAGCAACAATGCCTGATGGCAGACTGCGATTGACCTCTACCAGTTTGTCGGCAACCGCGCGCGCCACTGTGCGGCTATTCTCACCAATCAGCATGTGCGCTGTGCCCAGTACCACCTCCTCGCCGTTCTGCGTGGCCGCACCGGTTCGCAACTCCTTGCCGATCAGGATATCTGCGACATCCTTGATGCGCAGCGGCGTCCCTTGCCTGCTACCAAGCGTGATTTCACCGATCTCGTCGATATTGGTGACCTGCCCAGGCAACCGCACCAGGTACTGGCTACCACTTTTTTCGATGTACCCCGCGCCCAGGTTGAGATTATTGCGTTCCAGCGCGGTCACGATGTCCTGCAGCGTCAGTCCGTAAGCAACCAGTTTTTCGGGAAAGGGCGTGACGTGATACTGTTTGACGAACCCGCCAACGGTATTGATTTCGGTTACACCTTTGACGACGCGTAGCAGCGGCCGCACGATCCAGTCCTGGATCTCGCGCAGATCAGTTGGCGTATAAGCCGTACCATCCGGTTTACGCGCGCCGGCTTCGGCTCCAACCGTCCACATGAAAATTTCACCCAGACCGGTCGATGTTGGCCCCATTGACGGCTCAATTCCGGCGGGCAATCTGCCTTTTGCTTCCTGGATACGCTGGCTGACCAGCTGGCGGGCAAAATAGATATCGACGCCTTCCTCGAAAATAACCGTCACTTGCGACAGGCCATAACGCGACAGCGAGCGGGTGTAATCCAGTCCGGGAATACCCGCCATGATGGTTTCAACCGGAAACGTGATGCGCTGCTCGACTTCCATTGGCGAATAGCCAGGCGCAGCCGTATTGATCTGCACCTGAACATTGGTAATATCGGGTACCGCGTCGATTGGCAGTTTCTGATAACTGTACACGCCCAGCAATGCCATCGCCAGCACGGCCAGCAGTACGAGTCCGCGATGATGAATGACCGCTCGCAGCAGGTGCTCAAACATGTGACGCCTTTCTGGAAAAACGCATTCGCGCGTCAATGATCATGCGATGCCCCCGCCTTACCCAGCTCCGCCTTAATGGCATAACTGTTACCCACCGCATACTGCTCGCCGACCGACAGGCCTTCAACCACTTCAACCAGTTTGTCATCACTCGCGCCCAGCTTGAGTGGACGCATCTCCAGATAATCGCCATAGCGGCCAAATACTACCGGGCTATCGCGCAGTGTCTGCACGGCATCCAGCGATACCGCGACCGGAACCTCGATCATTCCGGTCAACAAATCCGCCTTGACAAACATCCCCGGGCGCCATTTCTCCGTATGATTATCGAGTTCAACACGGGCGATCGCGGTGCGGGTAACGTTATCGAGCAATGTCGTTACATAGATCACTGTCCCCTGTTGCTGCAGATCCTGTGCGTCGGCTCGGATAATTGCCTTTTGGCCAACATGAACAAGATGCAGATCGGATGGAAACACCTTGACCGCAGCCCAGATGGAGGACATGTCCGCTACGATAAAAACAGTCTTGTTCTCAGTAACCGCCTCGCCCATAACCACTGCCTTATCGATGATGATTCCACTGATTGGCGAACGCAATTCATAACGGGCAAGATTTTTTTCCGTCATTCCTGATTCCGGGGATACACCCAGCGCATGCAGACGTTCAGCCGCCAGTTTCAGTACAATTCTGGCTTCCTGCCACTGCTGTTTAGCCACCAGATAATCCTGCTTGGCGGTGATTTTTTCCTGCCATAAGGTCTCTTCTCGCTTGAAGACTGCTTCCGCCAATTGCAGACGACTGTGCGCGGACAAATACTGACTGCGCAACTCAGCCAGCACCGGACTCTCGATCACCATCAGCACATCACCCTTGCTCATCTTCTGACCATGATGCGCCTGGACTGCCACCACCATTCCTGGTAACCGGGGGACAACATGCACAATCTTGTGTTCATTGAAAATGATTTCGCCCGGCAAGGTGATTTTGGGTTGAATCGCTGCCGGGCCGGCAGTCGCGATTTTGATTCCACTACTGGCAAGGGTCGCATCATCCATCTCCACCCGCCCCTCAATCTGGCTGTGCCCCCAGCGATAGGTTTTACCTTGATGGTCAGCCGCAATCACCATTTCAAACGAGTGCGGCTCCTCCACTTCCTGATCACTGGTCAAATAATTGCCCGCTGGTTTTAGCTGATAAACCTGCGCCGCCTTACCAAGCCGTGATAACGCAATGGTCACATTTACAGTCGCGGGCGCGACGGGTTTGCCATTCTCATAGAGATAAACCCTGAAATGGGGCGGCACTCCTTTTTCATAAATGGTCAATTCCAGCGAAAATTTATCTTTGACAAATAATAGCCCACCCTTTGGACCTTTCTCCAGTTCGGCATCAGGTGCCGCATCGACAGCAGTCAGCGATGGCTGTGCGTCAGAAACAGGGGATTCCGGCTCGTCCAGCAAAAGAATTCCGGCAGCAAGCGCCATGCCAATCAGGATGACCACAACAAAAGGTAAGTACCGCGCAGTATTCATGAATTATTCCCGTTTTTGTGGGTGGAGCCCCGATGACGATGCGAAATGTTCGAGTGGCGCGGCTACCAGCCGCTCAAGCGCGTTGACCAGCCGCTGGTAGTTGGCGAGCGCACGCACATAAAGCGTTCTGTTCTGAAAATAGGTCCGTTGCGCATCCAGCATTTCCAGAAAACTGAACTTGCCGAGCTGATAGCCACGGTTGGTTAATTCAAACGCCTTTTGCGCCCCGGGCAGCACTTCATCGCGCAACGTCTGTGTTTCTCCCTGCGCCGCACGCAAACTTTCATAAACACGTGTTAATTCGGATCTCAACAGCAGTTCAGCAGCCATGCGTTGATCACGCGCCTGATAGATCCTCTGCTGCGCTTCCAGTCGATTACCCTGATTACGGTCAAAAATCGGGATGGGAATCGACATATCAAGCAAGGCCGTGTTCTGATCCAGTTCCAGATAGCGTCGGATAGCAGCACCCAGCCGGATATCGGGAATGCGGCGCGCATTTTCGAGTTCAAACATCGCTTCACGTTGTGTAATTTGCTTGCTGCTTTGCAGCAGCACCGGATTTGTTTCGATATGTTCAAGCAGGCGGTCAAGTTCGGGAATGGTCACAAATGATTCCAGCTCCCCCTGAACCAGACTGAATGGTGGCGTAGACTCTCCCCACAGCAGGGTCAGTCTGCCTTTCGCTGCTGCCAGGCTGCGCTTCGCCTGCTCAAGTTCGACACTGACGGTGGATAAATTCACCTTGGAACGAATCGCCTCCATGGGGGGCGCCTTATCTGTTGCAACACGTTTATTAGCGGTATTCAGCGCAAGTTCAGTCAATTGCAGAGTATCTTCGAGCACACCGACCAGCGCCTGCCCTTCCAGCACATCGATAAAAGCATCTGCTGTACGCGCCATAATTTCGACACGTTTGACTTCATATGCCTGCTGCGCCACTTCCTGAGCCAACCCTGCCACATTCATCCGAGCATGCCGTTTGCCGCCCAACTCGAATAACTGACTGATGCGCAACGTCACAAACGGCTGGATGTTACGATTGTGAGAATTGATTTCCTCAGTTTCAGTAATAAAATCAGGATTCCTGAAAATACTGGCTTGCAGTTTTGTGCCTTCAAACGCACTGATTTCTCTGGCAGCAGCAGCCAATTCAGGATTATTTTGCAGAACCCGCTCCAACGCTTGTGCCAAAGTCAGGTTTTGATCACTTGCCGTAACCGACAGATTCACCGCTCGATCAATGTGGCGATCGACCGCAGGAGAACTTATCTGGGCAACAGCGACGCCACCCGCCACCATCAGCGCGCCGGCCATCATCAGACTGACCATAGCACGTCTCGCATGTGCTCTGAACCAGTCCCGCTCATTAAATCTGGCTACATCGGTAAATGAGAAAATTATCGCCATTGATTACAATACCTCCACGCCTTCATTGCCCAGCATCTCCACCAGTGCGATCAGCGGCAGACCAATTAATGCATTGGGATCATCACCCGCAATACGTTCAATCAGCGCAATCCCCAATCCCTCCGATTTAGCACTGCCCGCACAGTGATATGGCTGCTCCCTGGACAGGTAGCGTTCAATCTGGCGATCACTTATCTGCCGGAACTGTACTGCACATGGCACAACCCGGGATTGAATACGCTTAGAACGGCTGTTAAATAAACACAATGCTGTGTGAAAAACCACCTCCCTGCCGCGCATCTGACATAACTGCCTGGTTGCATTGGCATGATTATAGGGTTTCCCCAAGTGATTGCCATCCAGCACCGCTACTTGATCCGCCGCAATAATCAGGGCATCGGAAAACTGTCTCGCCACCGCATATGCTTTTTCAGTCGCCAATCGCAATGCGGTCGTCGATGGCAATTCATCAGGCAATGCAGATTCATCGATTGCCGGATTTGCAGTTTCAAATGGAATTTCTAATCGCGCAAGCAGCTCGCGCCGATATAAAGAACTGGAACCCAAAACAAGTCGCGGGAAAGTCATTATTCAGACAGGAGTTAAAATGGAAATGGAGGCACACCGAGGCGATCGGGGCAGCTGATCGACATTTTTTGACACGTTAGCGTAAAAAATATAACATGCGCGCCTTATGCTCAAGCAACTGGTTATCGACGCGTTTAAATTTTCTCATACTGCCGACTCACTGAGTGGCAGCATATTACCTGAAAATTTGATTCGTTTACGCGATTTTCTGGCGAATGACACCGGCAGGATTGACTATACACTCAAGGGTGCTATCGATAGACATGGCAGGCTCATACTTCGTGTATCGGTTAAAGGCATGATTGATCTTCATTGCCAACGATGCCTGGATAAAATGTCGCACCCACTCGATCTCAAGTCCGAATTGATACTGGCAAAAAACGAAGAGGAACTCGCTCTATACGACGAAGACAGCCTTGCTGATGCCATACTGGCCTCAGAAGAACTGGATGCTTTTGCATTGATTGAGGACGAGATTATCCTAGGACTCCCCTCATCACCACGTCATCCAGATATGGATTGTCCTCAGGCTGAGAAACTGAAAGATATTAAAAATCAGTCTGATAGAGCTAACCCTTTTGCAGCGCTGAAATCATTGAAGCAATCTCACTAGATCGAATTATTGATAACCAATACCAATGCTGCCTTATACGTCTGTATAATGGATGCCGATGATTACCGCACTCATTCTTGAGTTTTTTACTGATTATTTTTGGAGCTAACTATCATGGCCGTCCAGCAAAACAAAAAATCCCCATCAAAACGAGGGATGCATCGCTCTCACGATGCGCTGATCGCACCCCCGCTGGCAATTGAGCCAACAACTGGCGAAACCCATTTGCGCCACCATATCAGCCCAAATGGGTTTTATCGTGGCCGCAAGGTGCTCAAAACCAAGAACGACGAATAATTTTGCCTTTTTTTTTCGTCATGCCAGACGGGTTGCCTGATAGTCGTCACCAGTGAATACCACAGTTGCAATCGACTGCATGGGTGGTGATCATGGTCCGCATGTTACCGTGCCCTCCGTCATTGAATACCTGCGCCAGGATCAGGAAACCGATATCGTGCTGGTTGGCATTCAAACCGCAATCGAAGCAGAACTCAGGGCACTCAACGTTGCACTCAGTCCGAGACTTAGAATACAACCTGCCAGCGAGGTGGTAGGCATGGACGAATCACCGGCACTGGCACTGCGTAACAAAAAAGATTCCTCGATGCGGGTCAGTATCAATCTGGTCAAAAGCGGTGAGGCTCACGCCTGCGTCAGCGCTGGAAATACTGGTGCATTATTGGCCACTTCCCGTTTTGTGCTCAAGACGATACCCGGTATTGACCGGCCGGCGCTGGCCGTAATCCTCCCTACCATTACCGGACATACCTACGTGCTCGACCTTGGAGCAAATATTAACTGCACGGCAGAACACCTGCTGCAGTTTGGCGTGATGGGCGCAACACTGGTTTCGTCTGTCGAGAATATTCCTGCTCCTACTGTCGGATTATTGAATATCGGCGAAGAAGACATCAAGGGCAATGACGTAGTTAAGCACGCTGCCGAGCTGTTTCGCGCCAGTGATCTGAATTTCTATGGCAATGTTGAAGGCAATGATATTTATAAAGGCACGACTAACGTTGTGGTATGCGATGGTTTTGTCGGCAATGTCGCATTAAAAACATCGGAAGGACTGGCACAAATGCTGGCCAGTTACTTGCGTGAGGAATTCAAGCGCAATTTGTTGACCAAACTGGCCGGAATCGTCGCCATGCCAGTTATCAACGCTTTCAAGCGAAGAGTCGATCATCGTCAGTATAATGGCGCTAGCCTGCTGGGTCTGCGCGGAATCGTCATTAAAAGTCACGGCTCAGCAGACAAGGTAGCATTTTGTAGCGCGATTAAACGAGCAGTGGATGAAGTTCGGGGCGGCATGATTCGTCATCTGGGTGAGCATGCCGAACTGCTTGAGCGCAATACGCATCATCTTGCTGAAAATTCATCGTCAGTCAACTAAATTATCAATATGTTCTCTCGCATCATTGGAACCGGTGGCTATCTGCCAGAAAAAATTCTGACCAATCAGGATCTGGAATCGATGGTGGATACCAGTGACGAATGGATTCGCACCCGAACCGGTATCACCCAGCGACATATCGCTGCAGATGACGAAATGGCAAGTGATCTCGCACTGCAGGCTAGTCAACGGGCGCTGGCAGCCGCACAAATTCCGGCTCAGGCTATTGATCTGGTGATTGTCGCCACCACGACACCCGATATGATTTTTCCCAGCACGGCCTGTATTCTGCAACAGAAACTGGGGATAGAAGACGGGCCGGCATTCGACGTACAGGCAGTCTGCAGTGGTTTCATCTATGCGCTAACCATGGCCGACATGTTTATTCGTAGCGGGAAATCTCGAAATGCTCTGGTTGTCGGCACCGAAGTTTATTCGCGAATCATCGACTGGCAGGATCGCACCACGTGCGTTCTGTTTGGCGATGGAGCAGGAGCTGCCGTATTAACAGAAAGTGAGCAGCCCGGCATCCTTTCCACACATCTCCACGCCAACGGACGTTATAGTGATGTGCTGGCCGCACCCGGATATATTTGTGCCGGCAGGGTTAAGGGTACTCCGTATATTGCCATGGAGGGCAACACCGTTTTTAAGTTTGCCGTAAAAGTACTGGAAGAAGCTGCGCGGGAAGCACTGGCAGCGAATAATCTGCAAACGTCTGATATAGACTGGTTGATTCCGCATCAGGCTAATATCCGCATCATCAATTCAACTGCCAAAAAACTGGGTATTCCTGAAAATAAAGTGGTGACGACCGTTGCGCAGCATGGCAATACCTCTGCAGCATCAATACCGCTTGCACTTGATCTCGCAGTCAGGGACGGACGTATTCAAAAAAATCAACAAATTTTACTTGAAGGGGTTGGTGGTGGATTCACCTGGGGTTCGGTTCTGTTACGCTGGTAAAAGATGAAAACTGCTTTCGTTTTTCCAGGACAGGGTTCTCAATCGATCGGCATGATGCAGGGTTACGTCGGCGATACGGTCGTCCGGGCAACCTTTGAAGAAGCCAGCGAAATTCTGCAACAGGATATATGGACACTGGTTACTGATGGCCCGGAGTCTACACTCAATCTCACCATCAATACGCAACCTGTCATGCTGGTGGCAGATATTGCCATTTACCGCGCGTGGAGAAAAGCAAATGGAACCAGCCCCGCCATGCTGGCAGGACATAGTCTTGGCGAATTTGCTGCATTGGTGGCAGCGGAAACACTTGACTTTGCCGATGCGCTGCAATTAGTAAGATACCGCGCACAAGTCATGCAGGAGAGTGTTCCCGACGGTATCGGAGGAATGGCAGCGATAGTGGGGCTGGATGACGACACCGTCGCCGCACTCTGCCAGGAAGTAATCCATGATTTACCAGAGCTATCATTGACGCCCGCCAATTTTAATGCTCCTGGACAAGTCGTTATTGCCGGCCACAAAACAGCTGTTCTTCAGGGTATTACACTTGCCAAGCAGAATGGTGCGAAGCTCGCGGTTTTACTACCTGTCAGCATCCCTTCACACTGCTCGCTCATGCGTGAAGCTGCAGATAAATTTTCTGTGATGCTACAAAAGACAGCAATCAAACCAGCACTTATTCCGGTTTTACACAATGTTGACTATGCCCTGCACACCGCAATTGATGACATGCGACACGTACTGGAACAACAACTTTACTGTCCAGTACGCTGGACACAAACCATTCAAACTATGGCCTCACACGGCATTACTCATATCGTGGAATGTGGCCCCGGCAAGGTTTTATCCGGATTGGTGCGCCGTATTGATAAGAACCTGACTAGCATTACCCTGTCAGATATCGCCAACCTGCAGCAGGCCATCACCACCACGGGGCCAGTTCAAACAAAACATTCTGCCGGATAATACCTATCAGTCATGCCAAATAATTCTAAAAGCCCATTTACAGATAAGGTTGCACTAATAACAGGCGCCAGCCGGGGAATTGGTAAGGCGATCGCGCTTGAGCTTGGTGCGCACGGTGCTATGGTTGTCGGCACAGCAACTACACAAACCGGTGCCGAACAGATTGGACACTATTTGAGTACTGCCGGTATTCAGGGTATGGGAATCACCATGGATGTCACTGACCCCACACAAATCATCAAAGGAATTGAAGCAGCGCAACAATCTCTTGGTAGCATTGCTATACTCGTCAACAATGCTGGCATTACTCGCGACAATCTGCTGGTACGCATGAAAGAGGAAGAATGGGATACAATCATGCATACCAATTTGAAGGCGATTTATTTACTCAGTCGCGCGGTACTGCGCGACATGATGAAATCAAGAAATGGTCGTATCATCAATATCGCCTCAATTGTGGGTGTAACCGGCAATGCAGGACAGACAAATTACTCTGCTGCCAAAGCTGGTATGATTGGCTTCAGCAAATCATTGGCCAAGGAGATTGGTTCTCGGAATATCACGGTAAACTGTATTGCCCCTGGCTTTATTGATACCGATATGACTCGGGCGCTTTCAACCGACCAGCAACAGGCACTCACTCAGCAAATTCCGCTGGGAAGACTAGGCACGCCGCAAGATATTGCAGCAGCCGTGGCGTTTCTGGCATCACCGGCGGCAGATTATATTACCGGAACAACGTTGCACGTTAATGGCGGCCTCTATATGGGGTAAGGCGGCATATAACATTTGACATTCTAATTAAAAATTTTTAGTAGTTGCTGCGATGTACTTAATTTGCCCATTTCGGGAAGTTAAGCTGGTGTTTTAAATTTGATAAACCTGTAGTAATTTTTGACCCGAAAGGATGGACAGCCACATGGAAATCACAGAGATAGAACAACGTATCAAAAAGATCGTAGCCGAGCAATTGGGAGTAAAGGAAGAGGAAATCAAGAATGAATCCTCCTTCGTTAATGACCTGGGTGCAGATTCGCTTGATACAGTTGAACTGGTTATGGCTCTGGAAGAAGAGTTTGAATGCGAAATTCCCGATGAGCAGGCCGAAAAAATCAATACGGTACAGGAAGCCATTGATTACGTCTCAACCAACGCATCGTAACAGACTATATTTTCTCTCTTCCGTTATTTTTATTGACTTACTGGAGCAATTTTGTCCAAACGTAGAGTAGTCATCACTGGACTGGGTATTGTTTCACCCGTTGGCAACACCGTTACAGAGGCTTGGGCAAATATTATTGCCGGAAAATCCGGCATCACCCCAATTACACGTTTTGATGCATCGAATTTTGCATCACGCATTGCCGGTGAGGTCAAGGAATTTGACATCACCCATTACCTTTCCGCCAAAGATGCCCGGCGTATGGATGTATTCATCCACTACGGCATGGCCGCTTCCGTTCAGGCCATAACCGATGCAGGCATTGAAAATGTAGCAAAACTTGATGCTGAACGTATCGGCGTGAATATAGGCTCCGGTATCGGTGGATTACCGATGATTGAGCATACCGATGAAGCTTATCATACTGGCGGACCACGCAAGATTTCTCCCTTTTTCATTCCGAGTACCATCATTAACATGGTTGCAGGTAATCTGTCTATCATGTACGGCTATAAAGGGCCAAATCTTGCGATCGTAACGGCCTGTACTACTGCAACACACAGTATTGGCTGCTCTGCCCGCATGATTGAATATGGTGATGCAGATATCATGGTCTGTGGTGGAGCTGAATCCTGTGTGACTCCTCTGACCGTTGGGGGATTTGCGTCAGCCCGCGCGCTTTCAACCAGTAATGACGATCCCGCTACCGCAAGTCGTCCCTGGGATATCAAGCGTGACGGGTTCGTACTTGGCGAAGGCGCCGGTATTCTGGTACTGGAAGAACTGGAACATGCCCGTAAACGTGGGGCAAAAATCTATGCAGAGCTGGCCGGGTTTGGCATGAGTGCGGACGCACACCACATGACAGCTCCCTGTGACGATGGAGAGGGTGCGGCGCGCTGCATGAGAAATGCGCTCGCCAACGCACAGATTCATCTTGATGAGGTGGATTACATCAATGCGCATGGCACATCGACTCCTTTGGGAGATCTGGCTGAAACTATTGCGGTCAAACAATGTTTTGGTGATAAGGCAAAAAAAATTGCAGTTAGCTCCACCAAGTCGATGACTGGTCACTTACTCGGCGCTGCCGGGGGAGTAGAAGCAGTTTTTTCGGCATTGGCGATCGATCAGCAAATCGCGCCACCTACCATTAACATCCATGACCCCGATCCCGCCTGTGACTTGGATTATGTTCCCAATCATGCCAGGGAGATGAAAATAAACATCGTTCTATCGAACTCGTTTGGTTTTGGCGGAACAAACGGAACACTGGTATTACGTAAAATTTGATCAGCATTTATTTGCCACATCGGCAATCAAATACAGGTGTTGGTCAAAATACCTTTGATATTTTTCTTTTTCTGTCACCAATAAAAGTTAACCAGTCTTAATTGAATGTTTCTGGTGAGAAATCATGTCAAACCCTGGCCGCCTGAGGCAATCACTGAAACTTGTCACACTGGCGATTCTGACCGGAAGCTTGTTGTTGTCCGCCTGGACTTACTCTCTACTCATCACGCCCACAAAAGACTTTCCTGTTCCACATGAATTCTCTATTTCTCCCGGTAGCAGTTTACGCCAAATAGCCAGTGAATTATCCTCGGCCGACATGCTGCCGAATGACTGGTCATTTCTGTTACTGGCTTATCTCACTAAACAACATACTGCGATTAAGGCAGGTAATTTTGAGCTGACAGAAGCCCTTTCACCAATCGAACTCTTGAATTTTCTGATTCAGGGAAAAATCAAACAACATCAGATTACCTTCATTGAGGGCTGGACATTTACTCAATGGAGACAGGCCCTGAATGAACATCCTGCTATTCAGCATGATTCACTGCAACTTGATGAGCAAGAAATATTGCGTCTAATTGAGGCAAAAACTCCCGGAGCGGAAGGCTTATTTTTCCCAGATACCTATTTTTTTAAGAAAAATGATAGTGATCTAGCTATATTGAAGCGCGCTTATCACACTATGCAAATTCATCTTGAAACAGCATGGCAGTTACGGCAACCATCCCTGCCGTTATCCAGCTCTTATGAAGGGCTGATTCTGGCTTCCATTATCGAGAAAGAAACGGGCGTTGCGCATGAACGCAATCTGATCGCGGGTGTATTCATTAATCGTTTGCGGCTAGGCATGAGGCTACAGACTGACCCGACAGTCATCTATGGGCTCGGGGATAAATTTGATGGTAACTTGCGCAAAATTGACCTGCAAACCGATCACCCCTATAACACCTATACACGCACCGGTTTACCACCCACCCCAATCGCCATGCCTAGTTTGGCTTCTATTCAGGCAGCGCTCAACCCTGCAGATACCCAGGCAATCTATTTTGTCGCCAGAGGCGATGGCACTTCTTATTTCTCGACAACGCTGGCTGAACATAATCGTGCCGTTACCCAATACCAGAAAACGCGCAGTAATCGATTGAGCAGTCAACGCCCTACAATAAACTGAAAACTTACATGCAATTTTCTCTGATCATTCCCACGCTCAATGAAGCGGCTAATATTGATCTCCTCCTTACCCGTCTGTTTTCATTAGATTTAGCAGGAACAGATTTTGAAGTCATTGTTGTCGATGATGGTTCGACTGATCATACCCAGGAAAAAGTCGCTCAATGGGTAACCACGCATAACGTAAAACTAATCAAGCGGAATAGTTCTCCTGACCTGACCGCCTCTATTCTGGAAGGTGCACACGCTGCCAGTCATGAAGTTATTGCGGTTATGGATGCCGACTTGAGCCATCCTCCAGAGCGGTTGATCGATCTGGTACGACCAGTAATGAATGGCAGCCATGATATCGTGATTGGTAGCCGCTACGTAACTGGCGGCAGCACCGAAAACTGGCCTTTCTATCGCCGCTGGCTGTCACGTGCTGGTGGTTGGCTCGCACGGGTTATCTGCGACGTGAATGATGCTACTTCCGGGTTTTTCGCCTTCCGCAAAGAACTGGTACAAAACATACCGGAAAAAGCGCAAGGCTACAAAATTTTGCTGGAACTGCTGATGTCGGGCCAAGGGAAATTCCGCGTCAAGGAGATCCCTATCTGTTTTCGTGATCGTACACGTGGAAGCTCGAAATTATCTTTCGGACATAATCTGATCTACTTACAGCGTCTGATCACTCTGGCAGGTGGCACAGCTTCATTGCATACCGCCAGCCGTTTTGCCTTTGTCGGGTTTCTGGGTGTATTTGTTGATGTATTGATTTTTCAGATTTTGACTTCCCAAGGCATCGGACTGGCTTTGGCACACATGAGTAGTTTCGTTGCAGCCGCTACTTTTAATTACATACTAAATTCCAAGTGGTCTTTTCGCTTACATCATAGTGGTCAATTGCGCTGGAAAACATTTCTGCGATTCCTGACAATCGGTCTATTTGCTCTGCTACTTCGCGGTGGCGTGCTCGCCTGGCTAATTTATACCTGGGAAATACCCGGCGGGTGGGCTATATTTCCAGCGATTTTTGTTGCAGCACTGGTCAATTACCTAGGGTCAGCATTTTACGTCTTTCCACGTACAGACCCACCTGCACCACCCGATATACGCTGGCGAACAGCAGCTGTGGGAATTATCGGTTTTGTCATTCTGTTGCGATTTGTCTATCTAGGCGTCGCTCAGCTTATTCCTGATGAAGCCTACTATTGGCAATATGCGCAACACATGGATTTGAGTTTCTATGACCATCCTCCCATGGTGGCCTGGTTAATCTGGCTCGGGACAGCACTCTTTGGTCAGAATGAGTTTGGTGTGCGAATAGGCGCTTTTATCTGTGGACTGATAGCCATTGCTTATCTGTACGGATTTGCACGCAACCTCTATGACAAGCCCACTGCCATGAGCGCTACCATGCTGTTTGTGATTGTTCCTTTCGGATTTGCAAGTGGACTCGCCATGCTTCCGGATGCACCATTGATCGCCGCCTGGATAGCCACTCTCTACTATCTGGAACGTGCGCTGCTAGCCAATAAAAATCTGGCCTGGGTTGGTGCAGGCATCGCCTTTGGATTGGGGATACTATCGAAATACACACTTGGACTGTTGGGTTTTGCCGCACTGGCATTTATTTTGCTTGACCCCACCGCGCGCCGATGGCTGGGCAGACCCCACCCCTATATTGCTACAGCAATAGCGCTACTGATGTTCTCTCCAGTCATTATCTGGAATATGGAACATGAGTGGGTATCTTTTCTGTTCCAAACAGGCAGAATCGGCGGTGAGCAGGTTGATTTTGCCACACACAAGCTAATTGCCTATATTGCCATTGTATTGACACCAGTAGGGCTCTTAGCCGCCATGCTGGCACTCTATACAGTTTTATCAAAATCGGTGAAGCAAGTGGAACTCCCCCGGAAAAACCTGTTTATCGGTATTTTTACCGGTATCCCACTGCTGATTTTCCTGGTTTTGAGCACTTACGATACGCCACGCTTTCATTGGAACAGCCCGCTCTGGCTTGCGCTGCTACCAACTATGGCCTGGATGATGGGGCAGCGTGATGTTTTCCAGAAAACCTCCAACCGTCTGCGCGCCGCCTGGCAACCAACTATCGTTATCTCATTGATGGCCTACGCTTTTGTCTTGCACTATGCGACACTCGGCATACCAGGCATCCCTTATCAGTTTCTGACTGAGCATTATTTCTGGAAGGAAACCACCGCTGAAGTTGAAAAAATTGCCGAAGAAGTCAAGCAACAGATGGGGGAAGCACCCGTCATTATTGGATTAAGCAAATGGTCAATTGCAAGCGCACTGACCTTCTATAGTCATCACCCACTTGCGGATATTCGTTCGCGCAATGTATTCGGGGAACCTGCAGTTATGTACGATTACTGGCAAGCCTCAGGGGAGCCGATTCATCAACCGATTCTTCTGGTTGGCATGAGAAAACGGGCCTTTGATGCATTTTCCGAGCAAGACAACAACCCCGAAGCCAGCCTCGTAACACCCAGTGAAATTAACTCACGTATTGTCTATCGACATGATGGCGTCCCTTTGCGCAAGGTTTACTATCGTATAGCGCAAGGTTATCTTGGCCATTCCACCGCAAAATAATTGAGATACAGCCCAATCGGGTGAGGATAAAGGAGGAGCCATAGTGAGCTATGGCGACGACGAACAACGCCGCAGTGTTCTCGCCAGATACAATCCAAGTGTTACCGTTATTTATGAAAATCACAAATGGACGTGTTGCTGGCGGTATCGCTCGGCTATGTTTTACTCAGGGTGATCAGGAATCAGGCGGATTGAGGGTGAAAATGGGGTTTTCAGGCAGGCACTACTTAGGGTATTGTTAGATCCACCGACACAATGATTTTTAGTCAGATGGCTGCAATATTATACCTTCTCAAAATCATCGACTGAAAGCTTGGAACAACGTCTATTAATATCTGCGCTCTGAGATTTGCAGCCAATTTGGCTGCTCGTTAGTAAAGGTTTCTAATACAAATTTCCCGGCAATATCAGCATTTCTCATCGAAAGCCCCCTGGTTACATGCCGAGATTACTCCTGTTGGTTGAGAAGCGCGCAGCATAACCGTTTAGATTTATTTACTTCATAAAATTAATGATCAAATCCTCGCCAGGTTCCTTTAAGGAACTAATTGAGCTAAAATAAACCTTTGACTAGGAGATTGTCATGTCTGTAAACGTAAAACTATCAGAGAGCCTGGTGGCCGAGGCCAAGCGCTACGCGCAAACACAGCATCGCTCGCTACCCAAGCAGATCGAATACTGGTCGCAGATTGGCAAAATTGCAGAGGAGAATCCTGATTTGCCGTTTACCATGATCCGCGACATACTGATTGCCGATCAGGAAGAGCCAACGGGTGAGTACCAATTCGACTGATGCGGTTATATGTCACGCCCACATTTGAGCGCGCTGTAAAGAAACTGCACCCACAGCAAAAACCTGATCTTGATGAAGCAGTGCGTGCCATTGCATCAAATCCTGAATGCGGTGAAGCAAAAGTAGGCGACCTGCTTGGCATCCGGGTCTATAAATTCCGTTTATCAAACCAATTGTGCATGCTGGCATATCGTATTCTCGATAAGGATAGCTTGAAACTACTGGTCTTCGGGCCCCACGAGAATTTTTATCGCGATCTCAAGCGGCATGAGAAGTGATCTTTTTTTATTCAGCATTAAAATAGCTGAACTTTAAATTAGTTTTGGGGGTATTACCAAGTTAAGTCAAATTGGACTGATTTTACACCTCGAGTCAGTATTATGAATATTTAACAATCAATGAGTTAAAAATTAGTGCATTGACTAGTTTTTATGCAAATTTACTTAACTTGGCAATACCTATGTACATCTTTCATGTTAGCTGGGTTCCCGATAACCCCGGATATTTCGATAATTCAGGCCGCTTTATATTTTGGGCTGAAACGGAATCTAAATCTAAAGACAAAACGCCTGCCAATACCCATGCTGGCACTGTTTTTCAATAAAAAACAGTTACAACAGTTTTTTATTGATGAATTCCCGCTAAAAACAGCACTTGTCAGTGTATTAAATCCACAGCCATCCCATTTCTACATAGCGCTTCCCAGTCAGGACGATATCCCACTGCCAAGCCCTGAAATGGCATTAATTACCGGTGAAATGATACCCGAAGAATTTGACTGGCAGAGCTGGAATATCTTGGTTTATCCTTGGAGAAGCCTTTATTATTCTTAAGGAGGCTCTGATTAACTCACCTTTGTCATTCCGAACGTAGTGAGGAATCTTTGGCAATCAACAATATAGATTTCTCGCTATGCTCGAAATGGCAGTTATTCAGAGGTTCCTTAAGGGAAATCCGTTTCTTAGCATTACTGTTGATACCGGTATAAAATTGACCACCTGTGCCGGTTGAAATTTGACCAGGGGAAATCAGTGCGTAGGGTACTACGCATCTGTGGATAAGTCGACCAGTATCCAGTGGGCACGGTAGCGCCTTGTCTGAAACCGTCGTGCGGACAATCTTGCCGCGCCGTACACCTTCCAGCCCCAACCGTTTCATCAGCCGCTCAACAGTGCAACGAGCTACCTGTATTCCTTCGCGCTTAAGTTGTCGCCATACCTTGTCGGCACCATAAACCTGCAGATTGGCCTGCCAGATTCGTTGTATCTACGGCATCAGATCGTCATCGCGAATAGCTCGGGCACAGCGCAATGCCGGATTACGCAGTTCGACAACGTGACGTCGATTCCCGACGAAGCGACCTGCAATACCTTGCAGATCGGCTCGACTCCGTGGGTGTCGCGATGCCGGTCAATGAACGATCTTAGGATTTGAGTTTACGGTCGAGCTCCGCCTGGGCAAAAAAAGCACTGGCCAGTTTCAGTATCTCATTGGCGCGACGTAATTCCTTGACTTCACGCTCCAGTGCTTTGATGCGCTCGCGTTCTTCACTGGTGACGCCATCTCGCAAGCCTGTGTCGATCTCGTGCTTCTTTACCCAATCATGCAATGTCGGTGGTGCGCAGCCAATCTTTGGCGCTATCGATTCTATCGTCGCCCACAGCGAAGGATACTCACTGCGATGCTCTTGCACCAGACGGACTGCGCGTGCTTTTACTTCAGGGGAATATTTGTTTAATTTATTCATGGCTCCATTCTCTCAAGATTTGGAGCCTCCTCAAAACCCGGGGCGATTCAGTTCTAATATGCTGCCAGTTTTCCGCAGGATAATCATAGAAGGCCAGCATGGAATCTTTATCCTTTGTCAGACATTCCATCGCCTTCGGATACTTCGGACTAAAACGTTCAATACAGTTATCAAATGCTTCATAAGCCTTTTCCCGTGTTTCCGCCTGCCAGATGTTATGCAGTACTTCCTTGACCTTGAGTTGCATGGCCTTGGGCAGCTTTTCCATTACATTGGCGGTTTTATGCACCCAGCAGCGCTGTTGACCGGTATCCGGCCAGCATTTGGCAACAGCTTTCCAGAATCCCAGTGCGCCGTCACCGACAGCCAGCTTAGGAGCCTCCTTAAGCCCTCAGTGATCATGCCCAAAATAAGCACCAACCAGCCACACTGTACCAATACCTAATACGATAAGTATTACCTGCTGAATGGTCGCACCAATCTCCGGACGTTTATGCAGACTGGGAATGAGGTCAGCCATCGCGACATAGGTCATACTGGCCGCAGCAAGTGCGAGTATGGGTGCGATCAGATGATCGAGTTGATTAAGCATGAAATAGGCCAACACTCCTCCCAATACCGTGGCCACACCGGATAGAAGGTTGAACCATAGTGCGCGCGCACGTGAGAAGCCTGAATTGAGTAATATAATGAAATCCCCTGTTTCTTGAGGAATCTCGTGTGCAGTAATTGCGATTGCCGTAACAATCCCCAACTGGATATCCGCCATAAAAGCTGCTGCGATTAGTATACCGTCTACAAAGTTATGAAACGTATCACCCAGTACAATCATCATGCCACTACGGCCATAATCATGATTAACAGGGATTGGCGCTATCTCAGCTGCCGCTTCATGCACCTCGCACTCACCCAAGTGGCAATGACGCCAAATCAGCAATTTCTCCAGGATAAAAAAAACAAGAATACCGCACAGCATCATTAGGGTTAACTGTCTGGGCTCAGATGAAAGCTCCAGCGCTTCGGGCAGCGCATTGAGAAAGGCAGCACCCAAAAGTGCACCAATTGCATAGGAAACCAATATCGATATCCAGGTACTACTCCGTGCATTCAGTGTCAGCAATGCGGCAAGTCCGATGCTCAGCAGCGCCCCCAGCACGCTGGCCAATATGATCCAGGTCAATACCGACATGTTATCCATTCGATGAATCTGACGTCATCCACAGCAGGGCAGCCATTCTCCCGGTTTGTCCATCGCGGCGGTAGGAATAGAATCGGTCAGCGTCACTGAAGGTGCATAATTCGCCACCAAACACCTTATCAACACCTGTTTTCGCGAGACGCTGACGCGCCAGCTGGAAAATATCCGCATAATACTTTCCCCGTTTATCAGTCTCTGTAAACGCATTTACTGACTGACTATCGGATTGGATAAAAGTCGATCTGACCTCTTCACCAACTTCAAAATATTGGGGTCCGATTGCCGGCCCAAGCCAGGCAATGATTTGTTTACTTGTTGAATACTGTCGCATTTCTCGAATCGTATTTTCAATAATACCGCTTGCCAGTCCCCGCCACCCCGCATGGGCAATGGCAACGACACTTCCAGCCTCATCACATAAAAAAACTGGCAAACAATCTGCCACCAGAATGGCACAGACAACTCCACTGCATCTACTGATAGCCGCATCCCCTTCAGATTTGATATTGCTTACAGTATCCACCCATATCGGTCTATTTTTATGCACCTGAGCCAACCAGCAAGGTTCTTGAGGCAAGTATTGGCATAACTGCGCACGATTTCTCTGAACCACATCCGGATTATCGCCAACATGATCACCCAGGTTGAATCCAGAATAGTTGCTACGCGGATTATGGTCAGATTCTCTCTTACGAGTAGTAAATAGTGCCTTGATATTATGCGGCGCAGGCCATTCCGGGACAATCCAATCCATCATGGTTTCGGTATTGCGAGGAGAAAAAAACGCATCGGCACATACAATAATTTTACAGATTTCACTCTCACCGAGAACTACTGCAATGTCAACGGATAAAGATCCGCGAACACATTACATATACGATCTATTTGTTCTGGCGTATGCGCGGCGCTGATACTGCAGCGAATCAGCGAACTGCCCGCTGGAGCCGCAGGTGGAAGAACCAGATTTACATATATCCCCTGATCCAGCAAAGCATTCCATAGCATTAATGCCTGCTGTGGACTGTTTAAAATAACTGCAACTATAGGTCCTGGTTGCGGACCCAGTTTATAACCATTCTTTTTCAGCATCGAGTAAATTTGATGCGCATTCTGCCAAAGCCGTTTTCGCAGAAGATACCCATTCTTCAACAAGCTCAATGCGGCTCGCGTCGACGCAATGGTCGCTGGTGAAGGGGATGCAGTGAAAATATAAGAATGACTAACATAGCGTAGCTGCTCAAGCTGAGCATGATTACTGACACAGTAGCCGCCAATGCCACACAGGCTTTTACTAAACGTACCAGTAATAAAATCAACTTCCTTGAGTAGCCCTGTCATTTCCACCAGGCCCTGGCCCGTCTCACCCAGCACACCCAGGGAATGGGCTTCATCAATCAATAAAGTTGCGCCATAAGTATTTTTCAATTGCACAATGTCAGCCAATGGTGCCTGATCACCCAACATGCTATAAATACCTTCCACAATGATCAATGTGTTCTGACAGCGATCCCCAAGACGGCGCAATCGTTTCTCCAGATCAGCTGCGTCGTTATGGCGAAAACGGATGATATCCGCACCACTCAATACACAACCATCATAAATACTGGCATGTGCATCCCCATCGATAAGCACCACGTCACCCTGGCCGACCAATCCCGAGATTGTGCCCAGATTTGCCTGGAATCCGGTTGTAAATACAATGCAGGAGCGACAATTATAAAATGCCGCAAATTCACTTTCCAAGGCACGGTGACCCAAGTAGTTGCCATTTGCCATACGTGAACCCGTTGTTCCCGTCCCTTCCTGATCAATCGCCTGATGAGCGGCTTGCCTGCATTCTTCAGCAAAACTCAAACCCAGGTAATTATTGGTTCCGAGCATCAAAATAACACGCCCGCCAATTCTGGCCTCGGTTGCCGATAAAATTTCCTCGATTGGGATACCAAAGGCACCCAACCCTTCTGGTAATTGGGCCTTTCTCAAGGCAGCAGCCGTATCCAGTTTCTCCAGCAGGTTCATTTTGATGTATTTTTAATTTTATAAATCAGATCGGCCAGATCCTGAACGGTCAGTACGTCTACGAGTGTATTAAGTGGCACTGAAATATCAAAATGATCTTCTATTTCCATCACTAAATTCAGCAACTTGACTGAGTCAATGGCAAGTTGTGTAATCAGATTGGTTTCAGCTGAGATAACCACTTCAGTCTCAACAAACTTTACCAACTGCTCGCAGAGCATCTCCGCAATTTGCGCTTGAGTCATTTCAGTCATAGCAGGTTCAATTTAAAATAAAATGAATTCGGACAAAAAGCACATATTCCTGATAAACCAGGATTAGGTTAGCGTGGGTAAAGCAACTTGCAGTGGCATCTTGGGGTGCCAGTTTTGTAATGCTTTCTGTAGGATAGTGATATCACAGGTCCAGTCAGGATATTGAAGTTCCTGAACTTTACCCGGTGTCAACATGGGTGCGTAACCCAGAACGGATGCCAGCCACAAGTTCAGGCTTGCCAGTGACGACAGTCCAATCAAAGGGATACGCACATGACGAATCTTTCTTCCTAATACTTGCTCTGCAATCGACATAATCATGGCATAGTCATAGCCACTTGGAGTACCGTCATCGATTTCATAAATACCCGATATAGGCGTCTCAATGCTCAACCAGCAAATCATCGCTTCCACCAGATCGTTAACATGTACCAATCCAAAACGATTTGTAGCCGGACCAAGAGCAGGTAAAACACCATATTGCATTGCCTGTAACAGAGGAGTTAGCACTTTGTCACCCGGGCCGTAAACTGCCGCCGGTCGAAAAACAGTCACTGCCAATTGATCAGCAACCATTGACAGTAATTGTTCAGCATCATATTTACTTTGCGCATACCATGACAGCTGTGGCTGTCTCGCAGCTAATGATGAGATATAAAGTAATCTGGAACAGGAACCTGTCTTGGCGACCGCCTGCAAAAGGTGCTTAGTACCGATAACATTATTGGATAAGAAACTTTCCCAGGAGTGTCCTTTAACCGCCCCAGCGCAGTGCACTACTGCATCGGCACCAGCCACCAATTCTTGCTGTATCTCAACACAGCTTAAATCACCAACAATCCATTCAACAGCAGAATGTATAAATGGGGCAGAAGCCTGCCGGGTAAGTACCCGAACCTTCCAACCCTCATCAATAAGCCGATCCAGCAGCACCCGTCCAATGAACCCAGTTGCACCTGTTACCGCAACAAGCTGGGGCATACGCAGTCGAATGAATTTGAACGATATTTATTAAACAGCAACTTGACCAGCTGATTTTTTGCAATTATTACGTTGCAAAAACCCTTGACGAGCAGCAAATCGAGACAACTTACCAGACGATGTTCTTGGCAAAGTATGAGGAGGAACAAGTTCTACCAGACAATTTACCCCAAAAGCCATATAAACCACCTGCTGTAGACGGTTGATAAGTAATTGACGGTCATCAGCAGAAGACAACCTACTCTCCACCACCAGCACTACCGAAGTTGAACCATTTTCATCGCTAACTCCAAAAGCAGAAGCCTCGCGCGTTCTGACTTCTGGTTGTTGCTCTGCCAATTCTTCTACATCCTGCGCCCTGATATTTCTACCATTGACGATAATGACATCGGTGCGCCGCCCAGTAATATATAGGTCGCCCTCATATAGAAAACCGATATCACCCGTATCAAGCCAGCCATCTTCTTTAACCACTTTGGCGGTTTCAATTGGATTGTTAAAATAACCTGTCATTACACTACCACCCTTAACCAAAATGCTGCCGACCATCATTGGGGGAAGTTCTACGCCATTTTCGCCAATTATTTTGATCTTGTGTTCAGCCAGCGGACGTCCACAATTTGCAAATTCATTAAATTTTCGCCCATCCGCCTGAACCCGAACCGCCATTTTCTTTTCAACCAGCGTCTTTGTATCCACACACAAGCTGCGTGCACCTTGACCAACACTTGGAAAAGAAACAGCCAAGGTGGATTCCGCCAGTCCGTAGCAAGGCAAAAAGGCATTCTCATTAAATCCAGCAGAAACAAATTTTGCAGCAAAGTTTTTTAAAATATCCAGACGGATCATCTCCGCACCCACCCCTGCGGCGCGCCAGCAACTCAAATCCAGTTCCTGAAGATCAGATTCTCGAGCACGCATCATGCAAAGTTTCAAACCAAATGGCTGACTGAACGCTATCGTGCAACGGTTGCGACTGATTAATCTGAGCCATTGCAGCGGCCGAATGGCAAAATCGCGCGTTGCCAGATAATCCACAGACAATTGTGCAGCCAATGGCGCCATCACTAAACCAACCAAACCCATATCATGGTAAAAAGGCAGCCATGAAGCACAGCGATCACCCTCTCTGACGTCCAGACCGTCGCAGACAATACCGCGCAAGTTGCTCATTAAAGCACGCTCGGTAATCACTACGCCGCGTGGCAGGCGTGTGCTGCCAGAAGTAAATTGCAGATACGCAGTTTCATCCGGCGTATTTGCATGAGGTTGTGTGTCTATCCCGGGCAGTTGCGCTAACTGTTCAGGTGTGCCACACCATCTGAATTCATTATTTTTAATATCAATCACGGCTTCTTCCAGGAAACCAATGAAATCAATCTCGGCCAAAGCCAGACTGGCCTGGCTACTCTCCAGCATACCCCGGAGTTGCTGCACATAAACTGCATGACTACCGAGATTAACCGGAACCGGCATAGCAAATGGCACCAATCCGGCGTAACGGCAAGCAAAGAAAAGTTCAACAAAAGCAGGTGTAGTATCCGCAATTAACGCCACCCTGCTGTGACGGGCCAATCCAAACCCTGCGAGTCTTTTGGCAGTGGATAAAGCGCGCTCGCGCAATACGTCATAAGAAACAACCGACTTCAGATTTCCTTTGGCATCATAGAAATTATAACCAGTCTCTCCTTGTGCTGCGTACTCAAGCGCTTCAATTAAAGTACTGAAATCTGCCCTGCGCTGATTTAGTCTATTTGCAGTAGGTGTGGCGGCTAATAGCTTTGATGCGGAAAGCAGAGAATCTGTGTTTTCTTTTAATACCGTAGTCAACTTGGTAATTGTCGAGCTCAAAATCTTCCCCTAGTAATATTCTGGTCAACTTGTTTAACAGGACGACGGCGCTCAATTTTGAGATGAGTACTGATCTGTCGATATTTGTATAAAAAGACAAATCCACTCGTATTGCCTGACGAGAACAAGTGTGTCATATTTGGTAATAAATGCGTGGACGCGAGCTTATATAAGCATGATTTTTCTGTCAAGCAATGACGGTGTGAATGTTGTTATTCTGCTACAGTTTTCATCATTTATTCATGAATACCTATCGAGGCAAAATTACCGAAGTCAGCTCTAAAATAATCCCAATACCTCTATCGGTCTGCACTCAACAGCAGACTAAAATCAGTACGCAGACTCGCTCATTTGAGGGTTTTGTGCATTCCACAGAAGAATCACAATAAAATTGATCACACTCAAAGTTAAATCTACCGATATAGATAAATGATGAAACCAAGCCCTATCCTTATTCTATTAAAGCTCTTCCTGATAGTTGCCCCAATTGATGCATTGGCTAAAAGCTGGGTACTTCCCCCGAATGATGTAGATATTTTTGGCGAGATCCAAATCATCGCGGCCCATCGCGAAGAAACATTACTCGACATTGCGCGACATTATGAGATTGGACAGGACGAAATGTTACTTGCCAATCCCAACGTGAATCGCTGGTTACCAGAGCAAGGCTCTGAAGTAGCGATACCTTCCCGTTACATTCTCCCTCAGGCACCGAGAACTGGGCTAGTCATCAATCTGCCAGAGATGCGCCTTTATTATTTCCCCAAAGCAACCAAAGGTGAAAAACCCAAGGTTATCACCTACCCCGTCAGCATTGGCAGAATGGACTGGAACACACCGCTTGGAAAAACCACCATTACCAGAAAACAAAAAGATCCGACATGGACACCTCCTCAGTCTCTCAGAGAAGAAGCGATGGCAAATGAGGGAAAACGCTTGCCGGATATCGTACCGGCAGGCCCAGATAATCCACTCGGACGCTACGCCCTATACCTGGGTTTATCCGGATATCTCATTCACAGCACGAATAAACCATTTGGTGTCGGCATGCGGGTTACTCACGGCTGTATACGCATGTACCCGGAAAATATAGAAGAATTATTTACAATCATTCCGGTCAACACGCCCGTATACATTGTCAATCAACCGATCAAACTGGGCTGGCTTGAAAAAAATCTGTATATTGAGCTACACCCACCGCTGGATGAGGACATGACTGATACTGAGCCTGTTTTGTACATGCAAGAAATCTATACTGCCGTTCAGTCTTTCTTACAAAAAACAGATACATCCTCTGACGGGAAGTCGATTCACAGCACTAGAATTAATGAAACAGCACTTGCTGAAGCTATTAAAAGAATAGATGGTATCCCAACACTCATTTCAACAGAATAATGATAATGAGCTACATACATACAACCTCAACCATTATCACTCCGGTATTATTTCCGCCGCGAGAGACGTAATTAATACCGAAGTTCCGCCCGCTAAAACATTATTTATGCATGGCACGTTTGAACATACGATCAATTTTTGTCTCAGTATCAATCGACCGCACATTTGCCTCATTAGCCTTATCCATGGCACGGTTCGCCATATCATTGGCGCTATTTGCTGCAGCGCGTGCAGCGGCAGCGTCTGACTGTGATTGAGAAACTCCAGCTTCAAGCGCATCTACACGAGACTTAAGTGAGCTTAATTCATCTGTCGTAGCGCAACCAGACAACCCCACAACCCCAACTATCAGCAATCCGAGAGCATTAGCACGTAACATCTTTACCTCCTTCACAAAATTAATAAAACTGGCGAGTTGTATTTAACTACATTTCCGTTTTTTTGCAAAGAGAATTAGTACATTAACATATTAACTCCTTAATCAAGCCAGCTTCCTCCACGCGAAGGCTCAAAGCTTGTCAATAATACTGCCATGCCCGCTCACTGGTCCATCGTTCGCTTTTATAGCGTTGCCACGCGGCTTCCTTTTTGATAGCAATGTTGATTGCGCTCAATACCGCATCAATATTAACTGGTTTGTGGGGAAGTTCAACTTGCCCAGTCAGATTAACATCCAGGTGCAGCTTACCTTTTTGATATAGCGACCAGATTTCACTGCCATAGTCCGTATAAGCAAGCTCGGGGGAAAATCTGCTGAGAAAAGCAGTAATATTCCTTACGTCGCGCCTCAGGATTGCCTCCGCACTGTTATTATGCGCGGCATGAACAGCTTGTGGAAAGTCAATGATAACCGGGCCAGCGTTCCCGATCAGCACATTGTATTCTGAGAGATCACCATGCACGATACCGCTGCAAAGCATCCGAACCACTTGCTGAATTAGAAAACCGTGATAAATTCTGGCTTGCTCCGCTGTCAAATCCAGTTGATTTAACCTGGGCGCAACATAACCGCTGCTATCCACGATCAACTCCATCAACAGCACTCCTTCAAAAAAATTATAAAACTTTGGAGTAACCACGCTGGCAGTAGCCAGCTTTCCCAGTGTATCCACCTCCACACTGTGCCAGGCATCATCCCGGATCGTACTTACAAAACCACTTTTGCTACGCATAAAACGAGTATGACGGCGATTGGTAATTTCACGTCCTTCCAGATAACAGGAGTTTTGTCGAAAATTTCGCTTCTGCTTTTCCTTGTATACTTTGGCACAGCGATATTCTTCCCCACACTTCACTATATAAAGCATCGCCTCCTTACCGCTCATGAGTTCGCAGACAACTGAGTCAATCAGCCCTTCTTCGATCAGTGGTTCCATTCTGCTAGGTGTTTTCATGGTTTTCATTCTCCTGTTAGCTGAGTCACTAATTTATCGAATCAGAAACGCGCCACATCGCTTCTACAAATTAATACTGCGAGAATCTGGTAGTTTTACTGCGATGCCACTGTGCATCGGGCAGTGATGAATCTGCTGTCCTGGTTGCTACTTTATTTGGATCAGTCTGCTTTTCCGCATCATGCAAGGGTTGGTTTTTACGGGTAAGCGAGTTTACGGGATGTTTTTTTACCTCTTGTAATGCTTTATCAGTCGATAGGAAAATCATTGCATGAACTCCTTTGGAAAGATCATCACGGCACTCCATATCCGGGATGTGAAACGTATTGTAAAGAGAAAAATATGATTTTGGAATGTGACAAATTGTCGCGCGACAATTTGTCACACCTTGATTTCGAGCTCGAATACCCTCTGCTCATTTAATGAAAACCATGTCTAACCTGCGCATTAGTGCACGATAGTCAATGGTTATAATATGGAGACACAGTTACACTCGCGTGACATTAGCCATTCTTTATGTGTTACCTCATTACCTAATCCCAGCCCATCAAAATCCATGAATAAGTTTTTATTTATTGCCACCCTATCGTTACTCACCCTGTTAACAATGACCGGTATCACATTGTGTTATGCGGACAAGCTCGACAACAAACTCCAGGCAATGCAGACAAAAATTGATGCGCTAGGTGAAGTTAATCCTGAAGAAGCGCCGCAAAAAAAAAGATTGCGCGAAATATTCAACGAACATTTGCAGATACTGCACGATCATCAGGATTATCTCGACAAAACAGCCACCTATTCCCAACAACTGGAAAATTATCCGCAGCAGATCACGACACTGAGGCAGCATCAAGCCCCGCCGGAAGCAGGAATAACTTCACAGCAACTTGCCAAGCTGACGCTAAATGAAATGGAGCGACAATTGGTTACTGCTCAGGCAGATCTGTCGGAATTAAAAAATCAGCGACAAAAATCCATTTCGGACCAGACACAATTACGTCAACGCATGGACAATATTCAGGAGGAATTGGCCTCTATCACCAATCAACGCTCCTTACTCAACGAAAAATCAGCGGTCATCCAAAAGGATGTCGATAAAAAAATACGGGGTGCACTTACAGATATACATGATGCTCAACTCCAAGCGTTAGCCGATAAAACCAGGATGCTCGAACTGGAAGCGCTGGTACTGCCATATGCCGCAGAAATAATCTCCCTACAGGAAGAACTATTGCTTGGCCCAAAAATTGAGAATCTGCTTCAGAAAATAGAACTGCTAGCCAGCGAAACCAACCTCAGACGCATGGCCGACACCAGGCAAGTCATTGAGCAATCCGAGCAGCTTTCTGACGAAAACATCCAGCAGTACCCGGAATTGAAACAATTAGCTGTGGATAATAAATTACTGGCTCAGAAATTGAATGACTATGCCAAACGCACGAAGCGGCTCACCAACCGGAAAACACGCGATGAAAATCGTTTTTCACTAATTACACAAAGCCACATAGCGCTGCAACAGCGACTCGAACTCGAGGGTGAAGATACTGATCTGGGCATACAAATCAGAAAGCAGTTCAAGAAAATCATGATCAAACCAAACGCGGCAAGAACAAAGCGTGAGCTGAATAACGCAAAACTCGATCTATATCAGCTGGAGCAGGAACGATTGCAAATTATGGATAGCATGAAAACTGTACAGCGCTTTCTAAAAAATGCAGAGATACCATCCGCTGACTCCATCGAATACAAAAAACTGACAGATACGTTTGCAAAACTGAAACAGTCTCGCGAACAGATCATTGAACAATACACCGATGTATTAAAAGGCCATATCAAGGAACTACAGTTTTATTTGTCCGCTCAGAATCAACTGACTGAAAAAATAGAACAGCACCAGGTTTTACTGCGGGAGAATCTGCTGGTTACCCGTAGCGCCAAACCCGTAACACAAGTAACCCCACAGGATTTTCGCGATGCACTTGGCTGGTTTAACTCCCCCCAAACAAAACGTAGTTTCACCAAAATAATAAGTTCTTCATGGCAGGAACTGGTGACAATATTTGGCACCTTTACCCTGCTTCTCACCCTGTTCAGGTGGTTATACTGGCCAGCTTATCTGCGCTGGGAAACAATTGGCAACAGTTTGCGCGGTAAGGTCCATCAGGACAGGCTAATCTACCCAGTAGGCATGCTGCTGAATTGTATTCTGGTGGCCGGATACTTTTCTTTGCCATGGCAATTGGCTGCGCTCATCATTCAGGATAATTCATCTTCAGAAGTCAGGCACGCCATGGTCGCCAGTCTGCAGGTTGCTGCCATTGCGATTTTCTGCTGGGTATTTTTACTGCTGCTGTTTCGTCCCGGTGGACTGCTCAGTCACCAATTTAAATGTGATGAGAAACTCGTCACTAAAATGCATCGTAACATCAAACGATTTGCTCCATTTATTGCCGCACTCAGCATCCTGATTGCCTTTATGGATACGCTGGATGATGATCTGGTACGCAACACGCTTGGCCGACTGACATTTGTAACACTTTGTCTCGTTCTGGCAATATCTGCACTGGGGTGGACAGGAATCAGTCTCAAAGCCAGGCAATTCTATCAGGGCATGGAATTCAATCCGGTATTGAATCCAAAATACTGGATGACTGCCTTGTTTCTGCTGCAAGGCTATATGATCGCGATGGCGCTGATCGGATATTATTTTGCTGCAATCTACCAGTATATTCTGGTCTTCCAGTCACTAAGCTGGGTCACATTTTTTACCTTGCTGTATTACGTCAGCTTCCGTAGCCTGCTGATTGCCCAACGGCAAATCGCATACCAGCGTGCCATCGAAAAAAGGGAGGAAATCCGCGCACAACGTGCACAAACAGACAAAGGCGAAGCAGACTGGGTTGATGAAAATTATGTTGATATCAAGACCATCAGCAGGCAATCCGCCACACTACTGAAAATCGGTATCTGGGGCTTGCTGATCACCGCATTGGGGGGAATCTGGATCGATGTCCTGCCAGCTCTCAGCTTTCTTGAAAAAATCACGCTCTGGCAAACCTCCTCACAAATCGATGGAGAAATCATCTCACAACCCATTACGCTCAAAGCGCTACTGGTTGCATTCATCGTATTTGGCCTCGCGTTTATTGCTGCACATAATCTGCCTGGCACACTCGAATTACTGGTTCTACGCCACCTCTCGCTCAATACCGGCACAGGCTATGCCATCACCACTCTACTCAGATACGTCATCGTAGTGGCAGGCGTTACTGCCACCTTTCAGACTTTAGGAATGGAATGGTCGAGCATTCAATGGCTGGTAGCCGCGCTCGGGGTGGGACTGGGATTTGGATTACAGGAAATTTTCGCCAATTTCGTATCCGGTGTCATCCTGCTTTTTGAACGTCCCATCCGCGTAGGCGATGTTGTAACGCTCAACACCACCACTGGAACCATCAATAAAATCCATATTCGCGCCACCACTCTAATTGATTTCGATCGTAAAGAGATCGTTGTGCCCAACAAGATATTTATTACGCAACAGTTAACCAACTGGTCACTGAGCGATCAAATAACGCGTATTGTATTACCAGTGGGAATCGCCTATGGATCAGACTGTGAAACCGCTCGCAGGCTATTGCTGGAAATCGCAAGCCAACATCCAGCTGTATTAAAAGATCCCGAACCTTCCGCTTTTTTTATGCGCTTTGGTGAAAGCTCGCTGGACTTTGAGTTAAGAGTATTTTGTGGGCTAATACAGGATAGACCAAAGCTGATTCATGAAATAAATATGGAGATCAGTCGTCTTTTTGCGGAAGCAGGTATCAATATCGCCTTCCCTCAACTAGATGTCCATTTACATAGCCTGACAACGATTTCGCCTGATAAGTTGAAATGGCGGGCGGATTCAAGAACGAACTGCAACAGTTAATGTTTAATAGTGATATTGACATCAGTCACTATTCGTCTGTGGAGATGAATATCTTATCAAGCCATGATCGAAGTTTGAAGATTTTATCGCCTGAAACGGGCTATTAACGCTGATTGGACTCAAAATATACATAATCTTCTTTGAAAGAATTAGATGTAATTTATTGTTTTTAAAGTTTATAGTTGGTTTTAGGGCAAATACTAAATAGCATCGATAAACAAAAAATACATAAATTTTCTTCAAAAGAACTAATTTAGTTTTAGAATGAAGCCGTGGGTGTAGAAACCAATCTTCATGCGGTAAAAATGATTGCTTGAGCGATGCTTAAACAAGAACCTGCTGAATAATAGCGATAAAAATAACTCGGCTAAACAAAAAATCCAAGTATAGCGACACTGGCTGCAAGCAATTACCTAACTTAAGAAGAGTTCATCGGGATTCTTCGTTGATTTATTTCAATCAGTTCGTTACTGGATACTATGGATACTTTCTTTCATGATATATCTGGACCAATTACCGTCTGGGTTCGCGGTGTCGGAGAACACTCGGAAAAAACTATCCATAAATTCGTCGACCTCTTGACCAAGCAGGACATCGAAGTACAAGATTATCGCACTCCCTGTAGTCACTCCGGTATCGTCTTTAGCAACAAAGTAACCCCGGAACTCTGCGAACAGTTATGCGAACTTAGCCACAACGGCCAAATACAAGTCCTTGCCTGCTGTCACGAAGCAATTTCAGGAGAAGCCATCTGGCAATTAATGGAAGCTGGCGCGTCTGATGTACTGGTTTGCACAAAAGATAATTTGATCATTCACGAAATCACCGCCCGCCTGCGCCGCTGGGAAGCCATCAATCGGTTACTCAATTCCTCGCTTGTTCAAAATGCATTAGTTGGTACAAGCCAAACACTGCAAACCATATTACGCCAAATAATCGAGGTCGCGCGCTTTACCAACGTATCGGTATTAATTCTCGGCGAAAGTGGCACAGGAAAGGAATTACTGGCCAATCTCATACACACGCTCGACAATCACACCGATAAGGGCGAGCTTATCATTCTGGATTGCACGACCATTGTGCCGGAATTATCAGGCAGTGAATTTTTTGGTCATGAACGAGGAGCGTTTACAGGCGCCACATCTTCAAGGGATGGAGTATTCGCACTTGCGAATGGCGGCACGCTTTTTCTGGATGAAGTGGGCGAATTATCTCTGACCATGCAAACTCAGCTTTTACGCGTAATCCAAGAGCAAACTTACAAGCGTGTCGGCGGTAATGCCTGGCAACGCACGTCATTCCGGTTAATTTGTGCCACCAATCGTGATCTCATGGCACAAGTTCAACGCGGTGAATTCCGCGCCGATCTCTATTACCGAATTGCCAGTTACATATGTCGGTTACCGCCTCTACGCGAACGATCTGAAGATATTTTGCCTCTAGCAAATTATTTCCTAAAAAAAAACTGCACGGACCACGATGTGCCCACCATTGATAAACCCATTCAAGAGTACCTGTTGCGCAGGCAATACCCCGGCAATGTGCGCGACCTCAAGCAGGTAATCGCGCGAATGTTGTGCCGCTATGCGGGTGAAGGCCCTATTACGGTCGGCTGCATTCCACCAGATGAACGGCCAGTTTTGTCTGAAGATTGGAAAGAATGGCGCGATATGAGTTTTGAACGGGCAATCCGCATCGCGCTTAGTCGCGGCGTGGGGCTCAAAACTATCAGCAAAAATACCGAAGAAACCGCCATTCGTATCGCGGTCGATGAAGCGAACGGCAACTTGCAGCGGGCCGCGCAACGTCTTGGTGTAACCGATCGCGCCTTGCAGTTGCGCAGAGCAGCGCAACGCCAGGAAAACAGCAAGTATTGATTACGCCATTTTTGTCTGCGGACTTTATTCGAAAAAAGCGAATTGCGCCGTGTTTAGCCGTTTGGATAAAGCGGATGGCCGATGTTGCCGCTCGGTAGGGATTAACTTTTTCAAATTAGTTCCCAAAATCAATTTTTCCTGCTGCGGTGAAAGACGTAATGCCTTGATTTTTGACAATTCAATGCCTGGATGAAGCCATGGCCCATCCGAACCAAACAAAATCTTGCCAGCTCCGGCGCGTTTTACCGCTTGCTCCAGCAAATCGAAACGCCGTACACCGGCAGTATCCGTATAGATATTCGGATGACGAACCAAATGATCAATGAGGCCCAGTTGTGCACGCCAATCGTCGGCAAAGCTGCCGAGATGGGGAATGATGAAGTTGACATCCGGATATTCTTGCGCCAGCAGCTCACAAACCGATACCTCTCCCACCACATCGTAAAGTACCGGCAAAGCGAAAGCCCTTGCCTCATCACAAATTTCACGGGTAATCGGTGCATCATGGCGATGCACTTTGATCCCGGCAAATCCATATTGTCTGACAGCGGTTTCGATCAATTGATGTACCCTCCCGCGGTCTCTGACCGCATGCACAAATGCAAAGCCATAAAACCTGTCAGGCTGGCTGGCTACAATCTTCGCCACTTCTTTATTGGCGACAGCGTAATCCGAATGAAATGCGGCAAATAAAACGCTGCGCTGAATTCCTGCCGCAGTAGCACGGCGCATATAATCCTCTAATGGAGCCCGAGTATCCCAGGGTCCAGTAAAACCATCGCCGCTTCCGGCATGACAGTGGCAATCGATGATCATCATGTCCTCAAAATGTTACTATGTTACGAATAGTTGCCTATTATCCCCATCTGACAAGACTGACATGCTGTCTCTGTCCTATTGCTGTCAGAAACCTGATGCTGGTCTCAATTCCATTAAAAAAATTGGGCAAATAAAATTTTTCATTCGCTCCGTGAATAGCATCGCCTGGTAAACCAAAGCCCATCAATACAACAGGCAGATGCAAAATTTCCTGAATCAGACCCACCACCGGAATCGTGCCGCCATTGCGTAAAAATACCGGCGCTGCCGCGAATCCCTGACGATAGGCACCCACCGCAGCAATTATTGCAGGATGGTTACGGTCCATCAGTACAGGCCGGGATGATGCGAAAGTGCAAATTCGTGTCCGCAGACCCGGCGGTGCAATCTTTGCCACATATTTACGGAATAACCGATCGATTTCCTGCGGGTCCTGGTCTGGCACCAGACGGAAGTTCAGTTTGGCCACAGCACGCGCTGGAATGACTGCCTTAACGCCGCCTCCCTGATAACCGCCATGCATGGCGGTTACTGTAATCGCAGGGCGGATTGTGGTACGTTCATACAATGAATAATCCTGTTCCCCCCAACCCATTGCCGCTCCGGCATGTTGTAATATTTTTTCGTCAGACGGCCCGACTCTGTTCATGAAGGCACGTTCCTTCGTATCCCATCGGCGCACGCGGTTATAAAAACCAGGGATAGCTATACGTCCATCTTGATCATGCATTTGCGCAATTATTTCACATAGTGCTTGCAACGGATTATGGATAGCACCGCCCGACACGCCCGAATGTAATTCCCGCTTTTGCCCAGTGATCTCCAGTTCAAAATTGATTAAACCTCGCAAGGCGTAAGTAATGGCAGGCTGATCGGCAGCCGGGATTTGCGTATCTGATATCACGGCGCAATCCGCGGCAAGAATCTGCTGGTTAGCAATTATGAAAGCCGGTAAATTGGGACTGCCGATCTCCTCTTCACCCTCAAACAGGAACTTGACATTAACAGGCAAATCCTGACCGCTCTGAAGAAATGCCTCCAGTGCCTTGACATGCGTAAAAAGCTGACCCTTATCATCGGAAGCGCCTCTACCATAGAGATTGTCTCCGCGGATAACCGGCTCGAATGGTGGCAATCGCCACTCATCCAGCGGGTCAGCCGGTTGCACATTATAATGGCCGTAAATCAGCACCGTAGGTTTTCCCAGCGTCCGGCATTTTTCAGCGTAAACAACGGGATGACCGCTGGTAGGAATCACAGTCACTCGTTCCATACCGATTTTTTGCAAATGACCGGCTAGCCACGCCGCACAACGCTGGATATCACTCTTATGCTGCGGCTGCGCACTGATACTCGGGAATCTAACAAACGCTTTTAACTCAGAGATAAAGCGTGCGCGCTTGTTCTGCGCATAAAAAAGCGTATCAGTTGAGATGGTTAACACGATAATTCTTATCCGCGTATCTCTCAGGATATCGATTGATCGCGAATCCTGGTAACAGCAAGCCCACCTTGCCTGCTTCGCTTCTAAGCACCAAACAAGTCTCAAATGGTAACATACTGAAATTAAATATATTTATCATGATAATCGCCTCTTATTACACGATTGACTCCGATAACAACTTTTTGACTTCAAGCAAAAATTTCCTCACCAAACTCAGGCTGTTGTTGTCTATTCTCTCCCCACGTCCGCCAAATATCCGGTATAGGATTGCCGCTACCAACCTTAAAATTTTGCCCGCCATCCCGTAAGCCCAAATTATTGACCGCCCATTGGCCAACGTGATACCAAATATCCGGACCCGGATCGTTTGCACGACTCGCACTGGATTGTCGATGCACCAAAATATGGGTAAGGTTCATATTTTTAACAAGGTAACGCACTAAACAACGCCCAGCCTTGATCTGTTCATTAGTCAGAACACCTTGAGGCGATGCGCCGTTCGGATATACATACCGTTTTCCCTTTATATCAGGAAAATTACCTGCAAATTCAACGGCCACACTGCCAGCATTTAATCCATTTGAAGCATTAAGGTAAGCTGCCAGTGGATGCAATTGCAGTATCTGCCCGTTCGGCTTGATTACAAAGTGCGCAGTGACACGATCATACCGATTAACTGGCGTATTTTTTTGATTGCCGGCAGTCTGATGCAACACCAATGCGTAGACTTTACTCATATCGCGCGGCTTTCCTTTGCGCTTATCTTTAGGCGTAAAACTGGTGCGATCTTCGATGGGCGCACAATCAGTCAGCATATTGGTAACTCCGCCCGAGAGCTTACGAGCTCCGGTGCTAATGGTGTTCCATACATCACCAAGAAACGCTTCCTGATCGGATCGCTCCGGTTGAATGCTATTGACCTGCCATTCATTATTAATCGCAGCGTTTAGTTCCGAATCTCTTCGAATCGCTGCAGGAAGATTTGGCACGTACATCCGCGCTGCGGACATTAAGGCAGCATTGGCGATAGCCTCGGGATTGGCTTGCGGATTGGCTAAAGCTGCTTGCCTGGCTGCTGCCGCTGCAATGCGCACAAAACGCCGCGCCATTTCCAGTTCTGCTTCTTCTGCAGGCAAACCGCTGAATTCAAGCTCCAGCGCTTTACTGACGGCTGTTCCGATGGCACCACCGATAGCCGTACCAACGCCCGGTATGGGAATAAAAGATCCTAGCGCTTTGCCAACAATCGGCAGCGCAACCTTGCCAATCGCTTTCAAACCTTTACCCAATGCAGGTAACACTTTCTTGCCGACGAAACGGCCAAATTTCTTCAATCCTCTGCCGATTCCCTTGAACATTTTGCCGAGAAATAAATCCAGCTCTTCTTCGTTGGAAATAGCCAATAATTCGGCGGCGAGTTCAAGCTCTTCCGCTTCGCTGAAAGGGTACTCCAGCTCCCATACTGTATTCTTCGGCAGGATCAAACCACCGGAGCCGCTGGCTGGAGCTGCCACTGGCCCGATTCTTTGTCCCCGGACATCCTTCGGTCCCATTGCAGCATAGGCTTTTCCAAGATTTTTAGCCAAAGGGCTCGGCAGAATGTTGGCCACCTGAATTTGGTCGAGTGCCTTGATTGGAACAATCGGATTTTTATGGTGAGGTAGCATCATTTTTCCAGCCCGAATCAAAGTACGTGTAATTAAATGCTCTATTACAGCACCGCATCCGCGAACAGGGCATGCACCGCTTGCTTGTATTCTGGCCAGATAATATCCAACTTTTCCCGGATACATCGCTCGTATATCTTGGTGAGTCTTATGTTCAAGTCTTTCCAGAAAGGATTGATCAATCGCTTTTCCAACCTTCAGAGTTTGGGTGATTATTTTTTTAGTTTTTCCGCCAACGGTTCTTCGCTCAAATAGAACAACAATATACACACCCACATCACCGTGAATTCGATCACGCGGGCGCTTCCGGATTTCCTCCCAGGTATACAACTTGGGCTTTTCATTACTGGGTTGCCAGGTTAACCAGGCAATAAAACCGGGCTCTTTGATATACGATTCAAGCTCAGAATTTTCCTCCGCATTTTGTCTGGAGCAAGCCGCCTTCAACGCATCTTCGGTATCCGGCCCAACGATGCCGTTTGCCCTTAATCCTTGCTGACGCTGAAAATTCCGCACGGCGCTGCGTGTTTCCCGGCCCATAATTCCGGTCACAGGAAGTTGCGTTCCCGTCGCTTGATTCAAGCAATCCTGTACCCAGCGGGTGCGTTCTGAGCCGGATGGTTCCGGTTCACTAGAATAGGGCTCGCTCGCAATCGGATAAGGTTCATAGACAGCGCTTCCAAATGGCCGTCGCAATCCCTTTACGAAAGGTCTTGTTTTCGAGAATGGCGGGCGCTTGGTTCCTTTTGGCTTCAAACCGGGACGAACGCCAAGCCTAAAACTGCGGTTTCTATATCCCGTAAATGAGCGGCGGATTCCTCGCTCACTCTCCACTTCGAACATTTCTCCCGTAATTTCTGGAGTAGGTTCTAACGGTATGGTTTTAAATCTCAATCCTTGATTCATGATTCACCTCTCGCCTATAGCTGTCATTATATGAAGCCCAAATACACTGATTCGCCACCGCGATTTGCAGCCTTGTTAGGGCCTCGTGTCAATGTACTCAGTATGTCGATGCAATGATCAATTTCTCCGATGGTATGCCGCGCTGTAATTAAAAAACTCAGATGCGCCTCGCCGTTATTGCGAGGCCGTGACAATACCGTTTGAATACCGTTGCGGGAAAGGTATTGGTGCATTCGGACTGCGGCATTTCCAACAATTCCCCTCAAGGTTTGCACAGGAAACCAGCCACCAATGGAATCCCGGCCGATGGTTTCCAATCCTTTGCGGAATTGCGCAACCCGCTGAGCCAATCTGTGTCGTAACAAATTCCCGTGAGCTTCGTTCACCTTCAACGCATGCCAGGCAGCCTGAATAACAGCTATTGATGGCGGACTGCCATGTACTCGGGTATCGCTGGTCATTTTAAAGCGCTTGATCAGTGTATTGCTGCCTGCCAGAACTGCTACCGGCACACCGAAACCTTTTGCCAGTGATGAACCCACTACAATATCCGGCCCAAAATTTCCACTCCAGCGCAACATACCACCCCCGCCTTTTCCATACGGACTGTGCAACGCGGGCGACCCTCCCAGAATTCCCAAAGCTTGGGTATCATCCAGCACCAGTAAGCCGCCAAAACGCCTCACAATCTCCAGATAGTCACCAACCGGTGCAGCATGGCCGCACGCCGGGCAAAAGCCATCCGCGATTGCCACGGGATGTTTCCCCTCATGTGCATGCCGCTTGATTTGTGCCAATAACGCATCAGGGTCGTGATGCCTAAAAGAATAAACAGCAACACCCTTGGCACTAAATCGCTCCGCTCCCCAGCGCGCAATCGCATAAGTCCCCTCGTCCAGATACAAAGTTACCGGTTGCTGGCACAACATCCCGAATAAATCCCAAAACAGATGCAAAGTGGAAGGCATTAAAACGCCTTGTTCGCATCCTTGTAATTGCGCCAGCTTCTCGGCTACTTTCTCGGCCCCGGGCGGTTCGGCAAGCGCTGCCGGAACCCCTAGTGTCAGTTGTTGCCAGGATTGCAAGAACTGGCTTGGATGATGCAATCCGAGGTAGAGCGCCGAGGTAAAATTAATCATAGCCATGCATCTCACATCGTCCGCTGCTGACTCGCCAAACGTTTCTGCAACAATACCGAGGGCAAAGTCGAATTCACGGGAGCATTGACGGTCGGATCAGCCGATAGGTCGACACCCGTCGCAGCACGGTAGGCATGGATATAGCCCTGTGCCTGTGGACGGAAAAACCGCGCCCAATTGAGCGCCTTGACAGGCTCAAACTCGTCGCTCCAATGTCCCCAGCGGATAGAAAGCAAAAGCTGCTCGCCGAACATACCCAGGTTACGGAAATGCAGCACGCTGGTATCGGTCCAGCCTTGCAATTTTTTCATCGCGTCAACACGATCCATCCAGGGCTCCGGATAAGCCACCATGATCCGGGTAGGTAGTAATTCCCGGAACTCCGGTCTGGCCAGCAACCACTGCTGCATCAGCATTTCAATGCGCGCAGTCGACGGTAAATCGCCGAACTGGTTGTGTGCACCCTGGGACAGAATCAAGTGTATTTCCTTGAGGGCATTGAGCACCGGGAAAGCATCGGCCTTGACGGTGGTATCGTCATCCTGTTTATAAAACACAGTACACAACCGCAACAAATGGTGAAAAGCCTCTAAGAATTTTGAACGCGTGTCGGCAGGCCGGAAATTCTGCACCGCTTTGCCTTCTAGGTGGAGGCCATAATGGTGATCGTATTCGTAATTGCGCCGATTGACCGTCAAGCGGTGTTGTTCATCCTGGATGTAGCCCCAAAGCACATTATTGAGCGGCCGTAGCGGATCCATTTCCAGATTGGCAAGCGGATCACGTGCAGAGGCGCGCACATTCTGAAATCGCCGCGTAATGGCGTTGGTTGTTTGCACCAGCATGCCTTCTTCGTGCCAGTAAGACCAGATGAGCTCCAGCAAGCACGGATTGGCGAGTTTTTCTTGCAGCAACCCAAAACATTCATCTGCGTCACCATTCGGGCTAGCTTCTTCGAATGGCTTAATTTTGATCGGAATATCAGGTAATTTACGTCTAATAACAGCGAGATAGGGCAACACATCTCCATTACCATCGACACCCACTAGATAATCTTTGTTGAAAGCTTGATTCAAGCCACTGGGTGGTATTGGAAGATCACGGCGATTCAAGTATGCTTCATCCCGAGCCGGATCAAAAGGTTGCAAATCATTGTGATGAACTCCGCAATTTACCATCACAAAAGCTTCTGTAGCCGCTTTAACAACACGATAAGCATCAGAATCTGTAAAAGGTAAAAAACGATTCTTCAATAACTTATCTCGCCACATCGAATGCTTTTCATCATAACGATCACTTTCAAATTGACTTAATTCCCGCGGTTTCTGCTTACCACAGAAAATCCAATCCATGAAACTCAGATAATTATTGAATGAAAGTGCTTCTGCACTATTACGAATACCTGTCCAAAACGCGGTATCTTCAGTAAAAGATGTTTCTGTCCGAGTGAGGCTGGTCGTAGTTCTGGCATCGACATGATGTACGTTACGTACAGCCGTGCCAATCAAGTTTGTGGCGATTGATGAGCCGTCAGCATGCTTGAGCGATGTATTAAAGGAATAACCACCTTGCATTCCTGTCGTATCGACGGCTGCTTCGTATACGCGATCCATGCCATCCACAAAGATAGAAGGTTGAGATAAACCGCCCTGATTAGAAGACAATTTAATATCTGGATTCCCCAAAGATGCGCTATGTGAAATACGAAGTTTGGCCGGTTGACCCGCTACAATATCTTGACATAACGCTTCTTCAGTTTTTGGACCACACATTACAAGCTGCTGCGTAAAATTTACTGGCACTCCAAGATTAATCTGTTTGGTGCAATTACAGTCTATTGAGAATAATCCTTGTGGTTCATCGCCTGAACACGCAGCCGGTTCCTCATGGAAACCAAAGGCATTCTCATAAGCTAAACCATATTGGTGTGAATCACCTCCTGGAAGCTCAAAAACCGCATACCCATTGTCATCAGTGACCCGTGTTCTTATATGCTGCCATTCACTGAGTTTCCATTCCAGAACTTTAATGCCCGCCCCATTGATCGGTATTTTATTTCCGCCCGAATCATACAAGCGAACTCTCAGCACGCCATCACATAGAGCTTCGCAGTTCTGAACTTTTCTGGATTTTGTATTCATGTCATTCTCCTGAGTAAATAGTTAATAAAACGATTTTGTTGGTAGTAAGTTTGCAAGCCAAGGCTTCGGCTGTTCTGATTGCATTGAACAGGCTGCGGACACTGTCAAGGTACTGCGCAGCGCCCAGTGGGTGAGCAATTTTCCCAATATAGTGCTTTCCTGTTCCGGGCTCATGCGGCCATCGGCACGAGCTTGACCGATCACGGCAAAAGCCAGCACTGGTGATGCCCGATACATTCTCACTGGTTCCTGCCGCCACGCCTGAAAAAGTGCCTGAAGCTGTCGCGGCTGGCGGTTTTGCACCTGCAAGGCTTCAGCCAGGCTGTGCCCGCGCAGGCTTTCTGGCCGATGATTAATCAGCAGCGCCACGAAGCCGGGCAAAGTCGCCTGCAGCGACTGATAATCCTGCTGTTGCGCCGCATCCAATCCATCCAGCGGGTAGTACGATTCCCAGAGTCGCGCCAAACGTTGCCACTGTGGATGCGGATAAAGCGCCTGACCAATCGCACAACTCAGCTTGACCCGTATCCACGGCGCAGGATGCGGATCATCCCGATTCAAGCGGAATACAAAAGCGCGCGGCAAGCTGACCACGCCCATCAATCCGAGCGTTGCGGCAATACCAATGCGAGCAACAGACCAGAAATCGGCGATGATTTCTGAAATCCACCGTTCCCACAACAACCAAGTGGTGCTATAGGCTCCACTACCCCGTTGCATACCTTGCAAAACAGGCCGCAAGGAATTGACCAGGTTAAGCAATGCGGCAGACTGATGTCCTATCTCATGAATCAAAGAGGAAGCGATACCACTGCCCACCATGCGTTCCCGTGGAATACGAATCACCGCTACCGGATTCTCACCGCCACCCGGCAATCGTGTTCTTGCACGACGAATTGCTGCGCCAACACCTCGATCGAGATAGCAGATGACCGGCGGTACCTCGTAGTAATGCCCCGGAATAGTGAGCGCATCAGCCGAGACGACCTCAAGACCGGAAAGCCAAACGCCAATCTCATTCTCGCTGCGCTGCGTGAGTGCATCGTTGAATAAATCAAATTGTGTCAGCACCGCATTGAATCGCAACCGCAACAGAGAAAACAGCCGTTGCGCATGGGCAGGATTTGCCCTCCGGCCAAACGGCCCGCGCAACCAGGCGATGTAACGTTGGATCAAACTTCTGAGTTCCCGCCGTCCCTGCATTAGATAACGTTCGATGCCAGTTTGCGTTGCCGGTAATAACGATGCCGCTGGCAGCATGGTTTCATGCAAGGCGAATGGCTTGACACGTTTCAACCTGGTCAGCAAAGCGCGAGCTTCTTGCTCGAGCATCCATGCGGCGTAAGAAGCGGCGGCCATGATAGGTTAAACTCCAAACAATATGATTTTGTTACCGCGCCGCATCCAGCGGCCGCTTACGGCACCCCGCCCACAGGAAGGACACGCGCCGCCTGAAGCTCCGGGAGTTACAACAGGAGCGCCGCGAACCAAGCCCGGTGCAAGTTGACGGGCTGCTGCCGCAACTGCTGATTGCGCGACTGCTCTCGGGTTAGCCGCCTGTGAGGTTAATGCTGCGTTTTTTGCGGCTGTTCCTGCAAACTGGACAAAGCTTTTGGCAGCTTCGTATTCCTGATCTTCATGGCTTAATCCTTCCAGCTCCAGGCCAAAAATGCGTCCTGCGGTGGAGGCTGCTTGGCTGCCGATTTTGGCACCGCCCGCACCGCCGAAATAACTGCCAATAGCACTACCCACCGCAGGCAATGCTTGCTTGGCTGCACCTTTCAACAGACCGCCAAGTTGCTGACCTACCGGAGATTTAATAAATTTCCCAGCCACTTGTCCCGCTCTTTTAATGAGATTTCCCAGAAACCGATCCAACTCCGCTTCGTTACTGACACTCAGAAGTTCTGCCGCGAGTTCCATCGCTTCCGCCTCGCTAAAAGCACCGGTTTCACCGTATTCTCCATACTCTCCATATTCTCCGTATTCGTCATATTCGTATTGCTCCTGTTCGTAGTTTTCCAGCTCGGCGTTACTTTCCAGTTGTGTGCGATCAATATCGTGCATGTTCATTCTCCTCACAAATATGTTTATGAAACTGCTTAGCAATTCACAATGATGATGTTGCGACCACGCCGGAACCATCGGCCTCCACGCCCTTTACCAGGCACGGCTGATGGCATGGTTGATGTCGATCCCGAGCCTGTTAAATTGGGCGCGTAGACCTGTGCGGCCTTGTTAGCGGCCATTTGCGCAGCGCTGCGAGGATTAGCAACAGGCGGTGCTGATACGGCATTCTTCACGGTATTTGCGGCAAAACGCACAAATTGTTTTCCACCTTCAAATTCTCGATCTTCCTGACTTAGTGCCTCGAGTTCGAGTCCAAGCGCGCTTCCTGCTGCGGAAGCCAACCCGCTGCCAATCTTGGCACCAAGAGGACCGCCAAAATAAGCTCCCAGTGCACCACCGGCAATCGGTAAAGCTTTTTTTGCAACGCCCTTGAGCACACCACCCACCGCCTGACCAATGGGAGATTTCACTACTTTTCCTAGAGCGCTACCTGCTTTCTTGATCAGTTTCCCAAGAAAACGATCAAGCTCTGCTTCGTTAGTAACTTCCAGAAGTTCGGCGGCAAATTCCATCACTTCTCCTTCGTTAAATACTTCCCCCCATTCCGCTTCACCATACTCAAATTGCTCGCCTTCATACTGTTCACCTTCATATTGTTCGGCTTCAAAATCACTCATTTCAGGATTGAATCCAAAAGTATTTTCACTCTGATACATGGTGTAGTCCTCCACTAATTTTTTATTCAAGTGCTTACATTAAATAGCGCTGTGCGCTCCTTTCAGGTCAATCGGTTTAACTTTGATCTCCCTTATCTTGATATATGCAAGTCACATGCCAAAAAAATTAATGTTGCAATATATTCCTTAGAAATTAATTAATATACTGAAAACAAATACGAAAAAATAATTGAACAAAAGAAATGAATAAGATGAGAGAGTAAGTTCAACGAAATTTACTTCGTTAAGTGTGGTCCACGCCGACTTGCACGCGAAAAAGATTTCGGCTCTATGGTAGTCCACTGTGATGCAGGGCAGATTCAAGAACCAACTACAGAATTTAATCTTTAATAAACATTATGATATGCGCTACTTAGTACTTGAAATAACACCTATTCCGTGAATGCTTATTAGTAGAAATCCAGTGTTAGCTTGTATTGATCCATACGCTTTACTATGGCAAGATGCGGTGCTATGGTTAATGACTAGCACCCGCCTAAAAACCCGCTCTCTATTTAAAAGGCTATGTCATCGTTAATTGTTGGTCACTGCAAATAAACACTATTTATCATTTATAAACAAGTCGTTAGCCAAAAAACCAATAATTGATATTTTTCTTTAAATTCACTGGGTTACATGGCAACCACTAACTAACGATGACATAGCCATTTAAAAAGACAACAAGTTACCTCCAGTTATGGTAAGGAGGCTTGTGGAGATTCGGAGCTAAACCGACCTCATCTACAGAGGCTGGCCTACTAAATTATAAGGCTCCAGATTATCAGTGACAATCTGGAGCCTTATAGATATGTAATCAAATTCCAGGACAACAAACGCGATTTCTTCCTGACCGATCCTGCAAGCCATAACATAGGCAGGATCATCAATGGCAGCGTCCAGGGCTCTGAAACGACACCGACTGTTACTGCGTCGGCAGTCAATTGGAAGGACATATTGTCAGGTGTGATCATGCTTAATACCCAGTTTGTAGCCCAGCCAGCCCCAGATTGCGGATAATCCCGCGCCTGTCAGACCGATTCCCAGCAGACCAAGCAGGCTCAGTGGAGCGAACAGCCAGCTGCTGAGCGCGTCACCACCACGAAAAATAACGGTATCAATAAAATGCTTGCCTTTATACTTGGTTTCCACATCCACTGAGGTAAACAGCGCCTCACGACCAGGCCGGATGATGGCGTATTCTCCTACTCGGCGAATCACCATTGCGGCAATAAGCATAGCAGGCGTTGGCATGAGGCCAAATGCTATGAACGCCAGCACCATCAACAACGGAACCAGCGCCAGGGTTTTACCGACACCAAGAAATTGCATCAAACGGCTGGTCACAAAGAGTTGCGTCAAAATGGATAATACGTTCACAGCCAGATCTATTAATGCGAAAACCTGTGTCTGGCTTTCCCTGTCCTGAAAATATTGCTCAATAAATGCAGCTTGCTGCAAATACAAAAATGTACCAATGGTGCTGGCCAGCAGAATAAATATGGCGATTCCTTGTAAATAGCGCGATTGCATCAGTAATGTCATGCCGGAGAACCAGCTGCCACCCATCTTCTGATCGGGCAATACCTGATTGTGTTGCAAATTACTCCCATGATTTGAATGAAACATCAGTCGATCACTATGCCAGCGTAGGAGCAAACGGATGCAGATCACGGCAACCGAAAGTAAGGCAGCGCTAAACAGCAATAAATTATGCGCACTCAAATACGTAACCAATAGCGCAGTTATTGCCGGGCCAGCAATCGCACCAGCACTGCCACCCGCCGCGATGACGGCAAACAGCCGATGCGACTGCTCCTTGTCGAACAGATCCGCCATCAAGCTCCAGAATACCGATACAACGAAGAGATTGAATACGCTGAGCCACACAAAAAAGGTGCGTGCAAGCCAAACATTGTTAGGGTCCCAGGAGAATCCCTTATAGAACAAAAGAATATTGATGATAAAAAAGGTATAAACCCACGGTAAAAAAATACCGCGGGCAAAACGACTACATATCCAGCCATACACCGGCACTACCAACAACATTGCGATGAATGTTGCGGTAAACAGCCATGGCAGATGGCTGACTCCCCCTGCCAGCCCCATTGCATCGCGCATCGGCCGCAGCATGTAATAACTGGACAGCAGACTGAAAAAATAAATAAAAGACAGCAGTACCGCATAAATTTCGGCTTTTCCGATCTGTAGCAGTCGCTCGGTCCAATAATTGCCCTCCGTCTGCTGAATGGGACTGACAATATCTTCTGACTGGCTTTTCACGGACATCAGTCCCGTTGCGGCGCCTGATAGAAAACGTCCCAGTCAATCACCGGGTTGCTATCAGGCAGACTGACGATCTCGAAAGTTTTGTTGTAAGCAGAAGGACGTTTCAAGGCTGCCACACAAACCCGCGCAACATCCTCGCGGGGAATCATCGCGCGGGCATAAGTTCCTTGAGTTACCCGGATGCCGGTTTTACCGCCAACATCATCGGACAAGCCACCGGGACGCACAATCGTGTAGGAAATGCCACTTGCTCTCAACACTTCTTCTGCTTTTTCTTTCCAACGCAGGATGGGGCGAACCTCCCCTCCTGTTTTATATACTGATGCGCTAAGGAACCTCTGAAAAACAAACATTCTGAACGGCAGTCACTCAAAAACTAGCCACTATTTTCAAATAGTGACGCTGATTTTTATGAAAACAGCTATTTCTCTCTGGAAACAAGTCCATTTACTGGCTTGTTTTCAAATTTCAGACGCAACAAGGCGTCGACGTTCATAGGCGTCACCACGGATGACGTTGGCAATGGCTGTCAGGAAGGTCAAACGGGCCGCATTTTTGGCCAGGCCGCGATAGCGATTTTTAGCATACCCAAAGCGGATTTTGATATCCCGAAACACGTGTTCGACTTTGGCGCGGCGTTTCGCCAGCTCACGGGCGGCACCGCGCAGTAGTTGAGCCGCCCCGGAATCGTCTTTCGTGAGCCTGGCCAGTTTGCCCGGACGCATCGCGATCACGCAGGCTGGAGGGCTTTCCGCCGGCATCTCCGGGCGTTTATCCAGCCCCTGATATCCGGCATCGCCATGAACAAACTGTTCCTCGCCATGCAGCAGGGCGGCGGCTTCGGCAACGTCGCTGACATGCCCCGAGGTTACTTTGAGCGTATGCACCAACCCGGTTTCATGATCGACGCCGATATGAAACTTGCTGCCGAAAAACCATTGATTGCCCTTTTTGCTGGAATGCATTTCTGGATCACGCGACCGGCTCTTATTTTTGGTTGAAGTCGGCGCGGCAATCAGGCTGGCATCGACGATGGTGCCGGCTTTCAAGAACAACCCACGCTCACCCAGCGTTTGGTTGATGACCTGGAAGATCTGATCCATTAACCCGTGTTTTTCCAGTAAATGCCGAAATTGCAAAATGGTGCTTTCATCCGGCACGGCTTCCAGACGAATGCCGCAAAAACGGCGCAGTGATTCAATCTCATACAGCGCATCTTCCATGCCCGGATCGGAATAGTTGTAGATAATTTGCGCAACATGCGCGCGCAGCATCAATTCCAAGGCAAATGGTTTGCGGCCACGCCCATTGCCTGGCGCATAGTGTGGTTCAATAACATCAATCATAGCCTGCCAAGGCAATAATCCATCAAGTTGATCGAGAAACTTCTCGCGGCGCGTGACTTTGCCCTTATTGGCGTATTCGGCATCAGCAAAACTCATCTGTTGGTAAGGTTTCATGAATAGCTTCTCGAAAAAGTTTGATGCAGAATTATATTACTTGCGGGGAATTAATCAGAGGTTCCCTAAGACCGGCTGTTGAAACTATGATGATCTGCTTCACGCTCTGCTGTTTTGCCGCGTTCACCAGGTGTTGCGTCCCTTGGTAATCAACAAATTGTCCACTGTTGGGATCGGCATCATCCTGGGTGCGCGCACCAATGGCTGAAAAGACATAATCTATGCCGCGCATGGCATTTTCCACCGATGTGGCGTCACGTATATCACCTTTGAATAATTCAGCGCGATCACCAAACAGCGATCTTGCCTTGTCTTCATCACGCACGAACACACGAACATGGTATCCCTGATCAAGTAGTTTTCTGACGATATGCTGCCCAGTACCACCCGTTGCCCCGGCTACCAGTACGCGTTCGTTTTCTGCCGCATTCGTCACGGCTGTCGCTATTGACGTGCCTGTGACCACTATCGCTATGATCATGTTTTTCATGTGATTTAGTTTTCAAGGGTTGTAAAAATATTTTTTTCAGCAGTTAAACGCCAATTCACCAATAAAGGCTCTGCCCGCATGAGGTTCGCCTGATAGCTGCGTTCATTAGTGATGTTACATTGCAAAACTGACACGTAATCCCCTCATAGACGATCTTGTAAAGCATTACAAAGCGCGGGACACACGATGCTGATCGATCTTTGTTTTGACAATTCTGGCGAAGAAGTGCCCATGAGGCAGTGGCGTGCTACCCACCGTTAAAATGGTGGGTAGCACTTTGCCTTGCAGCGAGGAGGAGAGTAAATAAAAGTTAAGAAGATGCAGTCAAACCAGGTGTGAAACTAGTTCAGGCGGGAAACAGCTAACTTCAATCGTTCAAATTTTTTGGCGCGGCGTTTGTTCAGCCAGACAATCACTCCGGTAATTAACATAATGAGTGGTGCAAACCCTACGATTAATACAAGAATCTGCCCGGGTTGACCAAGAATTTCGCCGTTGTGCAAAGGAAGCTGCAGATTGATGAAAGTATCACCGGCGGCAAGCTTGTGTGGATCACGCACTTCAATAATGTCACCACTATATTGGTCTACCCAGACCAGCGTCTTGCCGTTTGAGGTGAACTCGGTTGGCTGGCGTGCTGTCACCATGTAAACACCATTTACATCTGCTGGCAGGAACAGGCGTTGCGGCGTGATCTCTTCAGCAAAATGGGTAGTTATTTTTGCTAACGCTTGCTCAGGTGTCAGCGGTGCAGTGTTATCCATCACCTGGGATTTGAGATCACGGGGTATCTCAGTCAAGGGCGAGAAATAACCGATCATTGGTTTGAACACTTGGGGAAGATTAAAATATACGCCGGATAGCGCGACTGCAAACATTACGACCGCAGTATAAATACCCGTGGTTTTATGCAGATCGAAGTTGAAGCGGTGTGAGCTGGCATTGCGTTTTATAACAAATGCTTGCCGAATTTTGGTGAATTTTGGCCACCACAGATAAATTCCGGTTACGGTCAAAAACAAGGTCAACAGGGCGGTAATTCCCATAACCAGTTTTCCGGTATCTCCCGCCAGCAGCTTGTAGTGAAGCTGAAGGATCACGGTCATCAGTGCATCATCCCGGTCGCGATGCCCCAGTATTTCTCCGGTATATGGGTTCACCATCACCTCATAAAAATGATGGTTATGGCCTTTGTGCTCTGGATCCGGATGTTTGATCTGGTAACGCACCATCAAAACATCATCTTTTTCCCGTGGCAGATAGAGATGGTGCGGCGGATCTTTGATTGGCGATACCTGATTCGCTGCTTCGATCACGCTGAGGAACGACTGGTATTCTCCCTGAACCTCAACCTGCATCATGTCTGCATTCAGCCATTTGTCAATCGCGTGCTTGTAGACCAGGAGACTTCCCGTTACACCAGCCAGCGCGAGCAACACACCTAGCCATAGCGCGATGTACAAATGAATTTTCAGCAACACCGTGCGCAGAGTGGTCTTTTTTATGGCTGCGACCCATTTGCCGGATAACGATCCGGTTCCGCCTGGCACCGGAAGCATCCCAGCTGTTTTTGACGAGGATAAAGGATCTATTGTTGACATATGCCAACCTCCGCTTTCAAGTAAGAAATAAGCTATTCAATTTTCTTATGACTTCGCTTCAATCAGCACCCGGTTAAAATCGTAAATGAGCTTCTGATTGAGGATAATTGTAGGGGAAAAAAAAGATGTGTCAATGCGACAAATTGTCGCACCTATATGTTTTTATGGGAATTATTGGGAGAATCAAGAGAGGATTGGGGGTGTTTAATTATCCCATCTGCCCCATGTATTAGACGACAATTAACCTGTCCGGTCAGGCGACAATTATCTTGACCGGTTGAGTGAAAGTATCAGTATGAGTTCTTTTCTATATAAGGAGAAAGAACTTGCCTGGAAAACATATCACTCATCAACAGGAAGCTATTTATATGAAGAATCGTCAGATAGGGCATGGTCAGGGGACAGCGGCTGCGAAAGCGGGGGTAAGTATCCGCAGTGGCCGCAGGATTGAGAAGGGTGTGCGGGTGGAGAAGTCGCAACGGCAATGGCGCACGCGCCAGGATCCTTTGAGCTGGTTTGGGAGACTGAATTGGTTCCATTGCTGCACGGGGAACCTGAACTGACCGGGACTACGCTTTGGGAGTACCTGGATGATCGATATCCCGGCCAATACCCGGAGAAATTGCTCAGAAGCTTGCAGCGCCGTGTAAAACACTGGCGGGCAACGCAAGGTCCCGGTAAGGCGGTCATGTTTTGCCAGTCGGTACCTGCCGGGCACCAGGGGTTGTCCGATTTTACCTGGCCGCGCACGGCAATTACGATTGCAGGCAAACCATTTGATCACCTGCTGTATCAGTTTTGTCTGGCTTATAGTCATTGGCGCGCGGTTCATATCATCCGGGGCGGGGAAAGTTATAGTGCATTGGCCGATGGATTGCAGACCGCCTTGCATAAACTGGGCGGCGTGCCCAGGGAACATCGCACCGACAGCCTGAGTGCCGCATACGTCAATGCGAGCCAAAAACAAGAACTCACGCAATCTTATGCGGCGCTGTGTCAACACTACGGCATGAAGCCTACGGTCAATAACCTGGGCGTCAGTCATGAAAATGGCGCCGTAGAAAATGCCCATGGTTCGCTCAAACACCGGATTGAGCAGGCGATCAAACTGCGGGGATCGGCGGATTTCGACAGTGTGGTTGCCTACCGCCGTTTTCTTGAACGGATCGTCGATAAGCTCAATCTGCGCTGCAGGGGGCGATTGGCGGAAGAGCAATCGCATCTCCAGCCACTGCCACGCTACCGCTTCATGGACTTCAGTGAACTGACCGTCAAAGTGACCACCAGTAGCACCATAGCGGTAAAACGGGGGCTCTACAGTGTGCCATCCAGACTCATTGGCGAGAACATCCGGGTTCATCTCTATCACGATCGTCTGGAATGCTTTGTCGGCCAAACACCGGTCATTACATTACCGCGCGCGTATCCGAAAACGCCGGAAGGACGCGCCCGGCGCATCGATTACCGTCATGTGATTCATGCATTGGCGGCAAAGCCACAAGCCTTTCGCTTTTCCCGGCTGCGGGATGATCTGTTGCCAACGCCACAGTATCACCAGCTGTGGGCGCGGGTACAACAACAATTTGATCCCGGACTCGCTTGCAAATGGATGGTATCGGTGCTGCGTTTTGCCTACGACTATGATTGCGAGAGCCAGTTGGCCGCTGAATTGTTGCAACAACATCCGCTACCTGAACTGCAAACACTGCAAAAGCGATTTCTGCGGCAGCATGCGCCGCAGCCGGACATCCCAATTAAACAACACACTGCGGATACCTACGATCAACTCCTCAGCGGAAACTGGGCAACACAAGGAGGCAGCTCATGTCTGAATCGCTCCCACTGATGCTCAAGGAACTCAGACTCCCTGCCTTTGGCCAGCATTACCGGCACTTCCAGGATCAAGCCGCAGAACACGCCTGGAGCTACAGCCAATATCTCGCCGCCCTGTGCGAACAGGAAGTCGCCCAGCGCTTCCAAAGCAGAATCAGCAACTGGACGCATGAAGCCAGACTGCCGCGCGGCAAAAGCTTTGCCACTCTGGCGCTGACCGAACTGCCTCAAGCCGCTCAGAAAAAAATCATTACGCTGCGCGACAATACCTACTGGGCGAGCCAGGCAGACAATGTGTTGCTGATCGGCCCATCCGGTGTCGGCAAATCACATGTGGCGGCAGCATTGGGGTTGCATTTGATTGAACAAGGCATTCGCGTCAAATGGATATCAGCTACCGCACTGGTTCAACTCCTGCAGCAAGCCAGGAAAGAACTGGACTTGATGTCCGCCATGACGCGGCTGGATAAATACCGTGTACTGATCGTTGATGATATCGGCTATGTCAAAAAGACCGATTCGGAAACACAGGTATTGTTTGACTTCATTGCCCATCGCTATGAAAGCGGAAGTCTCATCATTACTTCAAACCAGCCTTTTAGCCAGTGGGATCAAATCTTCCCTGACACCATGATGACTGTTGCCGCCATCGACCGGATCATCCATCACGCAACCATCATCGAAATCGACAGTGAAAGTTATAGGAGGAAAAACCAGAAAAAATCATGAAGTAGCTAATAAACTCAACCGGCCATCATAATTGTCGTCAAAGCGGCCAAGATAATTGACGCGAGATACCCATGTGTCCGGATGGCTGTGCTGCCAAGATAACCATGGCCAGCGATAACGGCAGGTGTCAAGATACTTTTCGCCTAAACACATCATTTAAGCAACTTTTTCCTGGCGGTTTCCGGCGATTGCTCATTACCGGGGTTGAGCTTTACTATAGGAACCTCTGAAAAAAAACGTTCCGAACGGCAGTCACTCAAAAACTGGCCACTATTTCAAATAGTGATGCTGATTTTTATGAAAACAGCCGTTTCTCTCTGGAAACAAGCCCATTTACTGGTTTGTTTTCAAATTTCAGACGCAAATTGGTAAGGTTTCATGAATGGCTTCTCGGAAAAGTTTGATGCAGAATTATATTGCTTGCGGGGGATTAATCAGGGGTTCCTTAAGACAATAAGACTCCTGGGTTAGGGCTGCGCGTCACCGCTGCAGGCTGATTTATCCGATTTGGTGAGTTATTTTTTTCATGTGATTACGGTGACACTCACTGAGCATCGTACTTTTAGGTTTCAGGCAGCAGCCAATTCGCTGGCAATCATTTCAGCCTGCTTCAATACCATTTCAGTCGCGATCAATTGCATATCGGGCGGATAACCGAATTGCCGCAGTGTGCGTTTTACGATCACTTTCAGCTTGGCTTTCACACTTTCCTTGATCGTCCAATCTATCGAAGCATTTTGACGGACCCGCTGGGTCAGTACGATTGCCAGTTCACGTAACTTGTCATTTTGCATCAGTTGCCGTGCACTGTCGTTGCTGGCCACAGCAGTGTAAAAGGCATATTCAAAAGTTGATAAATGAAGCTTCTCGGCCTCTTGATCGGACGCCACGATTTCCTTGCTGATTTTGATCAACTCATCAATCACTTCAGCAGCGGTCAGAATCTTGTTGTGATATTTCTTGATGGCATTTTCCAGCATTTCCATCAAAGATAGGCTTTGCATCAAATTTGTCTTGGCGCGCACTTTCAGTTCATCGTTAATCAGTTTCTTCAATACTTCCAGAGCCACATTCTTGTGCTGGTAGTCTTTGAGTTCCGCCAGGAAGTCATCGGAAAGAATTGAAATATTGGGTTTCTTGATACCGGCTGCGTCGAATACATCAATCACTTGCTCCGATACCAAAGCCCGGTCAATGACCTGCCGGATGGTGGTTTCAATGTCCTCATTGGTTTTGCCACCACCTGTGCTGTCGAATTTGGACAGGCGTGCTTTGACAGCCTGAAAGAATGCCACTTCGTCTTTCGCATCCAGGGCTTGTTCATGCGGAATGGCAATGGCAAAAGCCTGAGAGAGTGCAGTTATTTCATTGATGTAGCGTTTCTTGCCATCTTCCAATCCGAGAATATGGTCTTCAGCCGCCAGAATAAGCGCCAGTTTCCTCGAAGTATCTGCCGCAAAATAATCTTCATAGGCGAAGCCGTGATACATGGCGGAAACGACTTCTAGTTTCTCTAGCATTAACGCGACGGCTTGTTCCTGCATTAAAGTCGGATCACCTTTTCCACCCGCATCAGAATAGAACGATAAGGCTTCTTTCAAATCCGAAGCAATGCCAAGATAATCCACCACCAACCCACCGGGTTTATCGTGGTATACCCGGTTGACCCGTGCAATGGCTTGCATCAGGTTGTGGCCTTTCATGGGTTTGTCGATATACAGCGTATGCATACTCGGTGCATCAAATCCGGTCAGCCACATGTCACGCACGATCACCAGTTTCAGCGCATCGCTGTCATCCTTCATACGTTCAGCCAGTAGCTTACGTTGCTGCTTGGTAGTATGGTGTTTTGCCATGACCGGACCATCGGAGGAAGCCGCTGTCATCACCACCTTGATCACGCCCTTGTTTAAATCCTCTGAATGCCAAGCCGGTCGCAGTTTGACGATTTCACCGTAAAGATCAGCGGCAATACGGCGCGACATGCACACAATCATGCCCTTACCGGCAAAGACTTCCTGGCGTGCTTCAAAATGACTGACGATATCCTGCGCAATGTTCTGGATGCGGCGCTCACTGCCAATCAGCGCTTCCATCTGTGTCCATTTGGATTTGGCTTTCTGCGAATCGGTCAACTCATCCTGATTCAGTTCGTCATCCAGTTCCTTGATCAGTTGCCTGCCTTCCTCACTCAACGCGACTTTTGCCAACCGGCTCTCATAGTAGATGCGCACCGTGGCGCCATCCTCCACAGCCTGTGCAATATCGTAAATATCCACATAGTTGCCAAACACGGCGGGTGTGTTCACATCCGTGCTTTCAATCGGCGTACCGGTAAAACCCAGATAAGTGGCATTGGGTAGCGCATCGCGCAGGTACTTGGCAAAACCGTACACCACTTTCTTGCCGATCACTTCACCCTGCGCATCTTTATCATCGATGGTTTTAGCACTAAAGCCATATTGCGTACGATGCGCTTCATCGGCGATCACCACAATGTTGCGGCGGTCAGAAAGCTCTTCATATACATTGCCTTCTTCCGGCTGGAATTTCTGGATCGTGGTAAAGATCACGCCACCGGATGCCACACGTAACAATTCTTTTAATTGCTGACGATTCTCGACTTGCCTGGGTTCCTGTCGCAACAACTGTTTACAGGCTGCAAAAGTATCGAACAATTGATCATCCAGATCGTTGCGGTCAGTAATCACCAGTATCGTCGGGTTATTCAATGCCAATACGACCTTGCCGGTATAAAACACCATCGACAGCGATTTACCGCTGCCCTGGGTGTGCCAAACGACACCGGCCTTTTTATCGCCTCGGGGTTGTTGCGCCACATTGGGCAAACCATAGCTGGCCGGGCTTTGCATGATTCTGGAATCAAGGCTAATGTCTGCTGCACGCAAGGTTGAAGCCACCGCTGCATTCACTGCGTAATACTGATGATAGGCGGCAATCTTCTTGACTGTGCTGATGCTGATCACGCCAGTCTGTGGATCTTCTTTCCTGGATTGCTCAAACACCACAAAATGCCGCACCAGATCGAGCAAGGTTTTTTTGTTCAGCATTCCTTTAATCAAGGTTTCCAGCTGGCTGACCAGATGGGAGGCTTCTACCTTGCCGTCGGCGGTTTTCCAGGTCATGAAGCGACTGATACCTGCTGACAGTGAACCGGCTTTGGCTTCCAGTCCATCCGAGATCACCAGCAAGGCGTTGTAGGTAAATAAACTGGGAATGCTCTGTTTGTAGGTTTCCAGTTGCTTGAATGCGGATTTAATCGTGGTGTTTTCATCGGTGGCATTTTTGAGTTCAATCACGACCAGCGGGATGCCATTCACAAACACCACCAGATCGGGGCGTTTATTCTGGTTGTTTTCAATAACGGTAAACTGACTGGCCACGACAAATTCGTTATTGCCGGGGTTTTCAAAATCAATCAGCCAAACGATATCACCGCGCTCATTGCCAGCTTGCTGGTAACTGACCTTTACGCCTTCGGTGAGCAAGCGGTGAAAAGTTTCGTTGTTGCTGAGTAATTCCGGGGAATGGATGCGTTCGACTTCTTTCAGGGCGGTTTGTAATACCGTGACCGTCATACCAGGGTTGATGCGCTCGAGGGCTTTTTGTAACCGGCTGGTGAGCAATACTTCGTCGTAGCGGGTGCGTTCGGGATGGTCACCGTCGGGAGCAATGTCTGGGGCGTGGATATGACTATAACCGAGCTGCTCAAACAGTTTGATGGCTAGCTCTTCAATCGCTGATTCGGTGAGCTTAGTCATTTTGAACAGATGCCGCCAAATTAAGACGGTTAGCGGCTGCCAGGAGCCGCTTATCCTGCGTCCACAGCCGGGTATTGCCGGATAACTGCGTTGAAGCTAATAAATGGGCATCGATTAAGCCAATACCCAAACCAAACAGCGAATGTTTTTCGATGAAATAATTTACTTCATCGGTAAAAGCAACGGGAGCCTGGGGCAGATTATCCAGCGCGGTCAGAATTTCTTTACGTTGGTGCAAATTGCCCAACGCCAGTTCACCACGCACAAAAGGATGACCCAATACATTATTTTCAGTCAGCAGGCGGACTAAATGCGGATCGTTATTGCGCAGATGATTAATCCAGACCGAGGTATCGACCAGAATCATTCAGGCATTGATTCGCTGGTTTGCCGGCGTGGGATAGCGTTCAATTGCGGCTCAGAGCCGCCCAAATTGGCCAGCCTTTTGGCACTTTCTCGCTCGATTAGGGCTTTTAATGCTTCTTTGACCAGTGCGGACTTCTCCTGCACATGGGTCAAGGCCTGTGCTTTTTTCAGTAATTCGTCATCTAATACGATGGTGGTTCTCATGGCTTTCCTCCAGATACGTCATCGAATGATGCGCTTTATTATGCATGGAGGCAAGTAGAAGAAAAGCGCCTGTGTTTCCCGGCATGGCCCATTCTTGCTTCGATGCCGTATATCGTGAGCTTAGACATAATAAGTGTCCGTATCCCAGCACCGGGGATTAGTTTGAATATATTCCGCAATTTTCAGGTAAGCATCCTCGTCGCGGATAATGTGCTCGTAATAATTGCGCTGCCAGAAACGTTGGCCGGATGTACCCGATATTGCATTAAGCCGTTTGGTCACCGACGATTTAACCCCCCGCACAACATCCCCCACCGTAGAGGCGCGTTGCACCGTTGATGTGGGTAGTACCGCAGGGGCGCGTTGCACCGTTGATGTGGGTGGTACCGTAGGGGCGCGTTGCACGCGCCCTGGTTGTTCATCCGAGTCCGCGCATTCAGGGTGCATGCCATGGGGCCGCGTGCAATTGGGGCGGATGCAATCCGCCCCTACGAGTTGGATGATACCGTGGATGTGATTGGGCATGATGACAAATTCGTGCAATACGACATGGGAACGGATACGTTCTGTTTTGCGCCATTCTTCATCTGCGACAATCCCCGATTCATTGAATTGCATCTCACCATCAACAATGTTTCCAAACAATGGCACCCGATTATGCGTGCAGATGGTAATGAAATACAATCCGGCCTGTGAATAATCATATCCTTGCAATCGAATCGATTTGCGGCGATGGATGGTTGGATTGTAGGTCATTGTATTCGAATGATTGTAGGAGGTAGGGGAGAATAATCATTTTCCCCTACGGATTATTGCCATTGATCAAATTGATGATGACTTTCACCATCGTGTCTTTTTCCTCGGGTTTGCTTTCGGCAATCAGCAACGTAAAAGCAACCAGGGCATTATCGGCGATGCGCTTTTCTCCGTCTGTATTAAGGAGATAATCATGCCGCGCCAGAAACCAGACAAACAGCGCGGCGGCAATACGTTTGTTGCCATCGGAAAAGGAATGATTCTTGACGATAAAATACAACAAATTGGCCGCTTTCTCTTCAATACTGGGGTAAAGCTCCTTGCCGCCGAACGTCTGGTAAATGGTTTGCAGCGAACTTTTGAAGGAATCATCTTTCTCGTTGCCAAACAGTCCACCTAACTTTTCCCACGCGCGCCAAAGCTGAATTTGCTGGATCGCTTCATCATACGAAATTCTGCATTGTCCGGCTTGCTGGATGCCAGTCACCTGTAAACGCTGATGATCGTAATCGTCCAGCACCGTCAATGCGTGGCTGTATTTCTCCAGGATCGACAAGATACCTTGCGATTCGGAAGCGGTTAAGTCTTTCTGCTGGAACAAGCGTGAAGACAAGGCAATCGCTTGTTTTAAATCCGCGAGTTTTTGCTGTTGCGTCTGGAGTTTTTGTTCATTCAACGCATACCCTTGCACCAGGTAGTGCTTGAGAATGTTGCTGGCCCAGATACGGAATTGCGTGCCTTTTTTGGAATTGACGCGATAACCGACGGAAATGATCATATCCAGATTGTAATGTTCAATCTCGCGGTTTACCTTGCGTTCGCCTTCCTGTTGAACTATCCGGAATTTCCGGATAGTTGCCTCAGCGGCAAGCTCTTGCTCAGCCAAAACATTGTGGATGTGTTCATTGATGGTGCGCACATCCTTATCAAACAAAGCCGACAGTTGGCGCTGAGTCAGCCAAACCGTGTCTTGATCCAGAGTAACCTCAAGCTGCACGCGGCCATCGGCGGATTGATAAATAGTAATCTGGTCTCGCGTATTCATACGGTTACGCGTACTTCGCCGCTCATTAGTTTGGGGAGCAGGGTGTCACGGAGGGTTTCGAGGGTATGGATTTGAGCACAATTCTCTATGACTTTGTCATTTATCGGCTTTGCTTCTTTCTCAAACTCCACAATTAGCTCAGATGAAGGAATAATTGTCTCAAGTGCATCAAAATCTGATTTACTAATCGAACCAAAAACAGTTCCCTCATCATTGAACTTCTTTATCTCTTCCATGAGAGAACGCAATTTGAAATAAGTATAGGTATAGTAGTTGTTGTTATTTTTATAGCGGAATGCAGCAACGCCACGCCCAATGCAGCATTCCTTACGAGCCATATTTTGGGCACCAACTGGCACACGCACACTGATTAAAGTATCAAATCTTTGTGCAAATCTTGTCGGTTCCGTTGTATAGACACGCTCTTTTGGAAATCGAAACTCAAAATCAGCATTACCCTGAAACATTGGCACACCAATACCATCTTCATTGAAAGAAATACCCAATGGAGATTGCCCCATGGTGAAATCAAGTTCATCACCCAACTTTCCGACTTCCCAGTCCTCCCCAACCTCCTCCACAAACCACTGCCTAAACAGCGTTTCAGCCATGGCTTCGAGGGTTTTATTCTGGCGGTGCAGCAGGTCGATTTTGTCGTCAAGGCTGCTGAGGACAGAGGCGATGGCTTTTTGTTCTGATAGCTCAGGATATGAGACGGGAAGACTTTTCAATATTTCCGTATTGATAGATGGCATGGTTGCACCCACGGCAATACTTAATACATAGTCTCTAAATGGTTTCTGCTGAAAGAAATAGCTTAGGAATCGCGCATCTACTTTCTCATCAGGTCTTACACGTAACATTCTCGAGGAAAACATCCACCCTTGCTGATGTGGTTTGACAAATGCACTTAAATCTACGGAACCAACACGCGTAAATATAATGTCGCCTTCATTTAATAAATATTTCGAGAGCCTATTTTTATCTTCATCCGTAACACTTGGATAGCTAAAGTTATTTATCCTGAAATTACTAATGTGTTCAACTGTTACTACCGGTGTGCCGCCAGTTATATATTGTTCGTTTTTAAGCTGGCTTCCAAACGGACCGGTTTGGATTTCTGCAATTTCACCCAATTGGCATTCTCGCCACTCACTCACAGCTTCACCCGAGCCAAACTCTCAGCAATGGCCTTGTTCAACACCGACTCTTCCTGCAACTGCGCCTCGAATTCCGCCTTCAACGCGGTAAAACGCTCGGGGAAATTAAAATCATCTTCTTCATCCGGCAGCCCCACATAACGCCCCGGCGTCAGCACATAGTCCAGTTCAGCCACACGCGAAATGGGTATCGACGCGCAAAACCCCCGCACATCCTCGTAGGGGCGGATTGCATCCGCCCTCGTTGCTCCCGTTTCATCCGCCACATCATCAGGGCGCATGCCATGCGCCCCTACGGATGGGGGTGGATCGTTGGTGCGCCAGGCGTGATAGGTGCTGGCAATTTTGTGGATGTCGTCATGCGACAATTCGCGCGTGCGGCGATTGATCAAATGGCCGAGGTTGCGCGCGTCGATGAACAGAATCTCGTTTTTGCGCGGATGCCCGTTGTTGCGTGCGCGATTCATGAACCACAATCCCGTCGGAATTTGCGTATTCAAGAACAATTTGGCGGGCAGGTTGACGATGCAGTCGATCAGGTTGCCTTCTGCAATCAGGGCTTTGCGGATGTCGCCTTCGCCGGAGGTTTTGGAAGTCAGTGCGCCTTTGGCCAATACCACCCCGGCAATACCGGTGGGCGACAGGTGATAAATAAAATGCTGCAACCACGCAAAGTTAGCATTACCCGATGGTGGTGCGCCATATTGCCAGCGCGCATCACCACGCAATTGTTCACCGCTCCAATCACTGACATTGAACGGTGGATTGGCGATGATGAAATCGGCTTTCAGGTCTTTGTGCGCATCGTTCAGGAACGAGCCTTCGGTATTCCATTTCACTTGCGAGCTGTCGATGCCGCGAATGGCCAGGTTCATTTTGGCCAGGCGCCAGGTGGTCTGGTTGCTTTCCTGGCCATAGATGGAAATATCGTTAATACGGCCTTGGTGTTCCTCGACAAACTTTTCTGATTGCACAAACATGCCGCCAGAACCACAACAGGGATCAAACACGCGGCCTTTGTAGGGTTCCAGCATATTCACCAGCAATTCGACAATGCTGCGCGGGGTATAAAACTGGCCGCCTTGCTTGCCTTCCGCCAGCGCGAATTCACCGAGGAAGTATTCAAACACATGCCCCAGTACATCGGCACTGCGGGCTTTGGCATCGCCAAGTGCAATGTTACCGATCAGATCAATCAATTCGCCCAGTGAGGTAGGGTCAAGGTTCTGTCGTGCATAGACTTTAGGCAGCACACCTTTGAGCGATGGGTTTTCTTTCTCAATGGCATCCATAGCGGCATCCACATGGGTTCCAATATCAGGTTGCTTGGCTTGCGCCACCAAATGCGACCAGCGCGATTCAGCAGGCACGAAGAACACGTTCTCTGCCTTGTATTCATCCTTATCTTCCGGGTCGGCTCCAGCAAAATCACCTTCACCGGCCTTGAGTTGGGCGTAGTGTTCCTCAAAAGCATCGGAGATGTATTTCAGGAAGATCAGTCCCAGTACTACGTGCTTGTATTCGGCGGCGTCGATATTCTTGCGTAACTTATCAGCTGCTTTCCACAGTTGCTTTTCCAATGGCTCTTCTTTGGCTTCTTTTGTTTTGGCCATGGTTATTTATTCTTTCCTTTTGGCATTGGGATAAATAGCAAGACGTTTCGATTGGATTGTAACTATAAAATAAGACAATAGCTTAAAAACAATCACTAAAATATCGAAAGTATATCCAGCGTCAAACGTAAAAGAATTGTAACTTGTCAGCCATAATCGTCCATGTGCGGCGATATTCAATATCAAGATTCAAGATCAAAGGATAAGCGTCACCACGGATGATGACAGCAGCGTATTGTTTTAATTCGAGCGTCTGCAGCAGAGGTAAAGTAAATCGTGATAGTTTGTTGGTAACGATTCCCCAGGGAATCAATTCACTTTCAGAAACGAACAGCCATGCCGCCATAGAAAAAACGTGCCCCCGGATCCAAAGCCCGGGAAATTCCTGAGAAACCGTCTGCAGGTTTGCGATTGGTCAGGTTGTCGATTCCCGCAAAAACATTCAGTTGGCTGGTCAGGAAATAATCCAGTTTGATATCCATATTGAAATGATCAACAAACACGTTCTGTCGCACAGCGTTCTGGCCAAAGAGATCCCACTGTGAAATCATGTTAATGTTAAATAAAAGTTTGTCCTGATAGTTAAACAGGCTTTGCACCCGCACCGTATGATCCGCAGCCCGGTTACTCAAGCGCAGTCCGGTTGCCTTGTCCCTGGTTTTAAGATATTCATAGCTGGTAAACAAGCGCCACCAGTCAAATACCTGATAATTAAGCACCACTTCTACTCCATCGATCAGCGCCTTACCTACATTGAGGGTGTCAAAGCAACTCAACGTTCGGGGCAATTCACCGGGTGTCTGCGTCCGTCCGGCGGTACACACCGGAATTCCGTTGCGAAATATCTGCCCAACCGATTGCGACAGAATCAAATCCTTATAGTTGGTACGATGATAAGTGACGTCCAGCTGACCACGCTTAAACCGGTAGGCTCCAGAAATTTCAAAGGTTTCTCCATTTTCAGCTTTTAGCTGAGGATTACCAAAAATAAGCGAAGTGGAAATGAAGCCAGGGCGGCTCGCAGTACGCTCAATCGTTATGAACTGACTGGTAAAGCTTGGCGCAGTGAATCCCTGGCCATAACTGGCTCGCAGACTAAACGCGTCGTATCCATACGTTCCGCTGACGCGCGGATTCAAACTGCCACCAAAATCGCTAAAACTATCATAACGTAACCCGCCAAGCAGGGAAAAACGTCCCCAGGCGCCACTCAGGTTGTATTCCGCCTGGGTCATCCCATGATAAACCGTACGGGTTTGCCTGCCACCGGTAAAAACATTTACATTAACGGATTCGTCACGCCCTCCCGCTCCCATCGTCCAGGTCAGGTTTTTCAAAGGAAAAAAAGTTACAAAAGCATTACCTTCCATCCGCTGGAAATTGGTGGTTTCCGGCACATTACTGCCAGACCGGACAACCGCAGTATCAGACACACCGTAGCCGAGTGAAAGGTCAATCACACGGGTTTCATTGGCATCGTTATAGTGCAGGCGTCCCTGCGATCGATCCTCTTTTTCGAATCCGCGCGTACCGCCAAAACGTATATTTTCGTCATCCTGATTGGTATGCTCCATGGCCCATGACAACCGTTTGCCGTTCTGGATCTGCCAGTCCCCGTTATAAGCCAGAAATTTCTGTGACAAATCGTTCAGATCAGTATGCGATGCCTGGCGATTGAAGCGAAAACGGTCGCGCTCACGCGCTTCAAATGAAACCCGATGGCGGGTACCGTAAAATTCTCCGCTTTCGAGAAACATACGTCCGATTATGCTGCCACGCTCCCCTTGTCCCGTGGCGCCACCCATCAAATAAGCGCCGCCACCAGAATTTTTACCTGGCTTGCGAGTAATGATATTGACTACACCTCCAATGGAATCAGCGCCGTAAAGAGCCGACATGGGGCCACGTATAATTTCGATGCGTTCTATGTTCTCCACAGATAGTCCAATCAGATCGGAATTCCCGAATTTTCCGGTGCGACGCAGCCCATCGACCAGTAACAACGTCTGGCCTTCGGCCGATCCTCGCACGGTAAAACCAGAGGTGGAACCACGATCACGCATGTCGACACCGACAGCATATTGCAACAATTGCGGAACCGATCGCAGCGATAGCGCATTGATTCGTTCCCGGTCGATCACTTCAATGCTGGCCTGGACATCTTGAATGTTCTGTTCGATGCCAGGCGTGACGGACGAAACAGTAATTTCCTGCAAACGCGTCATATTCTGTACAACTGCAATCGGCAAATTTTCGGAGGTGTCCTGCGCCAGTGTCAGTGAAGATACGCAGCCGCCCAGCCACAACAAACAAAGATTTTTTTGATTTTGCACGGTATTTTCTCTTTATTTTGCCAGCGGTTCCGGATCTGCCTCCAGCGTGGCAAATACCTGCATCCAAGCCGGCTGTTGCTTGTCATTTCCATTGAGGATCTCAAAAGTCTTGCGATAGGTAGCAGGGTTGAATAAAGCCTGAACTGCGGTCAGCGCAACATCGGCGCGATTGATGGTGCCGCGGCCAAGGTTGTCGCCCTGGCCAAAGCGAATGCCATTGCTACCGCCCGGCTCATCCTTCAACCCGCCCGGACGTATGATGGTGTAGGCAAGACCACTGCGGCGCAGCACATTTTCTCCAAGAAGCTTCCATAAAAGAATGTCGTTGAAGCGCTGGTTCAGCATGTGATCGATCTGGGTGACGCCCATCGAGGAAATCAGGACAATATGCGCCACGCCAGCTTCTTTGGCTGCTTCAACCAGATTTCTGACCCCACCATAATCCACATATTCCGGACCATTCGGTCCAAACCAGTCACCGCCAGAACCAATCGCGATGATCAATCCACTGATATTCTGCAGCGCCGGTTTCAGCGTATCGGTGCGCTTGACGTCCACCACCCTGGTCTCAGTATCTTTACCCAGCAATTCCTTGGCCTTGTGACTGTCGCGCACCAGCGCGCGCACATGATAACGTTCGTCCTGTTCAAGCAGCCTGGTGACCAAAACCCCGGTACGGCCGGTCGCGCCGGCGACCGCAACCAGCTGAGTGGATTCCGAATACACGGTCAGTGGTGACAGCACAAGAATACCGAACACTGCCGCGCAACGGATCCAAGTCATGTTGATAGCTATTTTCATTATTTTCTCCTGCGATCAGAATTTCAAAACAACTTGTGCTACATAGTTGCGGCCAGGGTTGGGCGAGAACTGAAAGTATTGTTCATTCAGCAGATTGTTAGCAGAAAAGCTGAATTCGGTCATCCTGGTAGGTGCATAGATGATTTTGGTATCCAGCAGCCAGAACGACTGAAAACCACCATAGACATCGTGGATCACATCCAGGTTTTCGGCCGTGTCGAACGACTTGCCGACGTGGCGCCCGGTCAGGCTGCCTGCCCATTGATGCCAATTGGCCTCTATCCCAGCGGTAAACAGGTGTTTCGGGCTGTTAGGCAGACGTTTGCCTTCCGTTGCCGGGTTGTTGACATCCTTGAGTGTCTTGGCCACAGGGGTCCAGGTGTAATTCGAATGCAGACGCAACCAGTCAGTGATACGCTGATTCAAGGACAACTCAACGCCACGTGTAATGCCAGATGCCGAGTTCACGCGGATTGATTCGCGTGCAGTCGTAGTAAAGGCCAGAATTCGCGAAGTGATGACGTCGAATAAACGGTTTTCAAAGAATGTCGTTTTGAATTGTGTGCCGCTTGCGGCCAGCGTTTGATCCCAACCAACTTCCCATGAAAGTGCCGTCTCCGGTTTCAGGTTGGGGTTGGAAAGATTGAGGTTGATTCCGCGTCGTGAATCCACAAACAGGTCTTGCAAGGTAGGCGGACGAAATGCGCGGCCGGCGGAACCACGAAATACACCACCCTCCCACGGTGCCTGGTAAACAAGCGACAATTTGGGGCTGACTTCTACCACTGATTGCCTGGCGGTTGGCTTGACGACACCGTTAGCAAAATCGGTGCTGTTACCTTCCGCCGTCCACCAGTCCAATCGGGTGCCAAGGTACGCCGTAAGACGATCCGTCAGGAATATCTCATCCTGAGCAAAAAATGATGTGGTCGTCGTTTCCGCGTCGGCTTTCAGATTGAGACCCGTGCGCGAATGCAGATCACGCCAGTTGGCCAGCGAATAGTCGCGCCGCTTGAGTGTGCCATGCTCGACCTGGAATCCGGTGGTAAAAAAATGCTTGTCCCAAAGCCGAAAGGTAAACAGCCCCTGACCATTGATCAGCTCTTGCGGTGCATGCACTGAACTGCCAGGCCCTCCATCGAAACGCGATTGTGGGCCCACAGAAGTAAACCAGAAATTGCGCAGCAGATGACCAAAACTCAGCGAGAAACGGGAATGTTGAGACAGATCATGCTCGAAATCGAGAAAAGTGCGCAGATCATCTTCATGGGATTTTGCATTCAAAAACAAATTCGGGGTTATCGGATTGAGTATCGTGCCATTAACATTGACAATGCCGCTGGTGACGACATTGCCAGCCGAATCCCGCAAAAAACTGGTTGGGCCTTGTGTCCCCACATCCGAGAACAAGTAGCGAGCACCACCTGACAGCCGCGTCGCGGAACTGAAATCATAATGGGCCTTGAACTGACCAACATGATATTCCCATGGCGCCTTGCCATTGTCTCCCACTTGAAAAGTAGACGTGCCGCGTGATGTCCGAGTGGGAATTGCGCCCGAGACAGGTGTGCCTGCTGCGCCTGTCTGGTTACGTGCCGGATCACTGAATCCCCAGATATCGCGGAACCCACCACTGGTCTCAAAACGATAACCCATGCTGATTGAATCGCCCCGGTTTTTCCGGAGACTATTTACCTTGAGTCAAACCGCAACGGCTGACTCTCTTGGTTGGTGATAATAGGCCATTTCAAATTCTGCCGGCGGAATATTTCCAATCGGTTCCAACAATCGGCGATTATTGAACCAATCTACCCATTCCAAGGTTGCAAACTCAACATCGTCGATATTGCGCCAGGGGCCGCGGTGCCGTATGACCTCGGTCTTGTATAATCCGTTAATTGTTTCGGCGAGTGCATTGTCATAAGAATCACCAACACTGCCAACAGAAGCATCAATATTGGCTTGTATCAAGCGTTCCGTATAGCGGATCGACAAGTATTGGCTACCGTGGTCGCTATGATGGACTAATCCCTTAATTTCGTGCCGTGCACACAATGCCTGTTCCAATGCGTCAAGCACCAGATCGGTATGTAATGACCGGCTGACTCGCCAACCAACAATATACCGGGCAAAAACATCGGTAATAAAAGCTACATAAACAAATCCCATCCACGTTGCAACAAAGGTAATATCCGCTAACCACAATTGATTGGGCCGGGTCGCCACAAATTGTCGGTTAACCTTATCTGTTGGGCAGGCAAGTAAGTTATCTGCAATCGTTGTCCGGCACTTTTTACCACGCCTGGTGCCTTGTATCCCAAGTGTCTTCATCAATCGCTCGACGGTGCAACGCGCAGCGCTAATGCCTTCTCGCAACAATTGCCGCCATACTTTACGAACACCGTAAACCCGGAAGTTACTTTCCCAAACCTGCTGTATTTCGAGTGCCAGCTTCGTGTCCCGCTTGACGCGACCGGGCAATCGATCCGGATCTCTCTCCCGCCTTTTGTGCTCATAATAAGTCGACGGAGCAATCTGTATTTGCTTACAGATCGGCTCGACCCCATATTCCACCTTGTTTCTATCAACAAATAACATCATCATTTCGGTCGGCGGTCGAGCTCCGCCTGGGCAAAATAAGCGGATGCCTTCCGTAATATCTCGTTGGCCCGCTTTAATTCACGATTCTCCCGTTCCAATTCCTTGAGCCGCTCACGATCCGATGTCGACAACCCGCCTCGAATTCCTCGATCCGTCTCCGCTCTTCTTACCCATGCCCGCAATGTTTCCGCTGTGCAGCCAATCTTCGATGCGATCGATTTGATCGATGACCATTGCGATTCATGCTCTTTTTGCTGCTCGAATACCAACCTTACTGCTCGCTCCCGGACTTCCGGTGAATAACTAATTTGATTTTTCATATCCTCCTCCTCTCAAATCATTTTATCTCCGGAAAACCCGGGGCGATTCAGATCGCCAGTCCGTTATCAAACTTGTCACGATAGACGGCGCTGCCATATCCACCTTCCGGGGTGTTGAACTGATAGCCACCGGTGAGTGACAGCTCTCGCTTCACCGGCTTCTTTGAAATGACGCGGATCACGCCGGCGAACGCATTGCCCCCATATAGCGCCGAAGCAGCACCTGGGATTACTTCGATACGTTCGATATCTTCAGGAAACAGGTTGGCCCAGTTGATCGTGCCGAATGAAGGGTCATTCATTTTCTGGTTATCCAGCATAACCAGCGTGCGCGCGCCACCCGAAACGCCACGGATTGAAATACGATTGGCACGATTGGCGGAAGCGGCGCGGCTGCCTTGATTAGCGCCCCAGACATAAACCCCGGGCGTCTCCTGCAAAATATCACCGATGCGACGCACATCACGCATCCGAATCAGATCCTTGCTGAGTAAATGAACCGTCCCAGGCGTCTCTTCCAAGGACTTTTCTGAAAGTGTCGCCGAGACCACCACGGGTTTGAACACAACCGAATTATCAGAATTTCCAGTTCTGACGACAGGATCGATTACTGACTCCACAGCAGCCTGTTTAATTTCCGGGTTCTTCTCCACCGGTGAATACTGTGCCAGAGAAACCGGCACCCACGACAGATAAATAAAAACACAAAATGCGAACGGAACGGCTAGGCGAAGTAAATTCATAAAAATTATTAATTATTGGTTTTAAACTGGAAAAATCGAAATCTGCAGTATGGTAATCACAGGTAACCATTTGAGTCAATGCGACAAATTGTCGCATTGACCTGAAAACAAATAACGATAGAATTATGAAAATACATAAAATTTACAAAAAATAACGGGGAATCTAATGAAAGTAATAAAAATTGAATTGTCATGGCCATTGATCTCAATGCTATTAGTGATAACGATTTGGGCGAATGCCATTCGTCCTTCGGCTGCGGCTGAAACTCGGCAGGACACTTTGGCTTCACCCGTGAAAACTATTAATGAGGACACGCAGGAACCAGGGGACAAGCCCGATAAAACAGATCACAGTAAGCATAGAATGCCGTCCAAACCAGATGGCGTGATCAGCCTCGATATCGTGGAGAAAAATAACAAGATCTACCTGCTGTTGGGTCTGCATGAGAAAGGCGAGCAATCCGTTGTGCTGAAGACCTCCAGGGATGGCGGCAAGACCTGGTCCGCGCCCGTTACCGTAGATACCGGCCAGACGCTGGCGCCGAACCTGATCCGCAGCAATGATGCAAGACTGACGGTATCGGGCGATCATCTGCTTGCTTTCTGGACGAGTTACAAGGAAGGCGCAATGCATAGCGCCGGACCGATGATCGTCGCGCGCTCGGTCGATGGCGGTCAAACCTGGCAACCTGGCAACAGCCCGACTGATTGGAATAAAGGTGCGCATGCGTTTTTCGCTACCGATGGAGATCGGCAGCAGTTGCATCTGGTCTGGCTGGACAGCCGGCATGGGCCAGTTAAAGTAAAAGGGGCGCAAGGTATGCGCCATGCCTACTCCACCGACGGCGGCCTAAGCTGGAGTAGCACAATCACACTGGATGGTGCCACCTGCGCATGTTGCTGGACATCGGCACGTTTGCACGAAGACAAACTTTATGTGCTTTACCGCGACAAGTTGCCTTCCGATATGTCGTTTGGCATGATTCACGGACAAGCCTGGCAGCGCATGGGGACGGTTGGCGAATTCAACTGGTTCTTCGAAGGCTGTCCGCATATCGGTGGCGCCATGGCGTTCGGGCAGAGCAAGCATGGAAGCCATATCCACACTGTCGTGGGAACGGGTCATCCAGAGCGCAGTGGCATCTATTATTTACAAAGTACAGATGGTGGCAAGCAGTGGTCTTCACCGGTCAGAATGGGGGATGATAGTGGCCTGCACGGCGACGTGGCAGTCAACGAACATGGCCGACTGGTCGTGGTCTGGGATGGCCTGGCAGAAAATGGACTGGCAATTTTTGCAGCGGAACAGCGCAAGGATGGTACATTCAGCGACCCGGTAAAGGTTTCCTCACCCGATGTCAGAGCAGCCTTTCCACGGGTGGTGCCAGCCGGAGAGAAATTTCTGATAGTGTGGACACAGAGCAAGGATGGCAAGCGTGAAGAACTGGAGATGCAGCATTTTTAAGATCGGCAGACTCAGGAGAAAATCATGAAACACCTGCCATTGTATTTCAGCCTGCTCGCCAGCCTCTGGCTGGCTTCAACTGCGCCAGCCAATCCTCAGCAGACGACAATCCGTCCGTTCGTCAAGAGCAGTTTCGCCCAGATTCAAAACATGAACAGTGGCAAGCCATTTTTACTGACTTTCTGGGCAAAAACCTGCAGCTATTGCATGGATGAACTTGCCTCGCTTGGGAAGATGCAAGAGATCTACCCAAAATATGAAATTGTCGTAGTGGCGACCGACCCGTTACTGGATAAAGACATCGTCTGGCAAATCTTGACGACGCATGATCTGCGACTCGCCGAAACCTGAGTATTCAGCGAATATTTTCCCGAGATTCTTTACCGGGAAGTCGATGCGCGCTGGCGCGGGAGAATTGCAACTGACATTTTTTGTGAACACTCTCATTCATCGTCAGCGGTCGTCTCTATGACAACGCATTCAAAATGTGGCTGGGGCCTGGAGCTATGCCAGCCGGACTCCTGGAGAACTTCATGGACCATTCAAGACAGATGTTGGGTGCGTGGTATTGGAAATATCGTTTCCGAATCGCGTTGGCTAGCCAATATCCAATACGAAGTGACAACGATCGGTTATATCCCGTGATATAGCCACTTACAACGCTTCAAATATACCTGCTGCACCCATGCCACTCCCCACGCACATGGTAACCATGCCGTAGCGAAGCTTGTGGCGTCGCAAGCCGTTGAGCAGGGTGGCAACACGAATGGCACCAGTTGCACCCAATGGATGACCGAGCGCAATCGCCCCTCCTAACGGATTAACTTTGGCGGAATCCAGTCCGAGTTCGTTAATAACGGCAAGACTTTGTGCCGCAAACGCTTCATTGAGTTCGATCCAGTCGAGTGCGTCCTGGCGGATACCTGTCTGTTGCAACACTTTGGGAATTGCTTTGATGGGACCAATACCCATAATTTCTGGTGGCACCCCCGCAACACTGTAGCCGATGAAACGTCCCAGTGGCGTCAGATTGAAACGCTGCATGGCCGTTTCACTCATGACCACGACTGCACCGGCACCATCTGACATCTGCGAACTGTTACCGGCAGTTACCGAGCCATGTGCGGCAAATACCGACCGCAGTCTGGTCAGTGCTTCCAGACTGGTATCCGCGCGCGGCCCTTCATCATTATCTTTCGTGACGGATACATGATGAATCTGATGCAGATTGAGATCAGGCTGGTTTTCCTCGATGGTATAGGGAGAGATTTCTTCCCTGAATTCCCCTCGCTCGATTGCGCAGATCGCCCGCTGGTGGCTCTGTAATGCGAATGCATCCTGTGCTTCGCGGCTGATCTTCCACTTTTCCGCCACTTTCTCGGCGGTAATACCCATCCCGTAGGCAATGGCAACATTTTCATTGCCGGCAAACAGGTGGGGATTCATTGAAACCTTGTTACCCATCATCGGAATCATGCTCATACTCTCGGCTCCCGCTGCAATAATGATATCCGCTTCACCCAGACGAATCCGGTCTGCTGCAATGGCAACTGCTTGCAGACCAGACGCGCAGAAACGGTTGATCGTCATACCAGGCACGCTGTCAGGCAGCCCTGCCAGCAAGACAGCCACACGAGCAACGTTAATACCCTGCTCAGCCTCCGGCATCGCGCAGCCGACGATCACGTCGTCGATCGCTGTTGGATCTATTCCATCACATTGTTTCAGGGCAGCCCGCAGAACGTGAACCAGCAGATCATCCGGGCGCACATGCCTGAACATTCCTCTGGGCGCCTTCCCCACCGGCGAACGGGTTGCGGCAACAATATAGGCTTCCTGGACTGGTTTGGTCATCCGATTTCTCCTGAATGGTAATTTGGCAACTCACTCACCTTCAATTACGTAAAGGTTTGCCGGTTTTAAGCGTATGAGCGATACGTGCCTGAGTTTTCTCAGTCGCTAACAACTCGATGAATGCGGTGCGTTCCAGACCCAGCAGCCATTCCTCATCAACACGGCTGCCCGCAACGACATCACCACCACACATGACATGTGCAATTTTGCTGCCAACCAGGTAATCATGTTCCGAAATAAATTTTCCTTCGAGCAGATTGACAAGATTGCTTTTGATGGTTGCAATCCCGGTTGCGCCCGCTACTGTGATTTCACGTGGCCGCAACGGTGGACGATAGCCAGATTCAGCCAGGGCAAGCGCCTGCATCTTGGCAACGTGCAATAACTCAAAACGATTCATCACAATGACATCAGATGGCGACAGAAAGGAGAGCACCTTCGCCTGCTCGGCGCTTTTAGCCATCTCCGCCATGGCAACTGTTCTGAAATAACGCTGTAAGTACATAAATGGATCACCATCGACAGCCTGATGCGAAGCACGTAACGCAAATTCCTTACATCCGCCACCAGCCGGCAACAACCCTACCCCCGCTTCAACCAGTCCGATATAGCTTTCCAAGGTTGCCACCGCACGATCACAATGCATGATGAATTCACAGCCTCCACCCAAAGCCAGTCCATCAACAGCAGCCACTGTCGGTACCATGGAATAGCGTAAATGCTGCGATATTTGCTGAAACCGGGCGATCATCGTTTCTACTTCCGCGAGCTTGCCTGCCATGAGCACATCCGCCATGTCCAGACTGCGCGCAGCTTTGAGGATGGTGGTCTGTGCAGTTTTTTTTATTTTTTTAACAAAATCATCAAACGCTGAAGGTGGCATCTCTGCTTTTGGTCGCTCGGTTGCCTTCTGCAAATTGGCGCCGAATGAAAACGGAGGCTCGGTCTGCCAGATAATCAAAGCCCGGAAATGGTTTTCCGCTTCGATGATGGCTTCCTGCATCCCCTGCAATACCGCATCATCGATGGTATGTTTCTTGGTTTTAAAACTCACAATCGCAATTTCATCACCGGTATGCCACAGACGCAACGCTTCTGTCTCCAGAATAGTCTCGCCATAAGTTGGCTGCTCGCCAATCAGTCTGTCCGGAAACAGCTGCCGCCGGTAAACCGGCAAACTGGATCGTGGCTGGATCTCACCGGTTGCTGGCACAAAAGAACCACCTGGCGCATGCACACCCTGTATCGATCGCTGGCTGATAGATTGCACCCATGCGGGCATGGCAACCGTTGCCATAGCCTTATCTGCAGCAATATCTTCGTTTACCCAGTCCAGAACGGCATTCCACCCGGCTGATTGCCAGATTTCAAACGGCCCCTGCTGCCAGCCAAATCCCCAGCGCACCGCCAGATCGAGGTCACGTGTACTGTTTGCGATAGATTCAAGCTGAACTGCACAATAGTGGAACAAATCGCGATGAATGGCCCACACGAACTGTGCCTGTGGATGCGGATGTTTGCGTAACGCCGCAAACCTGGCAGCTGCGTCCTTCAGCTTCAACACCGCTTCAACCTCATCATCGACTTCCTCTTCAGCAAGCCGATACATTTCATGTTCCGGATCGAGCACGTAGATTTCCTTTCCCTGTTTCTGGTACACGCCCTTACCGGTTTTCTGACCCAGCGAACCATCCTTGACCAATTTATCGAGCCAATCGGGAGTTGTGTAGAAATTATGCCAGGGATCATCTACGAGATTGTCTTGCATCGTCTGGATGACATGCATGAGGATATCAAGCCCTACCAGGTCGGCGGTACGAAAAGTAGCGCTTTTGGGGCGCCCAATCAGGGACCCGGTCAGTTTATCCACCAACTCGAATCCTAACCCAAACTGCCTGGCATGATGCATCGTCGCCAGCATCGAGAAGATTCCTATCCGGTTGGCGATAAAATTGGGGGTATCTTTGGCGCGAACGACACCTTTGCCCAGTGTCGTGACCAGAAAAGTTTCCAGGGTATCGAGCATAGCAGCATCACTGTAGTCACTTGCAATCAGCTCGACCAGATGCATATAGCGCGGCGGGTTAAAGAAATGCACACCGCAGAAGCGCGTCCGGAGCGACTGCGGCACCGCGTTGGCCAATTGACCGATGGAGAGGCCAGAGGTATTGCTGGCTAGAATGACGTTATCATGCAGATAAGGTGTAATTTTCTCGTACAACTGCGCTTTCAGTTCCAGACGCTCGGCAATCGCCTCAATAATCAGATCGCAATCACCCAATCTTTCCAGATGCTGATCATAATTGGCCGGTTCAATACAAATCACCCGGCTGGCAGTCGATAGTGGCGCAGGTTCCTGTTTTTTCAGCTTGTCGATCGCGCGAATGACGTTGGCGTTAGTATCTTTCTCATCCGTCGGCAACTCAAACAGTAGAGTTTCAATGTTGGCATTAATCAGGTGCGCGGCTATTTGTGCCCCCATGACGCCAGCCCCCAATACAGCCGCCTTCTTCACACGAGCTGGATGAGTAGTCAAAATTTCCTCCAATTGAAAAGGTTATTGGAAAGCATCAACTATTTTTTGAGCGGTCTGCTCAAAATAAATCTGTAGCCAGACAACCTGAAACCCTGGCTACAGCCGCACCACAGGCACGAAGTCTTCTCCAGAAAAGACTACAGGCTTGAAATCCAAAGCGCAAGCGTAAAGTTTTAATCTGTAGAGAATCGACTGGCGACGGCTACGCTCATGCTACTTGGTTTGCTGATCACACATGGGGGAGCGGCTGTAACATAGTTTGGTCATCAATCCGTCAATCTGGCTCATGCTACAATCCCACACCGCTACAATTTAATCAAACACCACATGAAAAAGTTTATGTCTGATCCAAACAGCGCTGCCGCAGTCTCGCCAGCTCGGTTGACAGTTTCGCTATTGCTCGTGTCATTTTTTATTTTGGTGTCATTACTGATCTGGCTAAGCGTTGTTTTAGTTCCCCCTGAACAGGCTCTTTTTATAATTGACAGCAGCTGGCATCATGGATTTAACCATCCGCTGGAGGGGTTGGATCATATTGTCGTGATGCTGATGGTGGGTGTCTGGGCGGCACAAATGCGGGGTAATGGCACCTGGCTGTTACCGCTGGCTTTTGTTGGAAATATGAGTATCGGCGGGCTGGCCGGGGTGCTAAGTCTTGCCGTGCCTGGTGCGGAAGCAATGATTTTATTGTCCGGTATCGTGATGTGCGTTCTGGTGATCCGCAAAATCCATTTCGCTACCTGGATGAATCTGCTGCTGGTGGCTTTTTTCGCTTTTTTTCATGGCTATGCTCATGGTCAGGAGATCCCGGTTTCGGCGAGCTTCGCCTCTTATGCAACTGGTTTTTTACTGGCAACCATGTTGCTGCACGGTATCGGGATTTTAGTGTTTCGTCTGGCTGTGTTAAGTATCACGAGTCTGGCCAGCAACGGCATTTATGCACAGCAAGCGGAACGCGTTATCCCCTCTCAGGTCATCAAGCCTCATTTCCCCGGAAGTCCTGTTTTGCTGAGTCATGCTTCTTCCATGGTTTTGCAAGAATTGACGATTACCGGTCGCGGGGATTCTCAAGTCGGCATTGCTGATAGTGCTTCGCAGGGCAATATTGGGCAGGAGCAATTGCAGTTTCGGCCGATTTCACGCCCCGGGGAAGTGTTAGAAACAGTACCCGGCCTGATTGCGACTCAACACAGTGGTGAAGGCAAAGCCAATCAGTTTTTTCTGCGTGGTTTCAATCTCGATCACGGTACGGATTTCCTCACATTGATAGACGGTGTGCCGATCAATCAATTATCACATGCGCACGGCCAGGGCTGGACGGATACCAATTTCCTCATTCCCGAATTGATCGAGACGCTTGAGTACAGAAAAGGAAGTCACTATGTGGAACACGGTGATTTCTCCAGCACCGGTGCGGCCAATATCCGCTATTTCAATACGTTGCCAAATAATATTTTTAAATTCACGGGTGGTAGCTTTGATTATTATCGCGGACTGTTTGCCGGCTCGCAGAAACTTGCGGGTGGAAATTTATTATTTGCAGGCGAAACCGTACATAACGATGGCCCATGGCGAATAGGCAATAATTATTTGAAATTCAATGGCGTGCTGCGTTACAGCCAGGAGCGCGAGAACCATGGCTGGAGTATTACCGGCATGGCGAGTACCGCCGACTGGCGGGCAACTGACCAGATACCCAGACGTGCGCTTGAGCAAGGCAGTCTGGGGCGTTTTGATGCGCTCGACCCAACGGATGGGGGGTAAAAGCAAGCGCTTTAGCTTGACTGCGGAGTGGCATCGTCAGGATGCCAACAGTGCCAGTAGCGTGATGGCCTATGGTGTTTATTCAAAGCTACGCTTATTTTCTAATTTCACGTATTTTCTTGATAATAATGAGTTGACCAATCCAGACGGTTGCAGTGGTCTGAATGGATTTACCCCTGGATCACGTTCACGAATCAATCGGGACATTTTCAGCCGCTGTGGCGATCAGTTCGGACAACCGGATGAACGCTGGACAACGGGATTCAAGGCCAGCCATACCTTTTTCCATAAACTTGGTAGCGCGGATTCCGAAACTGTCTTCGGTTTTCAGATGCAGAATGACAATATCAAAAATGCGCTGACCAAAACCCATGCGCAACGACAACATGATATTACGCGGGAGGATACGGTCTGGGTTACAAGCTTGAGTCCCTATACGCAAAACCGGACCTACTGGACTCCATGGCTACGCACCACCATGGGTGTGCGGTTTGATGGCTACCGTTTTGATGTCAGCAACAGCAATATTGCCGGCAATAATGGCGTGCGCCATGACGGTATGATCAGCCCAAAAGGGAGTATCGTGCTTGGCCCGTGGCAAGATACCGAACTGTATCTGAACGGCGGATTGGGCTTCCACAGCAATGATGCACGCGGCGTAAACACTCGGATTGATCCAGCAAGCGGTGATGCGGTTGACCGAGCCAGGCCACTTGCACGTACCTACAATGCAGAAATTGGTTTGCGTTCCACCTGGATCAAGGGATTACAAAGTACATTTGCCTTTTGGTGGATGGATACACAATCCGAACTGGTATTCGTTGGAGACGCAGGTACAACCGAAGCAAGCCGGCCCGGGCGGCGCTTTGGTGTTGAATTCGCCAATTACTACTCCCCCGTACACTGGCTGACGCTGGATGCTGACTTCAGTTTCTCGCGGGCACGTTTTCGTGATAATGCCCCGGAAGGTAACCGTATTCCAAATGCGGTAGAAACCGTCATCGCGGCTGGCGCAACAGTACATGATGTCTTCGGTGGCTTTTTTGGGGGACCGAGGCTGCGCTTTTTTGGCCCACGTGCGCTGATAGAGGATAATAGCGCCCGCTCGAACAGCACGCTGCTACTATCAGCGATGATCGGTTACCAGTTTAATAATAAACTGACAGTTCAAGCAGAGGTATTCAATCTGCTGGATCGTAAGGATGATGGCATTACGTATTTTTATCCCTCACGTCTTCCAGGAGAAGCCGCTGGTGGCAGAGATGATTTCCATTTTCACCCCGTTGAACCAGTCAGCTTTCGTATTGGATTTACCTGGAAATTCTAATTAGTCTGGATTCGTGAGCAACGGAGATAGCTGGAATATCGGGCGAGGGGAACGGGGACGCCATACCGGTTCATTGAATGCGAGAGCCATTCTGCATGGGGATGCCGCCATTTGATGACAACGGTCATCCGGATGGCCACTCGCTATTCTGCGTTCAACGGCTCGTACCACTTTTATCTTTTCTCTATCCCCATACCTCAACCTCTTTCTCGAATTGTAATTGGTTATCGGGCACGCCCAGCCTGATTTTCCAGTTGTAGTGGCTGCTGCGACAATTTGTCACATGGTTTTTATAGTAATTTTGCGTTATCGTAATGCACATGATGAGCTTTCCCCGCGCGCATTCGTTCAACTAAATAAACTTCATGGGCATTATTAGTAATCTGCACCAAACCCCACTTAGCAATAATCTGAACAGATTATTTTTATTGCGGAATATCGCTATATTTACCCAAATCATTATTTTCAGTCTGGTTTATCACTTAATAGAACTTGATTTACCTTGGAAAAACATCATGATCACCATTGGTGTATTACTGGCGATCAATTTCCTGACACTCATCCGGTTGCAATATCAGTGGCCGGTTATCAATCCTGAGTTTTTCTTTCAATTATTAATTGATATCGGTGCGTTGACCGTTCTGCTCTATTTTAGTGGCGGCTCAACCAATCCTTTTGTTTCTCTTTATCTGATTCCATTAATCATTGCGGCTACCGTACTCCCCTGGCATTACACCTGGATTATGGCGGCGGCTTCCATTACTTGTTATACCTTGCTGCTGTTTTACTACATCCCGCTGCCACATAACCACACCGATGATCACAGTCGCCATATGTTTGAATTTAACCTGCATGTCGCAGGTATGTGGTTGACATTCGTACTCAGCACCTTGCTCATTACCGGGTTCATCGTAAAAATGAGTACCTCTATCCGCGATCGTGATAAAGAGCTTGCAAAATCACGTGAAAGATCTCTGCAGAATGAGCAGATTATCGCTTTGGGCACACTGGCGGCCGGGGCTGCCCATGAGTTAGGTACGCCGTTATCTACCATGGCTATCATTGCGCATGAACTTAAGCAGGATTACCCTGATGACAGTGAATTTCAGCATAACATGCAGATTCTGCGAGACCAGATTGAGCTTTGCAAACAAACGCTAACACAGCTGCTTGCCAACGCGGGACAAGCGCGCGCAGAGGAAGCCAATGGAGAGCCGGTAGATCATTTTCTAAAAAAGGTAATCGACAAATGGCAGTTAATCCGTCCATCGGTTAAATTTACCTATCAGTGTAACGGTGTGAGCCCTGCCCCCCTGATTATGAATACTCAATTATTGAGTCAATCCATCCTCAATTTGCTCAATAACGCAGCCGACGCTTCTGTCGATCAAGTTAATGTCACCAGTGGATGGGATCATGATCTGCTCCATCTTGAGATACTGGATGATGGCGAAGGGCTGAATGCCGAAGTAATGGAACGCGCTGGTGAAGCATTTTTTACCAATAAAGGACCAGGAAAAGGTTTTGGAATAGGACTTTTTCTGGCGAATACCAATATTGAGCGTTTTGGCGGAAGTGTCCGTCTATTTAACCGCCCTGAAGGTGGAGCATGCACCCATGTCACCCTGCCTATCATGCAATCTGGTCATCAACCCATTCCATCTTGATCACAATCACAACAGGAGTAACGCATGAATGATACTGACAAACCCAATCTGCTCATTGTAGATGATGATATTGTCTTTTGTGACGTTCTGGCAAAAGCAATGAAAAAACGAGGATTTGATGTGGTAACCGCCCACACCATCCATACTGCACTTGAATTGGCGGAATCCATAACACCTGAATTTGCGGTAATTGATCTAAAACTTGAGGATGAATCCGGGCTAGTACTGGTCGAGAAATTCAAGGAAATTGACCCAGGAACCCGTATCGTTGTATTGACTGGTTATGCCAGCATTGCAACCGCAGTTGAAGCAATCAAACTCGGCGCCACCCATTACCTGGCAAAGCCCGTCGATGCGGACAATATCATGTCAGCATTCGAGCGTATTAATGGAGACGCGCAAACCCCCATCAGCATCAATCCAATATCAGTGGAACGATTGGAGTGGGAATATATTCATCGGATTCTTAAGGAAAATGACAACAATATTTCTGTTACTGCCCGAGTGCTAAATATGCACCGCCGCACCTTGCAGCGGAAGCTATCAAAAAATCCCGTACCTGTACAAGTCTGCGAAAATTAAACCCAATACAATTAACTACTTAGAAATAGGAAAATATGATTCCAGAAGCAGGTTAACCATAAGTGAGATATCTGGTTAAATATTTCTCAACAATAAAAAAGGCCTCGGTGAAGTTACCGAGGCCTTTTTTACATTTCTTTAACTAACCAAATACAAATTGACTCAATTATGTATCAGTTTTTAGTGATCCATCGCTGCATCGGCACTAAAGCTTGCGGGTGCTTTGAGTTGTTGCATCAGATCGTTATTCCATTCACCTTCTACATTCATATGCGCAGCAGCGCCGAGTAACACCGCTTCGATCAGATTATGACTGAGATACACATACAAACCAGGTTGTTTAAAATCATACAACGCAGCAACTGCAGCACCGCCAGGTACAAACCATGTTTCCTGGCTGGTTAAAGGAACATCACTGAATGAACCACCTTGCCAGACCAGATCACCATGGCCACCGATCAGATGAGGGCGCGAATCGCGGTTGGCCTGGGAATGAATAAACAGGACTTTTTCACCCACTTTACCTTTCAATGCGTTATCACCCGTAATTGCACCAACGGCACCGTTGAATACCACGTGGGTTGGAACCAGCCCTTTGGAGAGCTCAAGCATATCAGACATACCTGCGGCAGGTGAGTCATACACTTTATAATTGCCTTTTTCATCTTTTGGCAAGTAAAAATCCTGTTCGCCAATGTAATAAGCGCGGTCGTAGCGAACTGGTTTGCCAGCAGCATCTTTCAGACCATCGCGCGGCAGAACCATAATTGCTCCACTCATACCAGAGATAACGTGAAAAGGAATCATCATGCCGCCCGGAGCGCAGTGGTATACAAATACGCCAGGTTTAACTGCTTTCCAGCGTAAAACCACTTCCTCGCCTGGTTGAACCAGGGTCAGGCCAGCACCACCTAATGCACCGGTGGCAGCATGGAAATCGACATTATGTGCCAGGGTACTTGTTTTTGGATTGGCGAGTGTTAACTCAACATAATCACCTTCATGAACAACGATCAGCGGTCCAGGAATGCTGCCATTAAAAGTCAAACCCCAGACTTTTGCACCGGGAGCGATTTCGACCAGCTTTTCGATGGTTTCCATACGTACTTCAACAATTTTTGGACCACCTTTGGCAACTTGATCATGTTTTGGAACAGCTGGTGGAGCAACCAGTTCTTGTTTCACTCTAGGTAATTTTGAAATATCGGTCGCGGCTACTGCAACTCCGGTAGCAGCAAAACATACTAATCCCAGTCCGATGACTGCTCGAACAGTTCTATTCATACATCCCTCCGTAATTATTGAATTTCTACATGATGCACATAAACATTAAATGTGCATTATTCTATCTGCAGGTGCTGCTATAACTTGGTTACGTTAATACTCCCCCATCATTTATTTAAGAGCCAATGGCGGAACGCAGAACATACACTTTGAGAGAAACTCTGTCAACGTCTACACCGCGCTATTACTTATAAATTCATATTGATTAACAAGTTAGCGTTCATCACAATGGAGCTTCCCGAGTACAGGCATATCTCAAAAATTTTGAACCACAAGCAGAACGTGGTATCAACAACATAATCCGATCGCGGACAGCCACATCTGAGATGTAGCGTGATATTTTTATGATAGCCACAAGGCGCTGGTTAAACATTAACTGTTGCAGGTGGTTTTCGAATCTATCAGGTTTTCATTAAGCCGGCTGAGTGCGACAATTTGTCGCATGTTAACAGCAATCAGTCGTTATACAATCACCCTGATCGTCATTTCCAATTTCGACTGAGAGAAAATCCCATGCATTCTTCTGTTGTTCATAAACTGCCCTATTGGTGGCTTTATTGCACCGTTTTTCTGACTGGCGCCTCGGTGATGGTGATCGAGTTACTTGGTACGCGCTTGATTGCTCCGTTCTATGGCGCAAGTCTTTATGTATGGGCGTCGCTGATTTCGGTGACGATGATCGCGCTGGCCATTGGTTATTACGCGGGCGGGCATTGGGCGGATCATGCCAAACGAACTGGACTCGCACTGATCATCGCGCTGGCAGGCTTACTGACGCTGGTTATCCCGTGGATGACAACACCGGTGCTACTCGCAACCGATTCGCTGGGTCTGCAGATGGGAACGTTCATCAGCACGCTGATTCTGTTTACGCCCAGTCTTATCATGCTTGGCATGGTTGGTCCGTTCGCCGTCAAGATGGTAACTGACAGTCTCAGCGGAGTTGGCGCGAGTACCGGTTCAATCTATGCGGTCAGCACGGTCGGTAGTGTGGTAGGGACATTGTTGCTTGGTTTCTACCTGTTCCCGCGCATTGGTTCTCGTGAGATTTTTGTTGGCGTTGGCCTGGGATTGTTTGTACTGGCAGCACTCGTTGCTTTTTTTGAACGCAAGCGTATCCCGATGAGATATTCGCTGGTTCCTGTGGTTTTGTTGGCGCTGCCTGGCATGATGCTGTTTCCCGGTGGACTTTCTTCAGGTAATGCGGCCAGCCACTCCGAACAGTCCTACCAGGTACAGTTTGAACGCGAAAGCCTCTATGGCTGGGTACGAGTACTGGATAATCCTGCTGCAAACATGCGATTACTAATGGCAGATGCATCGACAATTGGCGCAGCCAGCATCAGTCACGGCGAAAATCTGATGACGTATCAGAGAATTGTTGAGTTGATTCCGCAGCTAGCACCGGATATTAAACGCGCGCTGTTGATTGGACAGGGTGCGGGGCACATGGCAACCAATCTGTTACGATTCGGTGTCACGACGGATACCATCGAAATCGATCCAGCGGTTGCCGAGGCTGCACAGGATTATTTTGACTTCAAGCCAACCGGTAATCGAATCATTGGTGATGCACGCTACGCGATCCGTAAATTGCAGGGTAGTTATGATCTAATTATTCTGGATGTATTCACTGGTGGTGCCGAACCGGTACATTTACTGACTGAGGAAACACTACAACAGATTAATGGCCTGTTAAGCAAACAGGGACTGTTGGCGCTGAATTTTGTTTCGTTTCTGGATGGCGGTGAAAATATCGCGTTAGCCTCAGTTGGGAAAACTCTCGCGCAGGTTTTTCCGCATCAACGGGTGTTCATCTCCGAACCAGGAGTCGAATTCAATGATTTTATTTGCTCGGTGGGGGGACCCCCCACACAATAAAATTAAAAAAAAAATTTTTTTTTTTTTTTTTGGGCTTGGGTCTTTTTTAAAAATAAAAAATTGTTTTTTTTCCCCGCCACCAACAATTAACGATGACATAGCCTTTTATTTTTATCGCCTCACAAAATCTCTTACATATTGAGGGTGGAGCACTCTCCAGAACACAGCGAGCCTGGTTGAAAGACCGGCTACTCACCATCGATACGAGTCGTGGTGTCATCCTGACCGATAATTTTAATCCGCTGGAAGCGTTGCAGGCCCGTAAATCCGAATATTATCGGCAGCTGATTATAGAAACCGTCGGCACCAGTCAATTCGTGCGCTGAAGCGGCTGATATTTATCAAGTATGTGCATTACTGGCTGTTGCCCATTGGGCGGAGGTATAAGTTTTCATTGACAGCGCATGAATTTCCTCGCGCATACGTTCACCAAGTGCACGATAAACCAGTTGATGCTGCTGTACCATGCTTTTGCCTTCAAACTGGTCACTGACAATGACAGCACTAAAATGATGGCCGTCATCTCCTTCCACGCGAATCCATTCACAAGGTAATAAAGTTTTAATAGTGTGTTCAATTGAATCTGCGGTAACCATGTTGTTTCCTTTTATTGCAAAATGTTAGAAATAATAACACGCGTTCATTGTCGAATTTTATAGCCGCTTCGCAGCATCCACAATGCCCATCCGGAGATGGCCATGAGGCACGTCAGAATGATCAGCAAACTGATATAGGGTGAAAAATCAGAAACCCCAAAAAATCCATAACGCAGGCCATCCACCATATAAAAGAACGGATTCAGGTGTGACAAAAGCTGCCAGGTGGGAGGTAGCGAATGAATCGAATAAAATACACCGGAAAGAAAAGTCAGCGGCAGGATAATGAAATTTTGGAATGCTGCCAGTTGATCAAATTTATCTGAAACAATACCGGCGATCAATCCCATCACTCCCAGTATAGCGCTGCCCAACACGGCAAAAATAAACACCCAGCCGGGTAACTGGGGAGTGACCGGAAAATACCAGAGTGCCGACAGGTAGACACCTAGCCCCACCATTAGCCCACGCAGCACGGCAGCACCAGTGTAGGCGAGGAATATTTCCAGATGCGATAGAGGGGTTAGCAGGATAAACACCAGATTGCCAGTTATTTTGGACTGAATCAGGCTGGAAGATGAGTTGGCAAACGCATTTTGCAGAATAGCCATCATCACCAGCCCAGGTACCAGAAAGGCAACATACGTCACACCGGCGTACACTTCGGCCCGTTCAGCCAGCACATGGGAGAAGATCATCAGATAAAGCAGACTAGACAATACTGGCGCCAGCACCGTCTGAAAAGCAACTTTCCAGAAGCGTAGCAACTCCTTATACAGCAGAGTATAAAAACCTGTCATGGCACAGCAGCCCGATCCATTTCTTCCATGGTTCTGACAAAAACATCCTCAAGGTCGGGTTGCTGCAAATGAAGATCAATGATCTGGATGTCCGCCTCGCGCAACAGTGACAGAATAGTTTCAATCTCGGTATATTCCTGAATGCTGATACGGTATAACCCGCCAACTGGATCATGCCTGACTGCCCAGGACTGTAATTTATCAGGCAACGTATTGACGGACAAACGTAGCAGCAACGTATAGTCCCGAGTGGCACGCACCAGGTTATTGATATTATCAAGTACGACAACCTGACCACGCTTGAGCATAGCGACCCGATTGCACAATGCTTCCGCTTCTTCCAGATAGTGTGTAGTCAGCACAACGGTATGGCCTTCCTGATTAAGTTGCTGCACAAACTGCCACAAACTTTGACGCAAATCGACATCGACACCGGCTGTGGGCTCATCGAGAATAATGACAGGGGGTTTGTGTACCAGTGCCTGGGCAATAAGCACCCGCCGCTTCATTCCACCAGATAGTGCCCGCAGATTGGTATGTGCCTTGTTTGCCAGATCGAGTCGAAACAGGACCTCATCGACCCATGCATCGTTATGCTTGATACCAAAATACCCGGACTGCATGATCAGCATTTCACGAACACTGAAAAAAGGATCATAGACCAGCTCTTGGGGAACTACACCTAACCGTTTGCGTGTTTGCTGGTACTGAGACTGAACATCGTATCCCATTACCTTGGCGGTACCGCTGGTTGGCTTGACCAGACCAGCGAGTATACTGATCAGCGTAGTTTTACCGGCACCATTTGAGCCGAGTAATGCAAAAAATTCTCCCTGCTCGATTTGAAGATCTACGGTATCAAGCGCAGCCAGTGCTCCGTAGCACTTGGTCAGTTGCCGGACCTCAATGGCAGGTGTCATTGAATGAGATTATCCGAGGACGAAATAAGTAAATAGCAGATTTTTGACAAAATCAATCCAATTCGAGCGGCAGCAATTCGGTCAGATCATACAGTTTGATGAGGCTCACCAGATTCTGCGGCAGGTTGATCAGCCGAAGTTGCTGACCATTCTTCTGGGCAGTCCGCAGCCACGCCAGCAACATACTGACCGCTGCGGAGTCCAATTCCGTAACTTTCGCCAGGTCAACAACAGATTCCATTTGATTGATAACAGTCATTCCAGCGCGAGTTATCTCAGCTACGTTGGCAAATGTTACAGATCCAATAACACGTAGCCGATTATTTTCAAAAATGATATTTTCCATTCTGATCAGAGTAGGAAAACTACTGCCCAAGTAGCGAGAAGTTTTTTTCTGAAAGGGTTGCAATCAGGCCATCTATTCCTTTATCACGGATCTGACTATTGAAGGAACCCCGATAATTGGTTACTAAACTAACCCCTGCCACGGTTACATCGTAAACTTTCCACCCCGATGTGGTTTTTTCCATGGAATAGTCGATTGGAACCGGCTGCCGTCCGCTCCCCTGAATGACCTTTGCTTTGACTGTCGATCGAGTGGAAGCGGGATCAATGATAGTCTGCTCAATCTCTATGACTGCATCACGGTAATTAGTTAACGAGTTTGAGTAGGTGCGCACCAGCAGAGTACGAAACTCATTCACCAACAGTTTTTTCTGCTCATCCGATGCTTTTGACCAGTTTCTTCCCATGGCCAGTTGCGTCATACGGGGAAAGCTGAAATGAGGCAGAATTTTGTCCTTGATCAGCGCCAGGATTCTATCCTGATCACCAGTCTTGATGCCGTCATCCTTGCGAAGAATTTCCGTTACTTCATCTACCGTGCGCCGAATGATGCCGTCAGGCATATCATCCTGACTCAATACGGGCAAGGCATGCATGATTAATACTAATAGTAGAAGTTTTATAAATAGTTTCATAATTAATTAATTGATTATTAAGAATTACGTCAATCTCCAGCTGCCTTGTTAAATAGAAAACGCCCGATCATTTCTTCCAGCACCACTGCTGAATTGGTTTTCATAAATCGCTCACCATTTTTGAGCATGTCTTCATCGCCACCAGGTAACAGGCCAACATATTGTTCCCCTAATAGCCCCGATGTTAGGATGCTGGCAAAGGTATCTTTAGGAAAACGGTAGCGACTATCCATGCTCAAAGTAACAACCGCATCATAGGTTTCCAGGCTGAACTCGATATGCGTCACTCGACCTACCACCACCCCGGCACTTTTAACTGGTGCACGTATTTTCAGTCCACCAATATTTTCAAAATTACCCAATAGCGTGTAACTGTCTTCACTCTGATAGCTCGTCAGATTACCAACCTTCAGACCCAATATCAATAATGCACCCATACCTGCCATCACGAACACGCCTACCCAAAAATCCATTACTGTCCGTTGCATCAAGCTACTCCTCTGAACATGAATGCCGTCAATACAAAATCAAGCCCCAGAATCGCCAGCGAAGAAGTCACGACAGTCCTGGTCGTCGCCATTGAGACACCTTCTGCGGTTGGTGGAGCGTCAAACCCCTCAAATACGGCTATAGCCGTGATCACCACACCAAAACAGCAGCTCTTGATTACCCCATTGACGATGTCGTAGCGAAAATCCACCGCATTCTGCATCTGTGACCAGAATGATCCTTCATCCACACCGATCACTACGACCGTCACCAGATAGCCGCCAAACACGCCCATGACTGAGAACATGGCAGCCAATAATGGCATAGAAAAAACTCCCGCCCAGAATTTGGGCGCGACTACACGTGCGATGGGATCAACCGCCATCATACCCATTGCCGATAGTTGCTCGGTTGCTTTCATCAGGCCAATTTCTGCGGTCATCGCCGAACCTGCACGACTGGCAAACAACAATCCTGCAACCACGGGACCCAGTTCCCGTACTAATGACAACGCAACCAGCGTACCTACTGCAGATTCCGAGCCAAATTTCTGCAAGGTCTCATAGCCTTGCAAGCCGAGCACCAGCCCAACGAACAATCCCGACACTGTAATGATGACCAGCGACATCACCCCGGCATAATATATTTCACGTGTAATCAGACGGGGACGCGCAAAGCTGGTCCATGATTTGAGCAGAACCAGCAAAATAAAGTGGCTGGCGCCGCCCAGACGCCAGATTCCGTCAATCGTTCGGTGTCCTATTCGCTGAACAATGACAGCAGCCCGCTTGATCAAAATAATTCCCGCAATTTAATTCTCATTTCAGCCGAATTCCAAGATCATCAGCATAAGCTCTTGCCTGGTAATGAAATGGCACCGGGCCATCCACTTCGCCATGAATGAATTGATGGACGAATGGCGTAGCAGATTGGCTTACCTCCTCAGGCGTGCCATGCGCGACAATTTTACCATCGGCCAGGAAATAGACATGATCAACGATCTGCAGAGACTCTTGCACATCGTGCGTTACCAGAATTGAAGTCATGCCAAGCGCATCAGTCAGCCGCCGGATCAGGCCACCGATGACACCTAATGAAATGGGGTCAAGCCCTGTAAATGGCTCGTCAAACATCATCAGCATGGGATCGAGCGCAATCGAGCGCGCCAGCGCCACTCGGCGAGCCATACCACCTGAAAGTTCTGTCGGCATAAGATGGTGTGCACCACGCAAACCAACGGCATGCAGTTTCATCAGCACCAGATCGCGGATCATATCTTCAGGCAAATCGGTATGCTCGCGCATCTGGAAAGCAACGTTATCGAATACCGACAAATCGGTAAATAACGCGCCGAACTGGAACAGCATTCCCATTTTACGACGCAGTCTGAACAGTCCGTTACGGTCAAGTTCATGTACGATCTCACCGGCAACATGAACTGTGCCCGCAGTCGGTCGGGCTTCACCGCCAATCAAACGCAATAAGGTGGTTTTACCTGATCCGCTCCCCCCCATAATGGCAATCACTTGCCCGCGAGGAATCGCAAGATTGACGCCTTTCAAAATGGGTGTGTTCCCATAGGAAAAACTGACATCGTCAAACTTGACCAGCATATTTTCGGCAGCAGAAATCATTAGAATAAAATGTATGGAGCCAAACCGATTACTTGCACGAACAGTGAACGCTATACATGCAATATTCCGTTCTTGTGGCGTAGTATATATGCTTTCAAATCCTGCTTGATTTCAGGTGCCAGCATAAAAAGACCGATAATATTGGGTACGGACATTGCCAGCACCATGGAATCCGTGAACATCATAATATTGGATAGTTCAGCAGAAGCGCCGACAACAATTGCAAGGCAAAACAGTATCTTATAAATTACCTCGATATACTCACGCTCACCAAACAGATAGGTAACACATTTCAGACCGTAATACGACCAGGAAATCATGGTTGAATAAGCAAATAGAAAAACAGTTGCCGCCAGCACATAGGGAAACCCCGTCAACCCAGTAGCAAACGCTCTGGAAGTCAGTGCAACCCCTTCCATGCCGTTACCTTCAATATAAGTATCAGAGATGACAATGACAAGCGAGGTAATCGAGCAAATAACGACTGTATCGATGAACGGCCCCAGCATGCCAACGATTCCCTGACTGACGGGCTCATTCGTTTTGACTGATGAATGGGCAATGGCTGAAGAGCCCAAACCAGCTTCATTAGAAAAAGAAGCGCGCTGCACACCAATCAGCAGCGCACCCAACAAGGCACCCATCCCCGCCTGCGGATATAGCGCCATTTCAATAATAGTCTGCAATGCCGCAGGAACTGCTTCAATGTGCATGCCAATCACTGTGCAGCCCATCAAAATATAGGTAATCGCCATCAATGGAACAATCCGACCAGCAACTGCCGCAATCCACTGAATACCACCCAGTATAACCATGCCAACCAGTATCGCAGTGATTAATCCAAATAACCAGCCATGATTTGCCAGAAACCCAGTGTTACCTCCCGTAATAATCAGTGCCTGATGGTAGGCCTGGTTGACTTGGAAGAGGCCACCTGCGCCCAGTGTACCGCCAATGCAGCAGACAGCGAATGCGGCGGCCATAAAACTACCCAGACGTGGATAACCGTGGCGGTCAAAAGCGCTTCGCAGATAATACATCGGCCCGCCCGATATTTTTTCAGGGTGGCGTTTAGAACCATGCTGACGGTATTTGATACCAAGCGAAACCTCAATCAGCTTGGTTGACATGCTAAATACGCCCATAACCGCCATCCAGAATGCCGCACCCGGCCCACCCACCGAGATAGCAACAGCTACGCCGGCAATGTTGCCCAGTCCTACCGTACCGGAGAGCGAAGTCATCAACGCTTCGAAACGGCTGATTTCCCCATCTGTATTTTTGTTGCCATGGGTATCACACAGCAGGCGGACTGCATGTACAAAATAACGAACATTGGCAAAACCCAGATACAATGTGAAAAAAAGTGCAGCCGCTACTAACCACAGCAATACAAGCTGAATTTCCATGCCCATTACGGACACGCTGAAAAGTACGACTGAGGAAACGATGTAGGACAACGGTCCGAAAGCGGTATCGATGGCCTGGTCAATTCCCATAACAGATTTCTATCATCACAAAAATTAAGTTAGCGGAATCGTAAAATGCATTTTAGCAGATCATGCAAGAACCATCCGGTCTCACCGGCAACGATATGGATGAATCGATGGTTGATCTGCCTGATCGTTGTTCTGCTGTCAACTTCACCGGGTCTGGCAAATACGATCTACCGTACACAGGATGCCGAAGGTAATGTCACCTATTCAGATGCACCAACCCCTACTGCCCGAACACTAAAGCTAGATTCCCGGCCCTCGCGGATTGCCTACCAGGTGGTCAGGGTAATTGATGGCGACACGGTCACTTTGGAAGGTGGCAAACGCGTCAGATTACTGGGAATCAATGCACCTGAAATTGACAGTCGCAACCGTACTGGCGAACCAGGCGGTATTCAGGCGAAGAACTGGCTGCGCGACAAACTGCAGGGACGTCATGTCTACCTGGAATATGATCAACAGCAGCAGGATCATTACCAGCGCAAACTCGCCCATCTTCATTTAGCCAGTGGTGAACATATCAATCTTTCGCTTGTGGCGAATGGTTTAGCCACCGTTGCGATTATCCCTCCCAATATTCGCTATGCCGATGTGATGATCAGGGCGCAACAGCAGGCCGAGAGACGACAAATAGGTATCTGGGCAATGGCGCATTACACACCTCGCCCACTCGCCAGATTGACTGAGAAACCCGCCGGTTGGCAGCGCTATCACGCCAAAATCATTAAGGTGGAACGCAGTAGACGCTACAGTCGGTTGATCGTCAGCAATAATATCGATATCCGTATTGCTAACAATGACCTGGCGCTGTTCCCCCCACTAACGCATTTTCTAAACAAGCGCGTCGAAGTACGCGGATGGGTATCACGCAGCAAAAATCACTTTTCCATTCGGGTGTACCACCCAAGTACGCTGATTCTTAAGTAATTGACTGTGTATCACTTCAGAAATCACTAAAACGCGATCGCTTCCGCCACTGAATGCGGGGAATAAGCAGCCCGAGTAACAGGCCAGAAAACAGCACAATCGCACCAGCATAGAACCAGTCTCGCTGGATATGACTGGTGAGGGTGGCATTTTCCTGTTCAAGTTCCGCGAGTTTTGCTCCCATTACCGTGTTCTGCTGTTGTATTTCCTGGTGCTGGCTTTCCAGGGCAATGGCATTAGCGGCAGTTTGTTTGATATTGGCCAGTTCCTCCTGGAGAAGCTGATTATCTTTTTCCACAGCGACAACCTGTTTGGATAACGTCTCAAATTCCAGTTTGATCAGACTAGCCTGCGCCCCTGGGCCGTCCACTCTTCCCTCCGCGCCAGATAGTTGTAAACTCAGATTTTCCAGCAGCTCCCGCGCTGATTGTTCTTTCATCAGGTGCCTGCTTAACACCCAGCCCTCTGAACCACTTTTTGATTTCACCCTGCTATACCCCTTGGCTTTGTCATGCTCCAGCACCTCCACTCCATCACCACTTTTGAGCATGCGCACGATGGCATGTTGTTGACTCGGTCCTGTGCGCAACAACACTTCAACCTGGTCACTGGCATAACGTTTCTCGGCACGTGCTGTCAATGTCAACGCTAACAGCAGAAAAATCAAGACAAGTTGATACAGGCTCAATTCTTTATTGATTGTCATAGTGATGAAATAAATAACAACTGCAGCATAACTTAACCTTCAAAAAATTTATTTATCCTCAAAGCCTGATAAAAAAAATCTGATTAAAAGCGACATAAAGAATGGAAAGGCGCTCAATGCTGTCACCAGATAGTGCTCAAAGGTGAACTGATCACCTTCATCCATAATGATATAAGTAAAAAAAACACCAACTGGAAATATGATGGTGAGCAATTGCAGAAACAGGAAAAGATTTCTCATGAGGTTTTTAGAAGCAGTTTAGAAGCAAAAAAACTTTACAGCCAAACTAACAACATGATTAACCATGTGTATTGGCAATGTTTCTCAATTTTATTGATTAGGTTTACAATAGAATAACATACAATCTTTTAACATCGAGGGGTACGCATAGATGTCTGAGAAAACCGGAGTGTCGCAATCGCTTATGATCTTGACAAACTATCCAGACGCAGCGAGCGCAAAGGTATTAGCAGAAAGTCTGATTGGTGATCGATTGGTTGCGTGTGTCAATATTTTTCCTGTCTGCCGTTCGCTTTATCGCTGGCAAAGTCAGCTTAGAGAAACAGAAGAAGTTCCCGTCATGATTAAAACTACTACACGGCACTACAGCGCAGTCGAGAAAACTATCAAGGCGCTGCACCCTTACGAACTCCCCGAAATCCTGGCAGTCCAATTCGATAAGGCGTCGCCTGCTTATTCACAATGGGTTATTAATGAAACAAATAACGGATAACCGGTTAATAGATCACATGTATTGGTTAAAAATAATTTTTATTATTTTACTGTGTTTTGCCAACACCTGCACTTTCGCGGAAGAAAAAAAATCCTCAAATTTCTTGTCAGTTCTCGAAAAACTGGGAGCAAGTTTTGGCGAAGCACAACAGGAATTACTGCCACCCGATGATGCCTTCAAGCTGTCATTGGAAGTACGTGATGCCAATACGATAATTGCCCACCTGACACCAGCTAAAAATTATTATCTTTATCGGGATAAGATAACCTTTGAATCCAATAGTAAAGGAATTTGGATTGAAAAGATCGCGCTACCAGCAGGGAAAATCAAGGAAGACCTGACTTTTGGACAAACTGAAGTTTATTATCAACCTCTACAGGTAATTATTTCACTGGGGCGTGATGATGAAGCCAAAACGAATGAATTAGCGCTTGCAGCTACTTATCAAGGCTGCAATGAACCGGTAGGTGTCTGCTACGCCCCCATCAATAAAACCAATAAACTTGTTTTACCCGCCGCCTTGGCTGCAATCGATGCCATCGCCGGAGCAATCAGTCCGGATGCCTTTGCATCAGCCAAAAATGATGCGACTTCACAGCTGTTTCAAACTCCCGCATTCTCGTCATCTGCTCCAATTTTCGAGACAGAAACCTATAAAATTGAGCAGATGTTTGCCAGTGGTAATTACTGGCTGATTTTAAGTGGCTTTTTTGTAATTGGCCTGTTGCTGGCTTTTACACCGTGTGTGTTTCCGATGTTTCCAATTTTGTCCAGCATCATTGCCAGCAAGGGACAGCATCTCTCAAAAATGCGTGGATTTATTCTATCGCTGGCTTACGTATTAGGTATGTCGATTACGTACGCCATCATTGGAGCAATAGCAGGACTGTCTGGCTCAATGTTGTCGGCCGCACTGCAAAACACCTGGGTGCTGGGTACATTCGCTCTCATATTTGTACTGCTGTCTTTTTCCATGTTTGGTTTTTATGAGTTGCAGTTACCGTCGTCACTTCAAAATAAATTAACAGCCGAAACAGGACAGCTAAAGGGAGGGCATCTAACCAGCGTATTTGGCATGGGCGCATTATCCGCTCTGATTGTCGGCCCTTGTGTCGCTGCACCGTTAGCTGGCGCATTGCTTTATATCAGCCAAACGCGCGATCTGATATTGGGAGGGTCTGCCCTGTTTGTCATGGCGCTTGGGATGGGTGTGCCGCTACTGCTGCTGGGCATTTCTGCCGGAGCTCTGTTGCCGCGTTCTGGCGGCTGGATGGAATCCATCAAACAGTTTTTTGGCGTATTATTGCTCGCCGTTGCAATCTGGCTGATTTCACCCGTGATTTCCGAGGTAGTGCATATGCTGCTATGGGCAGCACTACTGATCATTTCTGCAATCTACCTGCATGCTCTCGATCCACTTCCTGCACAGACAAACGGATTTAAAAAATTCCTAAAAGGTGTGGGGGTGATTTCGCTGTTAACTGGCGTGGCTATCCTGATTGGCGTGCTCTCCGGTAGCCGGGATGTATTGCAGCCTCTGTCGAATTTTAATTTTATATCCAGCAACGCTGATGCTCAATATGCAGAAGGGGGGAAAAACAAACAGTTACCATTCAAAAAAATCAAAACTGTTTCAGAACTGAATGAATTCATTGAGCAATCCCGTGGACGTCACGTCATGATCGACTTCTATGCCGATTGGTGCGTCTCCTGCAAGGAAATGGAGCGCTTCACCTTTAGTGATCCCCGAATCCAGGCACGCCTCCAGGATGTTGCACTGGTAAAAATTGACGTGACCGCAGGCGATCAGGATGATTTAGAATTACTCAAACGCTTTAATCTTTTCGGTCCACCTGGGTTGCTGTTTTTTGACCGGATCGGCCAGGAAATCCCCAGAATTCGAGTTATTGGCTATCTGAACCAGGATGATTTTTTGACCGTGCTCAACGCAGTCCTGATCTGATCTTTCTTTTTTATCTTCTGTTGTTCCAATTTTTGTGGTTCAAATATGACCCTACCGAGCAAGTTTTCGTTTTATGTCGTGGTTGCCATTTTGTCACTGGCAGCCGGCTTTGCCTATAAATCCAGGCAGATTAACAATAGTCTGTATATGACCAGTGAACAGAAGCAGGAAGGTGCGGAAGCATTCTTTAATGCCGCGTTAACTGACGTAGCTGGAGTTGTCCAGCCGGGTGAGCAATGGCGGGGGAAAATTATTGTGGCCAATTTTTGGGCGACTTGGTGTGCGCCCTGCCGTGACGAAATTCCGGAACTGATCGATACCTATGCCAGTTACCGCGACCAAGGAATTATAGTAGTCGGTATCGCCGTTGATGACACCCAAAAGGTAGCTGCTTTCAGTGAGGAATTCGGGATCAATTATCCGATAGTGGTCGGGGAGTTCGATGCGTTTACTCTTGCGGAAGCCATGGGTAATCCGCAAGGGGCTTTGCCTTTTACGGCAACTATTGACCGGAGTGGCAACATTATCAACACTCATCTTGGCCGTATCAAAAAGAAACAGATCGAAGAAATTATCCGCGAGCTGCTCTGAACAGGCTGGATTAAATCTGGATTTGCCGGTATCGATGTACCGCTTCCAGCATGCTGTTCAATGCATTCTGGATTTTGTGATGGGGCGCAGCCAGATTCATGCGCATAAAACCGCTGCCTTGTGCGCCAAACAGAATACCCGGACTTAGACCGATCCCTGCCTCAAAAACAAAGAAATGGCGCAGTGCATCATCATTCATATCCAACGCACGACAATCCAGCCACAGCAGATAGGTTCCCTGTGGCAGAATCGGCCTGATTTCCGGGAGATGTTTCGCCAGAAAATTCTGCACCATATCTCGGGTATGCGCCAAATAAACCATTAGAGAATCCAGCCACGAACCACCCTGCTGATAGGCTACTTCAAATGCAACCAGGCTGAATGGATTGGTGACGCTGATATGCAGCCTATCCAGATAGGAAGTTATGGCATCACGATACCTGGCGTTTGGAACAATCAATGCCGACAGATTCAGACCAGGAATATTGAAAGTCTTGCTCGGGGCAACTGCCGTGATGATGGATTGCGGATTGCCTGCCAATGCGGCCAGAACCTGGTGGCTATGGTCAGGGTATACCAGATCTGCGTGTATCTCATCACAAACGACGATTAATCGATGCTGTTCGCAGACCGCCAGCAAATCGAGCAACTCCGGTTTCTGCCAGACACGACCGACAGGATTGTGCGGAGAACAAAACAGCAGCATCTGCGCTGTTTTCGCCTGCATCGACAACAAATCAAGATCCATGCTGTAGAAACGATCCTGTCGTCGTAACGGATTTTCCAGTAATTGCCTGCCTGTTTTCGTAACCGCCGAAAAAAATGGAAAGTAAACTGGTGGCTGCGCGATTACATGTGCACCCGTTTCAGTCAGTGTCAGAATACTCGTAACAAGAGAAGGCACAACACCCGGGCAAAGCACGATCCATTCACGTTCGATTTCCCATCCATGCCGCTGTTTGAGCCAATTAATCAGTGCAGCATAAACACCATCCGGCACTTGGGTATAACCATAAATGGGGTGTGACGCACGCGCGCGCAATGCTTCGGTAACCGCAATCGGCGCGGCAAAATCCATATCGGCCACCCACATCGGTATTACGCCAGCATGACCAAATACCGTCTGACGAGAATCATACTTGGTACTAAAAGTGCCAGATCGGTCAATCTCGCGGTCAAACAACTCCATATCCGTCAAATTTTCTCCCAGATCGTCGCTTCGGACAGAGTATGCTGGAACTTGTGCGAAGTTTCACGAATCACGAACGGAACTTCCAGAGGAATGCTAACTAAGCGAAAATGTTGACCAAGCATGGCTTTGAGCCCATCCAGCGTACTGAAGCTTTCGCCATCACGTTTAAAGCCACCAATCCATGCAGACCGCCTGGTATGCTCTTCCAGCCAGGTGTAAGGTGAGGCAATCAGTAGTAATCCACCCGAATTCAGGCGTTCGTGAACACTCTGCAGGAATCTGGCGGGATCATATAAACGGTCGATCAGATTGACTGCCAGAATCAGATCGAAACCAGCCAGCATTGGCTTAAGGTTACATGCATCTCCCTGAAAAAAAACAACCTTATTCTTGACCGCTTCCAGTCCAAGCCCGATCAATGATCGTTCCCGATAAAATACTAATTCACCTTCATCGACAAGCGTATACCGCAACACTCCTTGTTGAGCAAGCTGCACACCCTGATTGATGAAACGAGCGGAAAAATCGACACCGGTAACATGGTCAAAATGTCTGGCGAGCTCGAAAGTCGCCCGCCCGGAAGCGCATCCCAGATCGAGTGCCGTGCGCGCCGGTCGGTTTCCCATTGCGGCAATGGCCAATTCCGCAAGTGCTTTCGGGAAATTCGGCACATCGAAATAAGTATCACCATAGTGAAACTCGGCGTACTCCGATAAGAGTTTATCCGTCTCATAACGCGATCCAGGCTGAATCGCCGGTGACGTTGAAATCACATAGCGGAACCCGGCATGTTGAAAAAAATGCCGCCGGAAAGCATAGCGTGCCGCTTTAAGTGACTCATTTCCACAGGAAATCCAGGAACCACCCTTGATGAGATTGTGCTGGTCATCAAAAGTTGGCGTAGTGAAGTCATCGTATAACGGATGCACATCGAACCCAGAGAAAGGATGCATCGGTGTTTCCGTCCATTGCCAAACATTGCCAACAATATCGTAAAAATCACCTTGCTGGAATACATCCACCGGACAGCTGGATGCGTAAAAATCGAGATGCAGATTTCCCTTGGCAGGTGCATCATGGGCTATCTCAGCTAAACCGGCAACTTCATACAAACGGTACCATTCATCTTCCGTTGGCAAACGCACCGGCTGACCAGTTGTTTCTGCTTTCCAGTTGCAGAATGCTTTAGCTTCATGATAATTGGTCTCCACTGGCCAGTTTAACGGCATCGGAATTTCTTCGGTCATGAGGCGGACTAGCCATTGATCTCCCTTGCGTACCCAGAAAGTCGGATATGCTGCGCCTGTATGTTTCCGCCACGCAAGCCCCTCTTCTTCCCAAAATTTATCTGCCTGATATCCACCCGCCTCTACAAAAGACAAAAATTCCTGGTTACTAACTAAATAGCGGCTTGCCTGAAAAGCCCCGACCTCAGCTTCATGATGGCCATATTCGTTATCCCAGCCATAAAATGAATCTGCTACCCTGTCCTTGCCAATTACGATATGGCCTGCCGCCACCGCTATCATCTCGTTTTCCGGGGCTTTTCCGCTGGAACGGCACGGCTGCCATGCCGGATGTGGCTTGACATGATCGAGTCCATGCTGACGGATTAGCACCGAGGAAGTTTCCAGGTGAATACGCTCATGCTCCACACTCATCAAGATCGCCCACCACGGGCTTTCCCAGGTAATGGGCAGCGTCAACGGCAAGGTATTGATAACTTCATCTACCCTGCTTCGCATCGTTCGGCGATAAGCCATGACACTTTCTACAGTTGGCCACTCATAATGCGTGGTATCCAGATCATCCCAACTCATTTCATCAACCCCAACCGCAAAGATTGATTCCAAATGTGGATCTATTCGCTCAGTAAATAAGCCAGCCAGTATGAATTTATTGGTAAAAAATGTTGCGGTATGCCCCAGATAAAATATCAGCGGATGACGCAACGTGATCGGCTTGTTAAGATAGGCTCCATCGTCATCGTTACGTAAGATTTCGAACAACTGCTCATAGCGATCCAGCGTAGCATGGAAATAATGGCGAATTTCCTGGCGCTTGGCAGAGATATCCTTACCAGTAAGCAGAGGAGCCCGATGGCAAAACTCAGGTTTTGAAGACATAGGTCACTTTTAATTAATCCTGTTTTTATCGATAAGACGGATTATACCGTCTTCAACCACGCGGGGCATCGTGTGGCAGAAAAAGTATAAACCTGCAACATGTGCATAAAAAATTAAGGCTATGTCATCGTTAGTTAGTGGTTGTTATGTAACCAAATGAATTTAAATAAAAATATCAATTATTGGTTTTTTGGCTAATGGCTTGTTTATAAATGATAAATAGTGTTTATTTGCAGTGACCAACAATTAACGATGACATAGCCAAAATTAAACAATGGCTTTTAGCACAGCAACAAAACTCATTCCTGAAGTCGCTCGTTCATTTGCAAGAATACTGACTGTGTTACATCGCATCGAAGTAACCGCATGAATTAAATTGTGCTATGTTGTATCACTGCCATGAGGTTTTATGGAAAATTTTTTCACAAAAAGGTATGATGCCGCCTTATTCCTTGGAAGAAAGACTGGCGATAAGCACGGAAGAGTGGCCGAGCGGTTGAAGGCACTGGTCTTGAAAACCAGCAATGGGAAACTATTCGTGGGTTCGAATCCCACCTCTTCCGCCAATCGTATCCGCGCATCATTGGATCTTAAAGTACTACTTTATAAAACCACAAAACGTACATCAGATACCGCAATAAACCATGGTCACTACCATGACAGCAGCCCGGCTGGTCACAAAACATGCCGAATTAAACTCAAATCGGAGATGGAGAAATACAGATGAGTGTTCCTTTTTTGCAACAGTATCGAGTCGGCAGTTACCTGTTAAAACAGAAGCTCCTGGGTAACAAGCGCTATCCACTAGTATTGATGCTTGAGCCTCTGTTTCAATGCAATCTGGCATGTGCGGGGTGTGGCAAGATTGACTACCCCGATGAGACATTACGTCGCCGCTTGAGCGTCAAGGAATGCCTGGATTCTGTTGATGAATGTGGCGCACCAATTGTCTCTATCGCGGGCGGTGAACCATTGATTCACAAAGAAATGCCACAAATTGTCGAAGGTATCATCAAGCGTAAAAAGTTTGTTTATCTGTGTACTAATGCCCTGTTGCTTGATGATCGCATGGATGACTATCAGCCTTCACCCTATCTGACTTTCTCGATTCATCTGGATGGAAATAAGGAACACCATGACAAGTCCGTTTGCCGGGACGGTGTTTATGACAAGGTTATTCCCGTTATTAAACAGGCAGTTGCCCGTGGATTCCGGGTAACGGTTAATTGCACATTATTTCAGAACGAAACAGCAGAGGAAGTGGCTGAATTTTTTGACACAGCTTCCGAGCTCGGAATCGAAGGTATTAATGTATCGCCTGGTTTTAGTTACGAACATGCGCCACGGCAGGATGTTTTCCTGCAACGCTCCGTAAGTAAACGGCTCTTTCGCGATATATTCAGATTAGGAAAAAAACGTAAAGTACCCTGGAAATTTAACCATTCCGGCCTATATCTTGATTTTCTGGCTGGCAATCAGAACTATCAGTGTACCGCCTGGGGTAACCCTACCCGTAATTTATTTGGTTGGCAGCGCCCCTGCTACTTACTGGTCGACGAAGGTTACGCAAAAAGCTTTCGTGAACTGATAGAGGAAACAGACTGGGATCAATATGGTGTTGGTAACAATCCTAAATGCGCTAATTGCATGGCGCATTGTGGATTTGAACCAACTGCCATTAACGATACGTTTTCACATCCCATCAAGGCATTGCGTGTCAGCATGAGAGGTCCTTTGACAGAAGGTCCAATGGCGCCGGACCCATTGCAAACGGCTACTTCACTCCATTCAGATGGGAGCAAACAGAAGGACTTTCCGCTGTCAGCCACTGTTGAGCATAAATCTTCAACAACTCCCACTGATAACTCATCAGACGCAAGTCGCTAAAATAAAATTTTATTTACTCGAAAATGAAAAGATTGTGAATAGCTTGAATAGTTATTCACAATCTTAGTATTGGTGATTTACTCCGCTTTTATAGGACTATTTTTATGGTGGGGGCTTGTACTCGCGCCGTGGCGAGCCTGGAGCACACGAGAATTGCTCGAGCCCCTGCCAGACTCCATTTCTCAGTCCGCCTTTGACACCGTCACAGTGCTGATCCCGGCACGTAATGAGTCCCGGATCATTGCGCAAACCCTGGACGCACTGCTAGTTCAAAATACCAATTTACGTATTATCGTCATTGATGACCAGTCAGAAGATGACACCGCAGTAATTGCCAAGCAGCACGGCGCCAGCGTTATAACGGGTACGACACCACCACCAGACTGGAGTGGAAAATTATGGGCGTTACAACAAGGATTACAAGCGGTACAAACCCGTTTTACTCTTTTACTGGATGCAGATATTACTCTGGCACCCGGCGCTCTGGCAGCACTTCTGCTTCATGCGCGAAAAAATGATCTGACACTGGTATCGTTAATGGCTACTTTGCCGGTAAAGTATTTTGCGGAACGTTTACTGATCCCTGCATTTATTTTCTTCTTTAAATTACTTTATCCATTCAGTCTCGCCAATAAGTCGACCTCACGTGTGGCAGCAGCAGCAGGGGGTTGTATTCTGGTTGAAACCAATGCGCTGAGATCTATCAATGCATTTGAAAGTATTCATGACGCACTGATCGATGACTGCACTCTAGCGGCCAAAATCAAACAGGCTGGTCATAAAACATGGATTGGTCTGAGCCACGGCGCATACAGCCACCGGAACTACGATAATCTTGCACAAATCTGGAATATGGTTGCCCGAACCGCGTTTACACAACTGAACTATTCTCTGGTTCTGTTGCTGGCATGTACCCTGATCATGATCAGCATGTTCTGGCTGGCGCCCGTATTAGTGATCATTTGCGCTGATATTCCTTGCCTGATTGCCTGGATACTCACCTGGACAGCCATGTGGATAGCTTTCACGCCCACACTCAGGTTTTATCAACGCTCTCCATTGTGGACAGCCACTCTACCACTGATTGGCACACTCTATTTACTGATGACCTGGACTTCAGCATTGCGTTATTGGCGTGGAGAACGCGCGCAATGGAAAAACAGACGATACGGAATCACCAAACATGATTAAAAATATTATTTATGCACTAGGATTAATTGGCCTGCTGCTCGGTTCCACAGCAGTATCAGCTCAATCCGGAGAACAAAAACATACTGATGAACCCCAGCAAATTATTGCCCTGTTACAAAATATGCTGATCAAAGCCATGCAACAGGGTAAAGAAATGAGTTACCACGATCGTGAAGCCTTTCTGGCGCCTGTTATTCAGCAAACGCATGATCTGGAAACCATCGTGCGCACCGTATTAGGCGCACACTGGGCAGATCTGGATAAAACGAATCAACAACACATACTCACCACATTTACACAAAATAGCATCGCGACCTATGCTGACCGCTTTGATCAATACGATGGTGAGCGTTTTGAAATTATCGAAGATCAACTTCTGCCGCGCGAGCGTATATTGGTTCGCAGCCGGTTTATTAAAGCTGACAAAGGCGTGATCAGCTTTGACTATGTTCTCCACCAGCAAAACGAACATTGGCAGATCATCAACATTGTAGTTGATGGCGTTAGTGATCTTGCTCTTAAGCGCGCAGAATATAATGCCATCATTCAGCAGGAAGGAATCCCATCCCTGATTAGCATTTTGCAGAGTAAAACCAATCAGATCAAACTTGATCATCAGCCGTAATTTCCTTTGTCAACAGGACTGATATCCAGAATATTTTTTGCTGATCACCAGTTCTCTTTAGCACAAGCATGACCATACCATCCGAGCAATCCACATTATTTCCTCAAAGCAATCGTTTTCTTTCCAACTGGATTACTTTTGTTTATCGTCATGCTGTGTGGATTATGATGGCAATGTTATTGAGCGCTATTCTGGCAGCTGGCTATACCATGCGAAATCTTGGCGTGGATACCGACACTGCGGATATGCTCTCTGAAGAACTTCCTTTTCGGGTCAATCTTGCCCGTTTTGAAAAAGCTTTTCCCCAATACGAGGAAATACTGTTGCTGGTTCTGGATGCGCCTACGCCAGAACAAGCCCATCTTGCTGCCAAGCAATTGAATGCCTACCTGTCTGAAAATCGGGATACTGTTGAATCGGTACTGCATCTGAATGGTGAGCCGTTTTTCCAGACGAATGGGTTACTTTATAAATCTCAGGACGAGCTCCGGCTGCTGGGAGATCGACTTTCCAATGCGCAGCCATTGATTGCCAGAATTATCCGTGACCCTTCCATGTTTACTTTTATCAGTCTGCTTCAGGAGGCTGTAACAGAGTTGCATACTGGCAGAAAACTCGAAATAGACGCATTACTGCACGCGGTAGCGTCAACGATTGATACCAATCTTGACGGACGCAGGCAAGCGCTATCCTGGCAAATCCTGCTGCAGGATGAAGCCAGTCAATACCCCTACCGTGAATTTATTGTTTTGCGACCCAAGCTGGATTTCAGTCAGATATTTCCAGCAGAGCTGGCCATGACCACCATTCATCAGGCCGCTAAATTCCTCGATCTGGAAAATCAATATGGTGTTCGCCTTAGAATAACCGGTGACGTTGCACTGGCACATGAAGAACTCACCAGTGCCATGCTGGGTGCCCAGAATGCAGGCGTCATTGCATTTATCGGTGTTGCCATCATTCTGATGATCGCGCTGCGTTCTGCCGGTTCAGTTGTCACTATCCTGGTCAGTCTTTTGCTTGGATTAATTTTAACCGCCGCTTTCGCCACACTGGCTGTAGGTCATCTTAATCTGATTTCGATTGCCTTTGCCGTGCTTTATATAGGTCTGGGTGTCGATTATGCCATTCACCTGCTATTACGCTATGCTGAACTGGGCAAAACCGACCTATCCCAACTTGACATGCTTCTGAACGCGGGTCGCGATACCGGCAGATCACTGGTGGTTTGCGCCATCACTACCGCCATCGGTTTTTATGCCTTTATTCCGACTACCTATCAAGGCATTGCCGAACTGGGAATAATTTCGGGTACTGGCATGCTCATCAGTTTGATAGTCACACTCACTATCATACCGGCGCTACAACGCTATCTGCCCATCCAGCCGCAATCTTTTCAACCTGAAAACACCTTATCACGATTACCCGGTTACTGGCTTAGCTATCCCAAAACCGTATTACTCATCTCGGCTCTAGCCGGAGTGGGATCCATCATGGCACTACCGGAAGTAAAGTTTGACCATAATTTGCTCAACATGAACAATCCGGATGGAGAGGCAGTACAAACATTTCGGGAGCTACTGGCAGATCCGGAACAATCCCCCTGGTTTGGTGCTATACCGGTTAACAGCCCGCTCGAAGCAGAAAAATTGACTCAACAACTAACACAATTACCGGAAGTAAAAAAAGTCATCAGTCTCACCGACTTTATTCCGGCGGAACAAGCCGCAAAACTTGCGTTGATCGATGAGATTTTATTGACACTCGGTCCGGATTTTTTTGCCCCGATTCAACCGGCAAACCAGCATCACACGGTTGCGCAACAGCGCAGCACGCTCATCGCTCTCCTTCAATCATTACAACCATTAGTACAGAATAAGAATCAGACTGTTATTGCCACTACAGCACAAAAACTGACAAATTCCCTGCAAGCACTATTATCAACTTTGGACGGCACCAGCGCCGCTGACAGCCAACGACTGCTCGCCAATATCGAGCAAGATCTACTAGGACTGCTACCCGAAACATTGGCGCGTCTGCAGACTGCACTGACTGCCGAGGAGGTGAATATTGATTCCCTTCCCGAATCGTTACGCTCGCGCTGGCTGAGCCCAGGAGGCGAGTATTTAGTCGTAGCTTATCCTGCCAGCAACATCGATGATAACGAAGCATTACGAAAATTTGTACGCACCGTACAGCGTTACGCGCCACAAGTCAGCAGTGCTCCCGTTATCATTCTTGAAGCGGGTGAAGCAGTGGTTGATGCCTTTATTCAGGCTTTTACACTAGCCCTCATCGGAATTCTGATTGCACTGTGGTGGTTGCTACGTAATGTGATGTCAATCTTTCTGGTTCTAATTCCCCTGCTACTGGCCGCTCTATTTACGGTTGCCGCCACCGCCGTACTACACATTCCTTTCAATTTTGCCAATATCATCGCCCTACCGTTACTACTGGGCATCGGCATCGACAGCAGTATTCACATGGTTACACGCAGTCGATGCCAATATCTGACTGGCGATCATCTACTCCATACCAGTACCGCGCGAGCTATCTTTTTTAGCGCCTTGACAACCATGACTGGTTTCGGCAGCCTGATACTTTCTTCGCACCCTGGTACAGCAAGTATGGGTTTGCTGCTGACCATCGGCATCACCTTCATTCTATTGTGCGTATTCCTGATATTACCCAACCTCATTCAGCTATTCGGTAACGACTCACTCCACACCAGATAACAGATAAGTTTGTCCCACTATAGTGATTTAAATGGTGATCAACGGATATTGAGGCAGGGAGCATGTCGCCATCTCATCCCTCATCAATACCGACGCTCCATGACTGAGTATGTTAGTAAAGCTGATTTTCCATGTGATCATCGATTTTAAAATCACGAAAAAAATAGTCAGTTTCCGGTGGAAGCTGTTCATGGTAGAAGTATTCATTGAGAGTACCATCCCGGTCTCTCATGCCGGTTTCGCTACTGATCTTTGCAACCACTATTCCCTCTGGGGGTGTCATTTTCTCAACAGGAATTTCTTTCAGTGCAACCGTCATGTAGTCTATCCATATCGGTAATGCCGCACGTCCCCCAGTTTCATTGCGCCCCATTGAGCGGGGCTCGTCATAACCCATCCATGCAGCCGCTACAAGATTTTTCTGATACCCACAGAACCAGGCATCAACATAATTACTGGTAGTTCCCGTTTTACCCGCTATATCCTGGCGGCCGATGATCTTGGCGCGTGTAGCCGTTCCGCGTTGAATAACATCCTGCATCATGCTGGTCATCAGGAACGCATTGCGCCGGTCGATCGTTTGCTTCGCATTTTTACCTGCAACAACCGATTTTGCCTGCTGTAACACATTGCCATTGCTATCCTCGATTCTCTGGATAAAATAGGGATGTACCTGATATCCGCCATTTGCAAAAACCGCATATCCCGCCGCCATCTGCATCGGCGTTACTGAACCCGCCCCGAGCGCCATCGGCAATACGGGCGCATGCCGGGATTCATCAAAGCCAAAGCGCTTGATATAGTCCTGCGCATAGCGCGGACTGATTGATTGCAAAATACGAACAGAGGCCAGGTTCTTTGAGTGAGTTAACGCAGTACGCATTCGGATTGGCCCACTAAACTTACCATCAAAGTTTTTAGGCTCCCAGGACTTGCCACCAGTTTGAGCGCGATCAAGAAACAAGGGCGCATCGTTGATAATAGTGGCTACCGTAAATCCTTTTTCAAGCGATGCCGAGTAAATAAAAGGCTTGAAACTAGACCCCGGTTGGCGCCAGGCCTGCGTTACATGATTAAACATGTTCAGCCCGAAATCAAACCCCCCTACCAGGGCGCGAATGGCTCCATCATTCGGATCCATAGCCACCAGCGCGGCCTCAGCTCCAGGCAATTGCGAAATCCTCCATTCATCTTTTTCTGTTTTTTTCAATCGAATCAATGCGCCAGGGCGAATCCGCTTATCCGAGATTTTGGGATCACTGCTCAAATATCTCTGTATAAATTTCAGGCTGTTGCCAGTCAGCTTGACCGTTTCTCCACTTCTAAGCATGGCCTCAATAGCACTGCTGCTGGCGGTAATGACCAATGCAGCCAACAAGTCATCGTAATCATTGAATCTGCTTAATATCTCTTTCAACTGCTCACCTGACTTAGGCAAACCAACAAATGCCTCCACACCGCGATAACCATGGCGTTCATCATATTCGAGCACGCCTTTACGCAAGGCGCGGTAAGCCGCTTCCTGATCAGGTTTCGTAACGGTGGTATAAACCTTGAAACCGCGCGTATAAGCTTCTTCCTGATACCGCTGATAAACAACCTGGCGCGCCATTTCCGCAACATAGTCTGCTGGCATGGCATAAACCTTTACCGGGCGATAAAGGGTAATGATGGTCTGCTTTGCCCGTTTCAATTCATCGGCGGAGATATACCCCAATTCATGCATTCGATTGAGCACATATTGCTGCCGACCCTGCGCACGTTTGAAATCAGCGACCGGGTTATACAAAGAAGGGGCTTTGGGAAGACCTGCCAGCATTGCCGTCTCCGCCAGATTAATCTGCGTGAGCGGTTTTCCAAAATAGGTTCTGGCTGCAGCAGAAAATCCATAGCTGCGTTGACCCAGATAAATCTGGTTAATGTAGAGCTCAAGAATGCGGTTTTTCCCAAGAGAGTGCTCTATTTTAAATGCGAGCAAGGCCTCGCTGAATTTACGCGTCATAGTTTTTTCCTTGGTCAGGAAAAAATTACGGGCTACCTGCATGGTAATGGTACTGGCTCCCTGACGGATACCGCCAGCGGAAAAATTGGAGCGCATTGCACGCAGCACCCCGATAAAGTCAACACCATAATGCTGATAAAAACGATCATCTTCTGCAGCGAGAATGGCCTGCTTCAGAGCAGCAGGCACCGCATTGATTTTGACGAAATCACGACGTTCCTCGCCAAACTCACCTATCAGCAATCCTTCCGCACTATAGATACGCAAGGGTATTTGCGGGCGGTAATTTGTCAGAGTATCCAGCGATGGCAAAGTTGGCAACGTTACCAGTGCAGCAAAAACCAGCAACATAATGGCAATCACACCCAGTGCCAGCAAGGCAAGAACAGAACGGAAAAACCAGCGTAGCAGCATTAAAAAAGGGCAGTTAAGTGGTATGAGAAGAAAATTATTGCTGAATTATAAAGGGTATATCAACTGCTATTAGATAAATTAAATTGCTGGACCATCTGTCAGAATCTGCCCTCATTAGCTTACAGATGAATTTTCCCTACCAGGAGGAAGGTTCATGAACAAGTCAACTGTTTTATTGACGTGCTCTTTGGTTGGGCACGAATGGGGGCACCAGCAGAATGAGTTCAAATATAGCCTTAATCAGCAAATCGCTGTTCAAGCGACCGAATATCAATTTTGATATTCGCCTGTTTTCCAGTAGCTCCAGGTTGATAGGAGTTGATATCAGCGCATCTTCCGTCAAGATGGTGGAGCTATCTAAACTAGGCAAGGATGTACATGATCTGCGACTGGAAGGTTACGCGATTGAGCCGATGCCAGCTGAAGCGATTATCGATGGCAATATTAATAATCTGGAACAAGTAGGCGAGTGTATCTTGCGTGCCTGGAAAAGAATGGGTGCCAGACAAAAAAATATCGCCCTCGCGTTACCCTCAGCTTCAGTAGTGACCAAAAAAATTAGTGTCCCCACGGGATTGCGCGAAGATGATCTTGCTTTTCAGGTAGAAACCGAGGCCAATCAATATTTGCCATTTGCCATTGATGAAGTCAATCTTGATTTTCAGGTAATCGGAGAAATCGCGGATCATCCCGAGGAAACAGAAGTACTGATTGCTGCCGCCCGGAAAGACAAGGTTGAAGATCGTGTTGCTGCGGCTGCAACTGCGGGTCTCAAGGTAACCGTCATGGATGTCGAGCAGTTTGTTGCGCAAGCCATTGTCTCTCGAATTATTAGCAACCAGTTACCGGATGGCGGCAAGAACAAGGTAGTGGCACTTGTGGATATTGGTTCGAGCAACACCCGAATCAATGTGCTTTATAACGGTGAAACCATTTATATGCGCGATCAGTCGTTCGGAGGCAATCAACTGACGCAGGAAATACAAAATCATTTCAATCTCTCTGCAGAAGAAGCGGAAACTGCCAAGCGCAAGAAGACTTTGCCAGAAAATTATCAAACCGATGTACTGCAGCCCTTCCTGGAAACCCTGGCACTTGAGGTATTTCGGGCATTGCAATTCTTTTTCACTTCCACTCAGTTTGCACAAGTAGACCACATTTTTCTTTCCGGCGGCTGCGCTTCCATCCCGCACCTGGAAGAAATCGTGTCCACACGAACCGAGGTAATCACGCAAGTCATCAATCCGTTTGCGGGCATGTCACTGTCCAAGCGTATTTCATCCAGACAACTGCAAGAAGACGCACCCATTTTATTAATTGCCAGCGGGCTCGCCATGCGGGGGGTTGACTAACATGATATGGATCAATTTACTGCCGCACCGGGAACTGAAACGTAAAGCACGTCAACAGCAATTTGGTGTGATGTCAGGCTTGATGGTCGCAACCGGCATACTGATCGTTTGGGGTGTGCATGAAATGGTGGTGGACAAAATTAGTCAACAACAGGCCAGAAACCAGTATTTACAGAATGAAATTGCATTACTCGATCGGCAGATTGCCGAAATCAAACTCATCAGGGAAAAGATACAGCAATTGGTTTCACGCAAACAGATCGTGGAGTCGTTGCAGGCCGATCGGGTCAAAGTCGTGCATATGCTCGATCAGATGGCACGACGAATTCCGGATGGGGTAAATCTCAAGAGCTTCAAACAGGCTGAGCAGCATCTCCATCTTTCCGGTTATGCCCAATCCAATGCCTGGGTATCTACCCTGATGCGCAACCTGGATGCTTCACCCTGGTTTGAGTCGCCGCTGTTAATAGAAATCAAGGCAGTAACCATCGATGGCAAGCGAGCCAATGAGTTTGATATGAGTGTCAGGCTTTCCGAATTGCCAAAAGATGAGGAAGCAGTCGAGATTATTGCGATTGCCGACAAAACGGGAGAACGATAATGGACTTATTGGAAGAATTGCGTCGCATCAATCCCAATGATCCCGGTAGCTGGCCTGCTCAAATCAAGGCGGGGGCGTTATCAATTTTATTGCTGGTCATCCTTGTGGGTGGTTACCTGCTGGATTGGCAGGAGCAATGGGAAATACTGGAACAGGCACAGACAGAAGAAGCCACACTCAAGCAAACCTATCTAGTCAAAAAAGCAGATTCCATCAATCTCGACGCCCTGCGTCAGCAATCTGCTGAAATTGAGCAATCACTCGGCGCCCTGCTGAAGCAGCTACCAAACAAATCCGAACTGGATGCCTTGCTGGTAGACATCAACCGTGCTGGTCTTGGGCGAGGCTTACAGTTTGAACTTTTTAAACCGGCTGCCAGCGAAACCTTGCGCGAATTTTATGCCGAGTTGCCGGTTTCTGTCCGCGTAACCGGCAGTTATCACGATATCGGGGCATTTGCCAGCGATGTTGCCCAATTACCGCGCATCGTGACTTTGCATAATATGGAAATTACACCTACAACCGATCGCCAGTTAGTACTGAATGCTGTCGCCAAAACTTTTCGCTATCTGGATGAAGACGAAATCAGTAACCAGTTGCAAGGAACAAAATGAGCAAAATTCATCAATTAGGGTTATCCATGGCGTTAGCCGGGTTGGTGTCAGCCTGCGCCGATGGTGAACACGGAGACTTACGGGAGTTTGTCAAAAATGCTGGCGCTGGAATGCAAGGAAAAGTAGACCCCTTGCCCGAGATTCGGCCACTGCAGCAGTTTGTTTATCAGGCTTTTGAGATACCGGACCCTTTTAGCGCCAGTAAAAACAAGCAAGACAATTCCAGCCAGAATGAGCTCAAACCAGATTTGAAGCGCCAGAAAGAAATTTTGGAAAATTATGCGCTGGAAAATTTATCAATGGTTGGAACATTACAGCGTGGTCAACAAATTTATGCCTTGATCAGAACACCGGATAACACGGTTCACCGCGTGAAAAATGGCAATTATCTCGGAAACAATTTTGGATTAATCACCACCATTTCTGAGGAAAACATTACCTTGAAAGAAATGATTCAGGAAAGTGGCCAAGCCTGGGTCGAACAGGTCGGCACTCTCAGACTGCAATCCCAGGAGTCAAAAAAATGATTGGATTTAATTTATCAGGGTGGTCTATGCGTAATCAAACAAAATTCAAACAATTTGGCATGTATTTATGGCCACTTTTAATTGGAATCATGATCTTTCCGGCAAATGCCGCTGTTAAACCTTCAGCTCAGAACACCATTCTTGGTATGGATGTCACCGCTGATACCAATGGCGCAATTATCACAAAAATAATCTTTGATCGCCCGCTGGCATTCATGCCGACGGGTGTCATGCTGGACAGTCCTTCCCGGCTCTACTTCGATTTACCCGGCGTAGACAGTTTAGTCGAGAAACGGGGAGGCCTGACGGGTCAAGGCGTGCTGCGCGATATCCAGATGGCCAAAGCCGAGAACCGTACCCGTCTGGTAATGAATTTACATGAAGTAGCTACCCATGAAACGAGAATAGACGGCAATGCTTTGCTGATCACGCTCACAAGCTCCATACGCTCCACCAGGAATGGCCCCAGCCAACCGCTGATTGCTCGCCCCAATGTTGGCCAACAGCTGACACAGTTGAGTCTGGTGGATCTGGATTTTCGCCGTGGCACGCAGGGAGAAGGACAGATTAAAGTCGAATTATCCCAACCAGGTACGGTAATCGATGTCAATCGGCAAGGAAATAAGCTCTATGTTGAATTCATACAAGCTTACCTGCCCTCTAATCTGAAACAACGACTCGATGTTGCTGATTTTGGAACACCGGTACGCATCATTGAAACCCATGCAGACAAAGATCGCGTCAAAATGCTCGTTGAGCCCCAGGGTAACTGGGAGCACTCCGCTTTTCAGTCAGGCACAAGCTTTGTGCTGGATATCCGCAATGTTGCCAGTGGCGAAGCCATGCCTGTTCATAAGAAACTCGCCAGCGGCGGTTACACCGGCGAAAAATTGTCACTGAATTTTCAGGATGTCGAAATCCGCTCTGTTTTGCAGGTTATCGCCGATTTTACGGATTTAAACATCATTGCCAGTGATTCCGTCAAGGGCAATCTGACCATAAGGCTGAAAAACGTACCCTGGGATCAAGCACTGGATATCGTGCTGCAAAATCATGATCTGGACAAACGCAGAGCCGGAAATGTTATTTTCGTCGCACCCAGAGAAGAAATGGCTGCCAGGGAAAAATTGCAGTTGGAGCAACAGCAGCAGATTTCAGAGCTGGAAGTTCTACAAACCGAAACCTTCAAACTCAATTACCGTACTGCCAGTTCGATTGCGCTCAAAGGCATCATGAGCCAGCGGGGAACGATTGAAGTGGATGACATCAGCAACACACTGACCATCACCGATATCCCGGCCAGGTTAGCGGAAGTGGCTAAACATATCTCCAATCTCGATACCCAGGTACGCCAGGTCATGATTGAAACACGAATCGTCGAGGCAACGGATACCTTCAGCCGCAATCTTGGCGCCCGCTTTGGTGTACAAAATGCCACCCGTATCAGCGATCGAAAACTCGGTGTATCCGGCAATCTGGGCAGTTCCAGCGAACTGGCAGCCGGTGCTTCCCCCAGTCTTGATGGACAGAATCTCAATGTCAATCTTCCCGCCGCCGCATTGGCTGGGGTGGCAGGCGGCCCGGCAGCATTGGGACTAAGTCTGATCAAGATCAACAATGGCACCCTGATCAATCTCGAATTATCGGCACTCGAATCCGACAGCAAGGGGCGTGTCATTGCCAGCCCTCGTCTGGTAACAGCCAACCGGGTGGAAGCCAGCATCGAACAGGGTACTGAAATTCCCTTTCAAATCGTCAGCGCAACACGCCCGCAGATTCAATTCAAAAAGGCTGTGCTGGGACTGAGAGTGACCCCGCAAATTACACCAGACGACAATATCATCATGAAACTGAAAATCAATCAGGACACCCGTGGTGAGAACACCCCCTCGGGTCCGGCGATCGATACCAAACAAATTGTCACTGAAGTTTTGGTAGAAAACGGTGGAACCGTCGTAATTGGTGGAATTTTTGAACAAACTGAAAAAAATGAACGTAACCGAGTGCCATTCCTGGCAGACGTACCCTTATTAGGCAATCTGTTTCGCAATACTGCGAGACGTAATGACAAGCGCGAACTGCTGATCTTTGTCACCCCTCGGATTCTGAATGAAACACTGGGTGACAGCATTCGCTCTGCACTGAATAATTAACTTTAAATGTAGCTACGTACCCCCAATAGTTAAGGCGCCTTATCTGAAAATTGAAGGAGATAGCATGCAACTGAACATGTTAGATTTCATTTTTGACGAAGCATATTGCGTCATTTCGGACGTCTAATTTCATGCTGGAGAACGACCAATACACAATCACCAAACGGAGAAATCGAAATGACCGAACAAATTTCCTTCGAAACCACTGAGTTTGCCGACAACCCGGAACCGCGTTGCCCTTGCCTATTGCTGTTGGATGTATCCGGCTCGATGCAAGGGCAACCGATAGTCGAACTGAATGCCGGCTTGACCACTTTTAAAGACGAACTGGCAGCAGACGCCTTAGCCATGAAGCGAGTGGAAGTTGGAATTGTGACTTTCGGGCCTGTGCAGATCGCCTTGCCGTTTCAAGGAGCAGCGGCGTTTTACCCTCCAACATTGATGGCGCAAGGTGATACCCCGATAGGTAGCGCAATCAAACAGGGGTTGGATATGATTCGCCAACGCAAAGATGAATACAAGGCCAATGGAATTTCCTACTATCGTCCATGGGTGTTCCTCATTACCGATGGCGGGCCCACCGATGAATGGCAATCGGCTGCCGCTGCCGTGCGGGAAGGCGAAGCCTCCAAGTCGTTTGCCTTCTTCGCGATTGGGGTTCAGGGCGCCAACATGGATACCTTGCAACAAATCAGCGTGCGAGAACCATTGCGGCTGGATGGCTTGCGGTTCCGGGATCTGTTTAGTTGGTTGTCGAGCTCCTTGCGCTCGGTATCGCAGTCGACACCGGGCACGGAAGTTTCATTGCAGCCACCGCAAGGGTGGGCCTCTGTGTGACGTGGCGTGTAGTGGCCGCCTCCGCGGTCGGGACATCCCACACAGTTACCGGCACGGCCTGTCAAGATAGTTGCCTCGCTCAAGTTGAAACCGATCCAGATAAACCGCCCCTACTGACCATCTTTGTTGCCGACGGTGCCGGTAGCGCCCTCCATGGAGGTACTGGTGCCGAATTGGCGATTGAAGCCGCCACAGCCTTTGTCGGCCAACACTATACCCAAGCAGGGGAATATGCCCTCACTAACCATTGGGCAGTGGAATGTATCCAAGCCGTGCGGGCCAGAATTTATGCGACGGCGGATCAGCAGGGGGCGAAGGCCCGCGACTACGCGTGCACCTTCTTAGGGGTAGTAGCATCTCCCTCCGCCACGTTGCTCATGCAGATTGGCGACGGTGGGATCGTGGTCGATGTCGGCAATGGGCTGGAGGTACCCATTACCCCGATGGCTGGGGAATACGCCAATATGACCAACTTCGTTACCGACGAAAATGCAATTGACGTGCTGGCGGTGACAACCTTCCCCACCCGCGCCGACAAAGTCGCGGTCTTCTCCGATGGCGTCCAGCGGTTAGCGTTGAACATCGCAACCAATACCGCCCACGCCCCTTTCTTCACGCCATTTTTTACAGTTTTGGCAATGGCCACAGCAGAGCAAGAGGATTATCTTCAAGCCGAATTAGCGCGATTCCTCCAGAGTCCGGCCGTGAACGAACGTACCGACGACGACAAGACCTTGGCCCTCGCTCATTGGGTGGGATAGGTGCGCCATGACGAAAACCTTCGTCACCGGCACGGGTAAGGCCATCCAAATCGGGCGGGAACTCGGCAAGGGGGGAGAGGGTTCGGTCTATGAGGTACCGGCGAACCATTATTGGGTCGCGAAGTTATACAACGCGCACCACCAGCCGGATGCGTCGAAGCAAGCCAAACTGCGTTTTATGGCAGCCACGGCCGATAAAGAGCTCCTGAGTTACGCGGCCTGGCCCCAAGAGGCCCTGCACAAAACTCCCAACGGGCCGGTTGTTGGGTTCTTGATGCCCAAAATTAGTAACCGTCCAACGCTCCCATCTACGCAATCACAATTTTCTGGATTATTCTCCTCTGCATTACCTTACAGGAGGATAAGCCATGGCATTACAGGATGATAAGCAAAAGCATATCAGCAACTGGCAAACGAGCGGTTTGTCGCAGGCAGCCTATTGCCGGGCGCTCGGGTTGAATGCGAAGACGTTTGGGAATTGGTTGCGCGCTCACCGGCGTGGGCGCGATGATATCAAGCTGCCAGCCTTGATTCCGGTTACGATCAAGCCGACAGCGGCGTCAGTGGAAGTATTGCAGCTTCGCTGTCGCGGTACGCATGTGCTGGAATTACCACTGAGCGTTTCCCCGCGATGGCTGGGAGAATTGCTGTCATGTCTGGGTTGATTGCGCACGCGGGTAAGATCTGGCTGGCGGTCGATCCGGTGGATATGCGTCGCGGCATGGATGGCTTATCGATGATTGTGCAGCAGGTATTGGGTCACCCGCCCTGCGCGGGTTCGGCGTTCATATTCTGCAATCGCGCGGGCAATCGCATCAAGGTCTTGCTGTGGGATGGCACGGGGGTGTGGTTATGTCAACGCCGCCTGCATCAGGGGCGGTTTGTCTGGCCGAGGCAGGATGCGGCGTGTGTCGAGTTAGCGCTATCGCAGTGGGAATGGTTGATTGCCGGCGTAGACTGGCGGCGTTTATCGGCGCGGCCACAATGGCATTTTCAGGTGTAGAAAATATGTAATAGTTGTTTATTAACAGTCGGTTGATTGCGAATTCATGGTATAATTCACCTCATGAATTCACTGGCGCAACTAGATCAACTTAACCTCGATACGGCCACCAAACAACAGGTGGTCAACCTGGTTCAGGCATTTCAGTTTGATCTGACCCAGCAAACACAGCAGATGGTTTATGCGCTGGAACTCAAGATTCAGGCGCTCACCCTGGAATTGGCGCATCTGCGCCGTATCCGATTTGGCAGGAAAAATGAAGCGTTGTCTGCCTTGTCACCCAGGCAGCTTTCTTTGTTTGAAGAATCGGCGCTGACCGATATCACGGCCATTGAGGCTGAAATCGAGCAGGTCAACAGCACACCAACCCCAATGCCACCAAAGTGCCGCGTACCCGCGCCGGTCGTCAGCCGCTGCCAGATCACCTGCCGCGCATCGAACACCGGCATGAACCCGCATCCTGCCAATGTGACCGATGCGGCTGCGATCTGACGAACATCAGAGAAGACATCACCGAGCAGCTTGACGTGGAACCCGCCAGATTCTTCGTTCATCGCCACATTCGCCCACAGTACGCCTGCAAATCCTGTGAAACCATCACGGCAGAACCCGTGCCACCGGCAGTCATCGATGGCGGCATGGCCGCTCCGGGCCTGCTTGCCTGGGTAATGACAAACAAATACCTGAATCACCTGCCACTTTATCGCCTGGAGCAGATTGCTGCCCGTGACCAGGTCACGCTGCCCCGTTCCACCCTGGCCGAATGGGTAGGCCGTACCGGCGTAGCCCTGCAACCATTGGTCGATCGCCTAACCTGGCATCTACTGCAGGGCAACACGCTGCATGCCGATGAAACACCAGTTTCACAATTGGAACCCGGTCGTGGCAAAACCCGTAAAGCCTACCTGTGGGCCTACCGCAGCAATGACCTTGAACCCGGGCCGCGTATCATCGTCTTCGACTATCAAGCTGGCCGTAGCGGTCAGCATGCACGGCACTTTCTGCAGAATTGGCAAGGACACCTGATGGTTGATGACTATGCTGGGTATAAAGCACTTTTTCCACAGCCACATCGCCTTGCGTCGAATTGGCCTGCTGGGCGCATGCGCGACGCAAATTCTTTGACCTGCACCAGGCCAATGCCAGCACGATGGCATTGGCAGCGATACAGCGCATCAGCGTCTTATACGCAATCGAAGCAGAAGGCAAAGACCTGAGCATCGAAGATCGCCTGCAACTGCGGGCAGACAGAAGCCTGCCCGCACTGCATGCATTGCATGACTGGCTGATGCAAACCCGTAGCCAGACCGCAAATGGCGGCGGCTCCGCCAAAGCACTCGACTATACCCTCAGACGCTGGCCCGGTCTCATCCGCTACGCACAAACCGGCTTTCTTCCGATCGACAACAACCCGGTGGAGAACACCATCCGCCCGATCGCAATCGGTAAAAAAGAATTGGCTATTCACCGGATCGGAACGCGCCGGTCAACGCGCCGCTGCCATTCAAACCTTGTTCGGTACCGCGCAACTCAACAAACTCGATCCCGCCGCATGGCTTGCAGACACCCTCGCCAGACTACCCACCTGGCCCAATAACCGCATCGATGAATTGCTGCCGCTCACACCAGCGTTCATTCAATCACTTAAACAGCAGGAAAGATAGATGGGAGCGTTGGACGGTTACCAAAATTACAGGAAAAGCCGAACTACACGAGATCTACAGTCCTGCGCATAGGCGCCAAAACTACCCCGATGTTGGCTGGGATTTCTTAATATATGCGGCCAGGAATATGGCTGCTGCATTTGCCGCCCTGCATCGTCATGGTCATCTGATTGGCGACGTCAATCAAAAGAACTTTCTGTTTGGCAGGAACAGCAAAGTTGTTCTTGTTGACTGCGACTCGTACCAAATTAACGCCAAGGGTGTGCACTATCAATGTGAAGTCTGTCTCGCGTCAATTATCTTGGCCGCTTTGACGACAATTATGATGGCCGGTTGAGTTTATTAGCTACTTCATGATTTTTTCTGGTTTTTCCTCCTATAACTTTCACTGTCGATTTCGATGATGGTTGCGTGATGGATGATCCGGTCGATGGCGGCAACGGTCATCATGGTGTCAGGGAAGATTTGATCCCACTGGCTAAAAGGCTGGTTTGAAGTAATGATGAGACTTCCGCTTTCATAGCGATGGGCAATGAAGTCAAACAATACCTGTGTTTCGAATCGGTCTTTTGACATAGCCGATATCATCAACGATCAGTACACGGTATTTATCCAGCCGCGTCATGGCGGACATCAAGTCCAGTTCTTTCCTGGCTTGCTGCAGGAGTTGAACGAGTGCGGTAGCTGATATCCACTTGACGCGGATGCCTTGTTCAATCAAATGCAACCCCAATGCTGCCGCCACATGTGATTTGCCGACACCGGAGGGACCGATCAGCAACACATTGTCTGCCTGGCTCGCCCAGTAGGTATTGTCGCGCAGCGTGATGATTTTTTTCTGAGCGGCTTGAGGCAGTTCGGTCAGCGCCAGAGTGGCAAAGCTTTTGCCGCGCGGTAGTCTGGCTTCATGCGTCCAGTTGCTGATTCTGCTTTGGAAGCGCTGGGCGACTTCCTGTTCGCACAGGGCGGCGAGATATTGGCTGTAGCTCCAGGCGTGTTCTGCGGCTTGATCCTGGAAGTGCCGGTAATGCTGGCCAAAGGCAGGGAGTCTGAGTTCCTTGAGCATCAGTGGGAGCGATTCAGACATGAGCTGCCTCCTTGTGTTGCCCAGTTTCCGCTGAGGAGTTGATCGTAGGTATCCGCAGTGTGTTGTTTGATTGGGATGTCCGGCTGCGGCGCATGCTGCCGCAGAAATCGCTTTTGCAGTGTTTGCAGTTCAGGTAGCGGATGTTGTTGCAACAATTCAGCGGCCAACTGGCTCTCGCAATCATAGTCGTAGGCAAAACGCAGCACCGATACCATCCATTTGCAAGCGAGTCCGGGATCAAATTGTTGTTGTACCCGCGCCCACAGCTGGTGATACTGTGGCGTTGGCAACAGATCATCCCGCAGCCGGGAAAAGCGAAAGGCTTGTGGCTTTGCCGCCAATGCATGAATCACATGACGGTAATCGATGCGCCGGGCGCGTCCTTCTGGCGCTTTCGGATACGCGCGCGGTAAGGTAATGACCGGTGTTTGGCCAACAAAGCATTCCAGACGATCGTGATAGAGATGAACCCGGATGTTCTCGCCAATGAGTCTGGATGGCACACTGTAGAGTCCCCGTTTGACCGCTATGGTGCTACTGGTGGTCACTTTGACGGTCAGTTCACTGAAGTCCATGAAGCGGTAGCGTGGCAGTGGCTGGAGATGCGATTGCTCTTCCGCCAATCGCCCCCTGCAGCGCAGATTGAGCTTATCGACGATCCGTTCAAGAAAACGGCGGTAGGCGCCCACACTTTCGAAATCCGCAGATCCCCGCAGTTTGATCGCCTGCTCAATCCGGTGTTTGAGCGAACCATGGGCATTTTCTACGGCGCCATTTTCATGGCTGACGCCCAGGTTATTGACCGTAGGCTTCATGCCATAGTGTTGACACAGCGCCGCATAAGATTGCGTGAGTTCTTGTTTTTGGCTCGCATTGACGTATGCGGCACTCAGGCTGTCGGTGCGATGTTCCCTGGGCACGCCGCCCAGTTTATGCAAGGCGGTCTGCAATCCATCGGCCAACGCACTATAACTTTCCCCGCCCCGGATGATATGAACAGCACGCCAATGACTATAAGCCAGACGAAACTGATACAGCAGGTGATCAAATGGTTTGCCTGCAATCGTAATTGCCGTACGCGGCCAGGTAAAATCGGACAACCCCTGGTGCCCGGCAGGTACCGACTGGCAAAACATGACCGCCTTACCGGGACCTTGCGTTGCCCGCCAGTGTTTTACACGGCGCTGCAAGCTTCTGAGCAATTTCTCCGGGTATTGGCCGGGATATCGATCATCCAGGTACTCCCAAAGCGTAGTCCCGGTCAGTTCAGGTTCCCCGTACAGCAATGGAACCAATTCGGTCTCCCAAACCAGCGCAAAAGGATCCTGGCGCGTGCGCCATTGCCGTTGCGACTTCTCCACCCGCACACCCTTCTCAATCCTGCGGCCACTGCGGATACTTACCCCCGCTTTCGCAGCCGCTGTCTCCTGACCATGCCCTATCTGACGATTCTTCATATAAATAGCTTCCTGTTGATGAGTGATATGTTTTCCAGGCAAGTTCTTTCTCCTTATATAGAAAAGAACTCATACTGATACTTTCACTCAACCGGTCAAGATAATTGTCGCCTGACCGGACAGGTTAATTGTCGTCTAATAGAAGTCGGAACTCGAGAATTTACGCCACCAGAATTGCAAAGTGTACGTAACCGTCCAACGCTCCCATCTATCTTTCCTGCTGTTTAAGTGATTGAATGAACGCTGGTGTAAGTGGCAGCAATTCATCGATGCGGTTATTGGGCCAGGTCGGTAGTCTGGCGAGGGTGTCTGCAAGCCATGCGGCGGGATCGAGTTTGTTGAGTTGCGCGGTACCGAACAAGGTTTGAATGGCAGCGGCGCGTTGACCGGCACGTTCCGATCCGGTGAATAGCCAATTCTTTTTACCGATTGCGATCGGGCGGATGGTGTTCTCCACCGGGTTGTTGTCGATCGGAAGAAAGCCGGTTTGTGCGTAGCGGATGAGACCTGGCCAGCGTCTGAGGGTATAGTCGAGTGCTTTGGCGGAGCCGCCGCCATTTGCGGTCTGGCTACGGGTTTGCATCAGCCAGTCATGCAATGCATGCAGTGCGGGCAGGCTTCTGTCTGCCCGCAATTGCAGGCGATCTTCGATGCTCAGGTCTTTGCCTTCTGCTTCGATTGCGTATAAGACGCTGATGCGCTGTATCGCTGCCAATGCCATCGTGCTGGCATTGGCCTGGTGCAGGTCGAAGAATTTGCGTCGCGCATGCGCCCAGCAGGCCAATTCGACACAAGGCGATGTGGCTGCGGAAAAAAGTGCTTTATACCCAGCATAGTCATCGACCATCAGGTGTCCTTGCCAATTTTGCAGAAAGTGCCGTGCATGCTGACCGCTACGGCCAGCTTGATAGTCGAAGATGATGATACGCGGCCCGGGTTCAAGGTCATTGCTGCGGTAGGCCCACAGGTAGGCTTTACGGGTTTTGCCGCGACCGGGTTCCAATTGTGCAACTGGTGTTTCGTCGGCATGCAGCGTGTTGCCCTGCAGTAGATGCCAGGTTAGGCGATCGACCAATGGTTGCAGGGCTACGCCGGTACGGCCTACCCATTCGGCCAGGGTGGAACGGGGCAGCGTGACCTGGTCACGGGCAGCAATCTGCTCCAGGCGATAAAGTGGCAGGTGATTCAGGTATTTGTTTGTCATCACCCAGGCAAGCAGGCCCGGGGCGGCCATGCCGCCATCGATAACTGCCGGTGGCACGGGTTCTGCCGTGATGGTTTCACAGGATTTGCAGGCGTACTGTGGGCGAATGTGGCGATGAACGAAGAATCTGGCGGGTTCCACGTCAAGCTGTTCGGTGATGTCTTCTCTGATGTTAGTCAGATCGCAGCCGCATCGGTCACATTGGCAGGATGCGGGTTCATGCCGGTGTTCGATGCGCGGCAGGTGATCTGGCAGCGGCTGACGACCGGCGCGGGTACGCGGCACTTTGGTGGTATTGGGGGGTGGTGTGCTGTTGATCTGTTCGATTTCAGCCTCAATGGCCGTGATATCGGTCAGCGCCGATTCTTCAAACAAAGAAAGCTGCCTGGGTGACAAGGCAGACAACGCTTCATTTTTCCTGCCAAATTGGATACGGCGCAGATGCGCCAATTCCAGGGTGAGCGCCTGAATCTTGAGTTCCAGCGCATAAACTGTCTGCTGTGTTTGCTGGGTCAGATCAAGCTGAAATGCCTGAACCAGATTGACCACCTGTTGTTTGGTGGCCGTATCGAGGTTGAGTTGATCCAGTTGCGCCAGTGAATTCATGAGATGAATTATACCACGAAATCGCAATCAACCGCCTGTTAATAAACAACTATTACATATTTTCTACACCTGAAAATGCCATTGTGGCCGCGCCGATAAACGCCGCCAGTCTACGCCGGCAATCAACCATTCCCACTGCGATAGCGCTAACTCGACACACGCCGCATCCTGCCTCGGCCAGACAAACCGCCCCTGATGCAGGCGGCGCTGACATAACCACACCCCCGTGCCATCCCACAGCAAGACCTTGATGCGATTGCCCGCGCGATTGCAGAATATGAACGCCGAACCCGCGCAGGGCGGGTGACCCAATACCTGCTGCACAATCATCGATAAGCCATCCATGCCGCGACGCATATCCACCGGATCGACCGCCAGCCAGATCTTACCCGCGTGCGCAATCAACCCAGACATGACAGCAATTCTCCCAGCCATCGCGGGGAAACGCTCAGTGGTAATTCCAGCACATGCGTACCGCGACAGCGAAGCTGCAATACTTCCACTGACGCCGCTGTCGGCTTGATCGTAACCGGAATCAAGGCTGGCAGCTTGATATCATCGCGCCCACGCCGGTGAGCGCGCAACCAATTCCCAAACGTCTTCGCATTCAACCCGAGCGCCCGGCAATAGGCTGCCTGCGACAAACCGCTCGTTTGCCAGTTGCTGATATGCTTTTGCTTATCATCCTGTAATGCCATGGCTTATCCTCCTGTAAGGTAATGCAGAGGAGAATAATCCAGAAAATTGTGATTGCGTAGATGGGAGCGTTGGACGGTTACAAGTGTACAATCTTTCAGTCAGGTAATCCGTACTAAAAATCATGACAATTTTGGTTTGGCGCTGTTGATCTTCCACTTGCTGTTTGGTGGGCGACATCCCTACTCGGGGGTGCCACTCCGGGCCGATGCGGGTGAAGCTTTGGAAAAGGACATCCAAGCCTTTCGCTATGCCTATGCCCCCGACGGGCAGCAGCGCGGCTTTACCCCCCCACCCAAATCCATCCCGATCTCCATTGCCCCCGTCCCCATTCAAGCCATGTTCACCTTGGCGTTTACGGAAAACGGCGCGAAGGGAAGCCGCCCCACAGCCCAGCAATGGGTAACCGCCTTGGACGGTTTACGGGGGCAATTGAAGCGTTGTGCGACGACACCAATGCATGTCTATCCTGGCCACATTGGCCGGTGCCCGTGGTGTGTGTTGGAAGATCACGGGGTTATCTACTTTTTGGATATCCAAGTGGGGATTACCGCCACCGGGTCCACTGGCTTTATTTTGGCGCGGGCCTGGGCGGCGATTGAAGCCGTGCCGCCACCTCCAGCAATCCCCATCCCAAACATCGCCACCATTGCGGTTAAACCCACCCCATTACCACCGGGCATCCAACAACAAGGGATGATTACTTTCTGGCGGATCGTTATTGTTGGGGTTGCGCTTTGGCTTTTTGCCGTTATCCCCGGGGCGTGGTTCTTCGTGCTGGGGGGGGCATGTTGGATGTGGGCAGTGGTGAGTAATCTAGGGAGAGATGAGCGTAAAGCCGAACGAATCAAACGCCAAGCGGCACGGGATGCCGCTCAGCAGGCGTGTGACCAGATCATCGCGCGGGCACAACAAGAAACCAATCCTGAAGCGTTCAGTAAGCGGAAACAAGAACTCGCCCAATTGCGGAATGAATACCAACATCTGCCCGAACGTGAGAAAACGGAAATCACCAACCTGCACGCCACGGCGGAAGCCCGGCAGAAACACCAATTCTTAGAACGCCACTTTCTTGATGCCGCGTCAATTTCTGGGGTTGGCCCCGCCAAGAAGGCCGCCTTGAGGTCATTCGGGATTGAAACAGCGGCGGATGCCACCTGGAACAAAGTTATCTCCGTGAAAGGCTTTGGCGAAGTCTTGACGCGGGCCGTAGTGGATTGGCAGAAAGCCTGTGAACGCAGGTTTGTCTTCAATCCCAATCTGGCGGTAACCGAAGCTGATAAGAACGCCGTGCGGGCCAAGATTGCGACCCGTAAACGTACGCTAGAGATTACTCTTAACGCGGGGGCTGCGGAGCTACAACGCCTGCGCCAAGATATGATCAGTAAAGCGAAACCGCTAAGCCCCGCATTGCAGGCGGCCAGCCAGAAATTGGCCCAAGCACAGGTTGATTTCAATGCTATTTAGTGTCTGCCCGAAAACCCAATTTTCACCCTCAATCCGCCTGATTCCTGATCACCCTGAGTAAAAGATAGCCAAGTGATACCGCCAGCAACACATCCATTTGTGATTTTTTTATGATTTTTGGAAAATATTTCCGAAAAAGACGGTTTCCGCACAGCAGTCATCGCTGATTGTTCACAATCGAATTACGGTGGAATTGTAACCGTCCAACGCTCCCATCTACGCAATCACAATTTTCTGGATTATTCTCCTCTGCATTACCTTACAGGAGGATAAGCCATGGCATTACAGGATGATAAGCAAAAGCATATCAGCAACTGGCAGGCGAGCGGTTTGTCGCAGGCAGCCTATTGTCGGGCGCGGGGGTTGAATGCGAAGACGTTTGGGAATTGGTTGCGCGCTCACCGGCGCGGGCGCGATGATATCAAGCTGCCAGCCTTGATTCCGGTTGCGATCAAGCCGACAGCAGCGTCAGTAGAAGTATTGCAGCTTCGCTGTCGCGGTACGCATGTGCTGGAATTACCACTGAGCGTTTCCCCGCGATGGTTGGGAGAATTGCTGTCATGTCTGGGTTGATTGCGCACGCGGGTAAAATCTGGCTGGCGGTCGATCCGGTGGATATGCGTCGCGGCAGTAACCGTCCAACGCTCCCATCTATCTTTCCTGCTGTTTAAGTGATTGAATGAACGCTGGTGTAAGTGGCAGCAATTCATCGATGCGGTTATTGGGCCAGGTCGGTAGTCTGGCGAGGGTGTCTGCAAGCCATGCGGCGGGATCGAGTTTGTTGAGTTGCGCGGTACCGAACAAGGTTTGAATGGCAGCGGCGCGTTGACCGGCACGTTCCGATCCGGTGAATAGCCAATTCTTTTTGCCGATTGCGATCGGGCGGATGGTGTTCTCCACCGGGTTGTTGTCGATCGGAAGAGAGCCGGTTTGTGCGTAGCGGATGAGACCTGGCCAGCGTCTGAGGGTATAGTCGAGTGCTTTGGCGGAGCCGCCGCCATTTGCGGTCTGGCTACGGGTTTGCATCAGCCAGTCATGCAATGCATGCAGTGCGGGCAGGCTTCTGTCTGCCCGCAGTTGCAGACGATCTTCGATGCTCAGGTCTTTGCCTTCTGCTTCGATTGCGTATAAGACGCTGATGCGCTGTATCGCTGCCAATGCCATCGTGCTGGCATTGGCCTGGTACAGGTCAAAGAATTTGCGTCGCGCATGCGCCCAGCACGCCAATTCGACGCAAGGCGATGTGGCTGTGGAAAAAAGTGCTTTATACCCAGCATAGTCATCGACCATCAGGTGTCCTTGCCAATTTTGCAGAAAGTGCCGCGCATGCTGACCGCTACGGCCAGCTTGATAGTCGAAGACGATGATACGCGGCCCGGGTTCAAGGTCATTGCTGCGGTAGGCCCACAGGTAAGCTTTACGGGTTTTGCCACGACCGGGTTCCAATTGTGCAACTGGTGTCAACACAACTGGTGTTTCATCGGCATGCAGCGTGTTGCCCTGCAGTAGATGCCAGGTTAGGCGATCGACCAATGGTTGCAGGGCTACGCCGGTACGGCCTACCCATTCGGCCAGGGTGGAACGGGGCAGCGTGACCTGGTCACGGGCAGCAATCTGCTCCAGGCGATAAAGTGGCAGGTGATTCAGGTATTTGTTTGTCATCACCCAGGCAAGCAGGCCCGGGGCGGCCATGCCGCCATCGATGACTGCCGGTGGCACGGGTTCTGCCGTGATGGTTTCACAGGATTTGCAGGCGTACTGTGGGCGAATGTGGCGATGAACGAAGAATCTGGCGGGTTCCACGTCAAGCTGCTCGGTGATGTCTTCTCTGATATTAGTCAGATCGCAACCGCATCGGTCACATTGGCAGGATGCGGGTTCATGCCGGTGTTCGATGCGCGGCAGGTGATCTGGCAGCGGCTGACGACCGGCGCGGGTACGCGGCACTTTGGTGGCATTGGGGGTTGGTGTGCTGTTGATCTGTTCGATTTCAGCCTCAATGGCCGTGATATCGGTCAGCGCCGATTCTTCAAACAAAGAAAGCTGCCTGGGTGACAAGGCAGACAACGCTTCATTTTTCCTGCCAAATCGGATACGGCGCAGATGCGCCAATTCCAGGGTGAGCGCCTAAATCTTGAGTTCCAGCGCATAAACTGTCTGCTGTGTTTGCTGGGTCAGATCAAGCTGAAATGCCTGAACCAGATTGACCACCTGTTGTTTGGTGGCCGTATCGAGGTTGAGTTGATCCAGTTGCGCCAGTGAATTCATGAGATGAATTATACCACGAAATCGCAATCAACCGCCTGTTAATAAACAACTATTACATATTTTCTACACCTGAAAATGCCATTGTGGCCGCGCCGATAAACGCCGCCAGTCTACGCCGGCAATCAACCATTCCCACTGCGATAGCGCTAACTCGACACACGCCGCATCCTGCCTCGGCCAGACAAACCGCCCCTGATGCAGGCGGCGCTGACATAACCACACCCCCGTGCCATCCCACAGCAAGACCTTGATGCGATTGCCCGCGCGATTGCAGAATATGAACGCCGAACCCGCGCAGGGCGGGTGACCCAATACCTGCTGCACAATCATCGATAAGCCATCCATGCCGCGACGCATATCCACCGGATCGACCGCCAGCCAGATCTTACCCGCGTGCGCAATCAACCCAGACATGACAGCAATTCTCCCAGCCATCGCGGGGGAAACGCTCAGTGGTAATTCCAGCACATGCGTACCGCGACAGCGAAGCTGCAATACTTCCACTGACGCCGCTGTCGGCTTGATCGTAACCGGAATCAAGGCTGGCAGCTTGATATCATCGCGCCCACGCCGGTGAGCGCGCAACCAATTCCCAAACGTCTTCGCATTCAACCCGAGCGCCCGGCAATAGGCTGCCTGCGACAAACCGCTCGTTTGCCAGTTGCTGATATGCTTTTGCTTATCATCCTGTAATGCCATGGCTTATCCTCCTGTAAGGTAATGCAGAGGAGAATAATCCAGAAAATTGTGATTGCGTAGATGGGAGCGTTGGACGGTTACGTGGAATTACGGTGGGAATTACGAATTACGGTGACAGGGTTACGGTGACAGTTTACTGAATATACTAATTATGCTATGCTACCGGCATGGCTCGCATACCTCGTATTGTCATTCCCGGCTATCCGCATCACGTGACACAGCGTGGCAATCGCCGTGCTCCAACATTCTTTGAAGATGGTGACTACGAGCTTTATGTGGCATTGCTGGGAGAAGCAGCCCGAAAGGCCGGAACAGAGATCTGGTGTTACTGCCTCATGCCCAATCATGTGCATATCATTGTTGTTCCCTCGGATGAAGATGGATTACGCCGCACTTTTGCCGATGCCCATCGGCGTTATACCGGATATATAAATGCCCGCCTGCGGGTGACAGGGCATTTATGGCAAGGGCGATTTAGCTCGGTTGTGATGGATGAGGAACACCTGATGCATGCCGTGCGATACGTCTCGATGAACCCGGTTCGTGCCGGGTTGGTTGAACGGGCAGAAGCGTGGCGCTGGTCAAGTGTTGCCAGTCACCTGTCAGCGCAGGACAACGAGTTAGTCAAGGTTGCGCCTGTGCTGGATCGTTATGGTGATTTCGCTACCTTTCTTGCTCAGGAAAATATTGCCGAGGTATACAAAAGACTTCGTCAGTCAGAAACAACGGGGCGACCCTTGGGTTCGGAGGATTGGGTCGAAAAGTTAGCGGCAATGACTGGCCGTGAACTTAAAGCGAAAAAACGTGGCCCCAAAAGAATAAAGGGCGGGAGTTAAGTATATTTAGTAAACTGTCACCGTAATTACAGACTGTAAAATACACAAAATAAGTCATAAAAATAAAGCTAAATTCATATCTTGTTCTTAACGACAAGTTGTTGACATAATTTTATAATCAAATAGCTGGTCTTAATAGATATTAAAGCTGAAGTTATGCTTATAACCAAAACCTAATAAGGAAGTTAGTGTATGTATATCCAGTGGAAAAAATCATACGAAACAGGCCATTCTCTTATTGATGCAGAACACCGCCTGCTAGTCATGCTTTTTCGCAAGCTCGACGTAGCTATCAAGACTCGTGAGTCTGAAGCATCAGTTTCACGCATCGTTCAAGAAGTTAAACAGTACGTAAAATTTCATTTTACAAGCGAAGAAAATCTTATGTATGAAACAAACTATCCTAGAATAGAAGGACACATAGCAATTCATACCCACCTACTGGTGGAATTAAACAACATGACGAGTAAACTTACTTTGCACCAGGAGTTTCCTGAAGACGTACTCGATTTTCTCTCTGATTGGTTAACCAATCACATCGCGCATCACGATCAGCTATTAGCCAAACACGTTGATAGTGCCACAGACCGGCCTGTAGCTGAGTTAATTTACCCCGAGTATCTACAAACGATTATCACACAGGTTTCTACACCGGATTAAGGCTGTTGTCTTGTTTGTACTCAAGCTTAGACATTCAGCATCCGGACGCAACCATCATCGAAATCGACAGTGAAAGTTATAGGAGGAAAAACCAGAAAAAATCATGAAGTAGCTAATAAACTCAACCGGCCATCATAATTGTCGTCAAAGCGGCCAAGATAATTGACGCGAGATAGGATAAACAGCGTTGGTCAAAAGCAATTTCGCCATGCGGTTAATTCAGTAACCATGATTTTGATACCATCGTACAGCGTCTTCAAGTGCATACCGAGCCGGGCGGAATGTGTAACCTAATGTCTTAATTGCTTTCTCACTGGTAAAAAACATCATTTTTCTTGCCATGCGAATGCTGTCCAGCGTAGCTCTGGGTTCCTTATGAGTGATAGCTGCGATTTGTTCCATGAACCATGCGATGGGAAGCATAAGATTCGTCGGCAGATTGATACGTTTTTTACGCTGACCGATAATATCGTCAAGCGTTTCCAGCACTTCCAGCAGGGACATATTGTCGCCACCGAGGATATAGCGTTCGCCTGTTTTTCCATACTGACATGCCAGCAGATGACCCTGAGCGATGTCATCGACATGTGCAATATTCAGGCCGGTATTTAGATAGGCAGGCATTCTGTCATGCAGGGTATCCAGAACGATGCGTCCAGTCGGTGTTGGTCGAATATCGCGCGGGCCGATTGGTGTTGATGGATTGACGATGACCACGGGCAATTGATGCTGCCGTATCAAGTCTTTAACCCTCTGTTCTGCAATGTATTTTGATCTTTTATAGTGACCATTGATCTGTTTCAGGGTGACGGGTATTTCTTCGTCGGCTGGCGTTCCATTAGTTGTCAGTCCCAGGGTTGCGACGCTGCTGGTATAGATAATACGTTTCAATCCGGCATTGGCGGCGGCAATGATTAGTGTTTCGGTACCGTGTACGTTGATGTCGTACATGGTTTGAGGATCAGGTACCCACAGACGGTAATCCGCAGCAACATGGAAAAGATAATCGCAGCTTTCAACTGCCTTTTCCAGCGAGCACCGATCACGCAAATCGCCTTCAAAAATTTCAACTGGCAGGTTATCGATATTGCGCCGGTCGCTGTTGGGTCTGATCAAGAGCCGTACTTCATGCCCCGCTTTCAGCAGGCAAAGCATAACTGCTGAACCTAAAAAACCCGTTGCGCCTGTGATGAGAGATTTCATGACAGAATACTTTGATACTCTGAACCTATTGTCATCCGGTTATTTCGGACGATGCGCATGAGGGCTCCTTCGAATGAAGTTCGTTTGTGGAGGTGAATTACGGTGACAGTTTACTAAACACACTTAGCTCCCACTCTTTGTTTTTTTGAGGCTGCGTTTCTTCGCCCTCAGTCCACGGCCAGTCATTGCTGTTAACTTTTCGATCTAATCCTCCGAACCGAATAACCGGGCATCGCAATACGAGGTAAGCGAGCCATGCCGACAATATGATATGGCATATTTAGCAAACTGCCACCGTAATTCACTGTAATTGTGACGACAGCCTGGCCTTGATGCTGATATCCTGCCAGGCTGTCATCCGGTTACGGTCACCGCTGCTATTGATTCTGAGCGGCTATTCAGGGATTCGGGTCAGAATAGCGGTTTCTCTAGGATCCTTGAAATCTGCGCTGCCCTCGCTGAACAACCCAACAATCAACTGCTCGCCACTTTGGCGGATGCCAAACAGATTATTTTGTAACCAATTAAAATTGATTGTTGGGGTACTAAATGAAGCTCTCCCAGAGACAAATCCATACGACCAGTTGGCTGTTAAATTAGGCACGATATCCCTGTCGCCAATATCGGGATGTCCCGCAGCAGGACCGGACACAATTTGTGCGGTAAAATTATCTAAAGCATTACTACAACCTGAGCCGCCAGGTCCAATGCCCCGGATTGTGTAGAGTGAACGGCTGTCATTTAGAATCGTCGGGCCTTCCAGCAAATAGCAAATACCGCCTTGGGTCCTGTAAAGCCCGGTGCGGATGCTCGCGATTGTCTGCACGGGTTGGGACAATGCAACCGAGGAGATTTCCTCGAACACAAACCCCTGATTGGGCAAAAAGGTAAATTTGAACGACGCATCATATAGCGTGGTCTGGCCGGTATCGATATCCGTTACCGGGACGCGCAGCATATTGATGTTGCGCCCGGAGCCGATCACGTGGCCAGCATGAAAATCAACATTCAGACTTGTTCCGGGAACAATCTCCGACATAGCCGGCCCAGACAGCAGACCACATACCATTGCAACTAGCAAGGCTGAAAATAATTTATTATTCATTTTGCATGTCTCCTTTGTTTTTGAAAAATCCCCTCTACACAATTCTATAGCGGGCGGAAAATATGCTAAACCATACCTCGCAACCCTGCAACCTTGATATCAAACGTGCACGCCAGGAAAACGCATGAAATTCAAGATACCGGCGAATAGCCTGAAACTTTTTTTGGGTAAAAGATTGGTGGCGAAAATGGAGTTTTCGGGTGGACACTAATTATGCTTGAAAGATTCTGGAAAAAATGGTGTGATAGCGAAGTAACCTCGTATTCTGGTGAAGAGAAGTCGGCTGCATGTACAGCAGGGTGGGGTTACATTTTAAAATTAACGTTGAAGTCCAACCACCTTTCTCCGCGTAGCGGCTTCGTCCAACCCAATTTCTGACAGGATTTCCAATGACAGTTGTTTCCGTCTCTCCACGCTTAACCCCAAAAATTCCACGTATTGGCTTTGTCTCACTCGGGTGCCCCAAAGCGACGGTTGATTCGGAACGAATTTTAACTTGCCTGCGTGCCGAGGGCTATTTGATTTCACCCAGTTATGCCGATTCTGATCTGGTGATCGTTAATACCTGCGGTTTTATCGACAGTGCCATCGCAGAATCCCTTGAAACAATTGGTGAGGCATTGGCCGAGAATGGCAAGGTGATTGTCACGGGCTGTCTGGGTGCAAAAGGGAATATCGTGCGGCAAATGCATCCCAGCGTGCTGGCGGTAACCGGGCCGCAAGCGACAGAAGCGGTGATGGAAGCGGTACACCAGCATTTACCCAAACCGCACGACCCTTATATGGATCTGGTTCCGCCACAGGGAATTAAGTTAACACCCAGGCACTACGCCTATCTGAAAATTTCAGAAGGATGCAACCATAAATGCACCTTTTGCATTATTCCCAGTATGCGAGGAGCGCTGGTCAGCCGTCCGGTTGGCGATGTGCTGCAGGAAGCACAGAATCTCGTTGATGCTGGTGTTAAGGAATTACTGATCATCTCGCAGGATACCAGCGCCTATGGCGTAGATACTGGTTACCGCACTGGTTTCTGGCAAGGCAGGCCCGTACGCACACGGATTACCGATTTGGCAGAGGTTCTGAGAGAATTGGGAATCTGGGTGCGTCTGCACTATGTTTATCCCTATCCACATGTTGATGAACTGGTTCCATTGATGGCGGAAGGCAGTTTGCTGCCTTATCTCGACATCCCTTTTCAGCATGCCAGTCAACGAATTCTGAAACTCATGAAACGACCGGCTAACAGTGAGAATGTCTTGGCACGCATACGCAATTGGCGCAGCCTCTGCCCTGATATGGCCATTCGCAGCACTTTCATAGTGGGCTTTCCAGGAGAAACCGAATCAGAATTCAATGAATTGCTGGATTTTCTGACAGAAGCACAGCTTGACCGGGTTGGCGCATTTATGTATTCCCCAGTTGAAGGTGCAGCGGCTAACCACTTGCCAGATCATATTTCCCCGGAATTGCAGCAGGAACGGCTGGCATTGTTCATGCAGCATCAGGAAACAATCAGTCAACAACGACTGACCGCTAAAATTGGTAAGGTACTGCAAGTGTTGGTAGATTCAACTGACGAGCATGGTATGGCGACGGCCAGAAGTTACGCTGACGCGCCAGAAATTGATGGACTGGTTTATATTGACCAGGGACAGGCATTGAAAGCTGGAGATCAGATTGAAGTACGAATTGTCAAAGCGGATACACATGACCTGTGGGGCGAGCAAACGACGACTACGTGCTGAAGCCAGGTTAATCATGCTTTCATGACAATAGATACTTTGCGCTAACGCAGCAAAATCCGCTTGATATCGTCGCGTTTTTCTGGTATTGATCTCTACCTTTTATTTATTCATATGTTGATAACTTAACCTTGGCAGAATCAACTATTCTCACAGGGGATGCTGATTCCTGATCCAACAGGTTTCAAAGACCATTATTTCGTAAAATAGGAGACCCGTAGAAATGGGTACACAATTAGAGCCGTCAAAAAAAGTCACGATATCGTACCAACCCAAAAAAGGTGAAGAATATATGTCCCCGGAACAATTACTGCATTTTCGTCAGATTCTGGAGAAACAACGTGACCAGCTAAGCGAGGAAATTAATCGGGCTGTTCATGTCATGCAGGAAGATGCCACTATTTTCGCCGACCCAAATGACCGGGCCAGTCAGGAATCAGATATGACTCTTGAGCTGCGGAATCGTGACCGTGAGCGTAAATTGATCAAAAAAATTAATGAAACAATTGCTAAAATTGATGCAGATGAATATGGTTATTGTGAAAAATGCGGCGTGGACATTGGTTTGCAACGGCTTGAGGCCAGACCCACGGCTTCACTTTGCATTGATTGCAAAACTTTAGAGGAAATTCGCGAAAAGCAGATGGCAAAATAAACCCATACCTGCCTGCTTCAACCCGCAAGACGCAAGACGTTTAACTGGTTAATGTATAGTGATGGCTATCAGCCCGCTGCTTTTTCTGGTTGATACTTTGCCTGATCATCCTCGCTATATTTTTTCTGTACTCTGATAAATTTTCCCTCACCCCTATTAGAAATCGCTCCTGATAGGGATGAGGGGAAGATATTACGATCACAAGCAAACTTAAAGGATTCGCTATGAATTTTTTGCCCATCTTCATGGTGGTCAAAGACCGTCTGTGTCTGGTAATCGGCGGGGGGGAGGTTGCGCAACGGAAGGCGTCCGTGCTGGTGGATGCGGGGGCGGTGGTCAAGATGGTTGCGCCCGAGTTTTCAGCAGAATTGACAAGTCTAATGGGTATTGAGCGCGTAGCGCAGCGATTTCAACCCGGCCATCTGGATGGCGTCGTTCTGGTTATTGCTGCAACAGATGATCATATGGTTAACCGCGAAGTCTCGGAACTGGCGCGTGCACGAAATATTCCGGTGAATGTGGTTGACCATCCGGATTTATGCACCTTCATCATGCCGTCTATTCTGGATCGTTCACCGTTGATGGTGGCATTTTCCAGCGGCGGCGCTTCACCTGTATTAGCCCGAATGCTGCGCGGCAAGCTGGAAACTCTGATCCCACAGGGTTATAGTCGCCTGACTGTATTTTGCGCACGATTACGTCACGCGGTCAAAACGGGCATTACTGAACCGGCCATGCGGCGCATTTTCTGGGAAAACGTGCTGGAGGGTTCTATCGCCGAGAAAGTACTGGCAGGCGATGAGGTCGGTGCGGAAGCCATGCTGTTCGATCAGTTGAAAAATAGAGATAAACAGCCATGTGGTGAAGTGTATCTGGTAGGCGCGGGACCTGGTGATCCAGATCTGCTGACCTTCCGCGCCTTGCGTCTGATGCAGAAGGCAGACGTCGTGGTTTTTGATAATCTGGTATCCCAACCCATTATCGAAATGACACGGCGTGATGCGACACGTATCTATGTTGGAAAACAGCGCAACAATCATACCCTGCCACAGGAGGAAATCAATGTGCTACTGGTGCGACTGGCACGGGAAGGCAAGCGTGTACTTCGTCTCAAAGGAGGGGATCCATTCATCTTCGGACGCGGTGGCGAGGAAATCGAAACGCTTTCTGCGCATGGCATACCTTTCCAGATCGTACCCGGCATCACCGCCGCATCTGGTGTCGCCAGTTACGCAGGTATTCCACTGACACACCGTGATTACGCGCAGTCGTGCACTTTTGTCACCGGACACCTGAAGGATGGCACAACCCATCTCGATTGGGAAAGGCTCGCGCGCCCCAACCAGACCATCGTGTTCTACATGGGCCTGCATGGTCTTGAAACAATCTGCACCCAGCTTATTTCACATGGTCTGCCGGCAAGCACGCCGGCCGCAATTGTGCAGCAGGGAACCACTCAAAATCAGCGCACTTATACCGGTACATTGGCGACACTGCCCGAAATCGTGCAAATCGAAAAGCCCAACCCCCCCACCCTGATCATTGTCGGCGGAGTAGTCGCCCTCCGTGAGAAACTGAACTGGTTTCATCCGGAAAAGCCTGAATGAACCAACCGGGCAATGCGTTATTCCTGACCAGACTATGCATTAACCCAAGATATCGACACACCAGAGTTATTACCGGTTGACAGTCTGGCATCACTGTTCTGTTGTCATCCAGGCGTTCTCAAGCGTCACGTCCATTTGCCGTTATGTTATCTATCAAGCATTTCCAGAAGCAGCAGCAGGAACAAGAATCATCTGCTTGCTTTCTGGCTCTGGAAAAGTTGCCTGACGTTTAAACATACGTTTCATGCTGATTCAAATTCAGGCATGCAACGGCTGCCTGAATAGGGAAATGGCTCGATAATGATTGCTGCGGATATTCACGAAACCACACATACTCTGATTGATTTCAGGAATATAAAAACAACCCAACCTGAAATTATCGCCAGAATCATCGAAATAGACGAGACTTCACCCAATTGTTTCAGGGAGATGGATTTCCTGTTGCGCGCAGATCAGGCAGTAGCTTCATTTATTTTGCGTGTTGCCAATTCCCCAATCTATAACCGCAGTCAACCTATTCGCACGCTACCAATTGCAATCAGCCTGCTGGGCATCAATATCATTCGCTCACTGGTAATTCTGGCTTTCTCCCGCTCGGTATTTTCCAAAAGTAAAAATACCCTGGTGTGCAAGCACATTTGGCATCATTCATTGCTGACCGCAATCGCCAGTTACAACCTGTGTCTTGAACTGGGTGAAGCAGCACAATGCGAGGAAGCCTTTGTTGCAGGTCTGGTTCATGATATCGGCAAAGTACTGCTTTTCTCACATGCCCGCAAAGCGTATATGCAGGCTCTGGGTTATACACTGGAGCACAATTGTTCCAGTGTAGAGGCGGAGCAGCTATTTCTTGGCACTGACCATCGCCAAATCGGTTTACAGGCAGTACACGAATGGCGATTGCCAGCGCAATTCTCCCTTTATGTAGGCACCAATCTCGATCAACTCTCCAGTCAACAAGCCGAAAACAAGGTTTTGCTCTGCCTGGCGGTTGCCAATACCTATGTCAAGGGAATAGGAATTGGCGCAAATCCGCTGGAGCCGGAAATTTTGAAGGCGCATTTATCAGTTTATGGCCTGATGGAAGAATTAATTGATTCTCTACTTGAGACAACCTATCTACAAACGCTGATGGATAACGAAATTTTTCAGTATTGTGCACATGATCAACACTAAAACCAATGTGAAGGCTATTGATACCTCGTTAGATGAGGCGGATGAATCAATCTTTCCACCGATTGTCATCACGTCATTAAAGCAGAACATCTGGGTCACGCTTGAACAGAATATCGCCTATTCACTCCAGCAACTTAACTGCCCTCGCCTACTCGATTCCACTGTACTGTTACTACACAAACTGGTCACCAATCTGGTTAAAACCATGCACCAGCAGGTATTTCAGCAGGTTATCAAACGTGATCTTGGCATCGATGCTGATATACCAGATGAGCTGACCACATTACTGCAAAATGAACTGAATACACATGGCGACCGCAATCTTGAAAACATTTGTAGAGAAAATAACTTCCAGATTACCGTAACTTTTCCCAAAGCGGCTCATACCCTGGTATCCATCTCTTATCCAGCCTGTTGTGAGCAGGCGGCTTATCTGGATAAAAAGCTGGCTGAGGCCATTGGATTTGTCCTCACCAAACGCGCCTCTGGAGAGGCTGACTCAGCTTATGCAGTCGCTTGCCTGACGCGAAATGATTCGCTTGCGGCACAATCGTTACACGCTGTTCTGCCGGGTTATCCTGAATTACTCGATGCATCCAGTGAATTCGAGAAACTACAAACCATTTTTACCCGGCTAAGCTATGGTCTGATCATTTTTTCCAGCGCGGGTGAAGTGCTGTCAATTTCTCCCAGTTTGTTGCAAGCTTTAAAGCTGGAAACCACCTTTGCCGCTGTCGAAACTTTTGCTACAGTCATTCCTGCGCATTTCTACAATGATGTCATTTGGGGAAGCGTACTTGAATCGACCGATGGCACATTTGAGAATTACCGCGTTCGTATCAAGTTTTCATGCCAATCGGGTATTTTCTTTGTTATGTTTAATGTCAGCGGCTATCGCCACGCAGATTCATCGATTCGCAGTTTGTGGCAGATCGTCTCCCTGGAACAGAAATTCACAGACTCCCTTGCTGAAGGCTCAATATTGAACGAAGCACGGGTGCATAACATCACTCGCAACTATGTACCACAACTGGTCGAGCAAAAAGCTCGCGAAGTTATTCGTCTGGGTGGCAACGAGCTAACCAATGAGGAATGTTTTCTCGCTGTACTGTTTTGCGACATTGTTGGTTTTACGACCTATGTCGAAAACAATGAAAACGAGGAATCCGTCATTCACACCCTGAACTCTATCCTTGGCAGGATTTCCAAAATAACCAACCAGTTTGGTGGACATATTGACAAATTTATGGGGGACTGCGTAATGGCACTTTTCAGGAAACCTCGTAACGCAGTGCTGTGTGCACTGGAAATGCAGAAACACGCAGTGGATATCAATAACATGCGCATGAAAGCCGGTAAAGAATTACTGCTGCTGAGAGTTGGTATTCATTGGGGAAAGGTTGTCATTGGCAATGTTGGCACTCCCGGTCGGCTTGACTGGACAACGATCGGCGATGTAGTCAATACCGCTGCGCGTTTGGAAAAAATTTGCCAGCCCGGAGAAGTACTGATCAGCCAGGAACTCCATGACGCAATTGGCGCAGAAAACCATTCCGAAATTCAATATGGCAGTGTTTTTACCGTCAACCTCAGAGGAAAACGCCGGTTGCAAACGGTCTGCTATGCTCACCCAGCAACCGGCCACACCTAAAAAAGCGTGGAGCGATACGAAATATAAGGGCATCTCTAAAAAATCCAGATTTTGTCACAACACTTTGTTACTCACAAAAAATATTTACTTACATATCAGTTATATGCGGCGTCAACATTTTTTGTTCGCGCCTCGTTTTGTTTAAAACTTTGAATTTCTAGGAGTCTGTCGGATAGGATAAATTAGCGAGGCGTATGCAGAAAACGAGCTTCAATATTTAGTCGCTAAATGTTCTTTGCTGCACATTCGAGTAAAACCGAATATTTATTCACCATTGTTTTTCATTCAATTTCCAGCTGGTCAAAGATTTTCTTTATCCTTTGACCATTGTTGCTGCCATTGTATGTATTCGTTTGAAATTGTAAGCCATAGCAACCAGTTTCCATTCGCCCGTCGCAGCTTGAAATCCCCGCAACAGGAACTGGCGAAAGCCTAATACCTGTTTGATAATACCGAATACCGGTTCGACAGTGCTTTTACGCTTGCCATACAGTTCACGCCCGGATTGTGTTTTGAGTTGATACGCCATTCTTTCCAGGGGGTCGTCTGTCCGAGGTTCAGGAGCATCCGGCTGTAACCGTTGTGCTATGGGCAGATGATGCGCTTCACGTCCCAACGCAATGAGTGGAGTAATGCCATGCTCGGCACACGCCTTGACGTTATCCTGGCTAAAGTAGCCGTTATCGGCCAACAGTGCATCGGGCTTGCCGAATTGGTTTTCCAGCTTTTCCAATGTTTCAAGCATTGGCTTGACGCGTTGCTTGTCATTGGTTTCAGTGGTCAGGTCAGTGGCAACAATGAGCATGCTCTCGGTATCGACAGCAGACTGACTGTTATAGCCCTGTATGAAGCCATCGCCGCTGGGCATGATACGGGACTGTTCATCGGTGAGATTGATTTGATCTTTGGTCCTGGGGCCGGTTTCCGGCGCTTTGGGTTCCCGTCCGTGTGGTTTCTGTCCTGCTTTTCGCAGCGCTTCCCGGCGGGCGACTTTGTCTTCATAGTCTTTCTGTGCCTGACGGTCACGCGCCTGGACGCGCTCGTCTATCTTGGCTTTCGCTGCCGCCAAAGCTTCAAGACGCTGTTCACGGCGCGCAAGTTCTGCTGGCAGATCAAGGTCATTATCAGATTCCTGTTCATCCGTTTGCGCCGCTTTGTTCAATAAAAACTGTACTTCTTCGTGTAACTGCGCTTCGAGTTTCTCAATATGGCCATGCGATAAGGCTTTGTGCTTCGACGCATTCGCTTTTATTTTGGTGCCGTCCAGCGATATATTTCCCAGTTTGAACAGCTTCATCGCCTGTGCGATGACCAATACCTGTACAAACAAGTCTTCCAGTTCCACCAGAAATGTCTTGCGAAAATGGGCAATCGTGTCATGATCCGGATGTTGATTGGCCGCGAGAAATCGAAATGCAACTGAATCATGGGTCGCCTGCTCTATCTTGCGACTGGAAAATGTACCAGTGGCATAACCATACACCAATAGCGACAACATCATGGCCGGATGATACGCAGCAGACCCCTTGCCGGAGTAATGATTCGTCAAGCGAGTGAGATTCATCTTCTCGATGACCTCAACGATAAATCGCGCCAAATGATTCTCCGGCAACCATTCATCTATCGAGGGCGGTAGAAGATATAACTGATCACGATCACAGGTTTTGAATTTGCTCATGAGAGTTGGCTTAAGTTTATCTAAGGCAATATTTTAACATTTAACTCTGGGGACACCTTAAGTCCGACAGACTCCTAGAGACACCCATAAGAATATTCACAAAATGAACAAAAACATCCTGTTGCGATTTGCGCGGTTTCTTGAAAATGCGTTGACAATGATTGTTCTTGTTTCTAATATTCTTACTTATTTCTTACTATATGAAGGGAGTCTTTATGGAGAAAACAAGGCTTTCCAGCAAAGGGCAAGTGATTATCCCCAAGCATTTACGCTCGGCCTATCATTGGCAAGTGGGTCAAGAGCTGTCTGTGATCGATACGGGTGACGGCATTTTGTTTAAGGCGAAAACACCTTTCAGCGAAACGAATCTGGATGACGTGGCGGGTTGCCTGGCTTATCAGGGACAGGCTAAGTCACTTGATGAGATGGCACGTGCGATTAACCAAGGTCTGAAGGCGCAATTGGATGATTGCGATTGATACCGATGTCGTAGTCCGCTTATTGACGCGGGACGATGCGGCTCAGTATGAAAAGGCCTATCAGTTATTCGAGAAACAGAATGTATTTATCGGCGATACCGTCATTCTCGAAACCGAATGGGTGCTGCGGTTTGCGTTTAAGATAATCCAGGTTGCGCCACAGCCGGGAATACTGTTGATATTCCGCGCGATGCGCAAAAACCAGGCTACAGCTTCTTCGGCCAGTACGGTATTTTCTGCGGTAGAACGGGGTTTTCTGGCGGATTGTGGCTGATTCCCGATTGGTCGGTGATTTCGACTGGCGACAGAAAAGTACGCAATTCGTAAATATGCCGAAGATAGCCCTGATATTTAATAAGGCTATGTCATCGTTAGTTAGTGGTTGTCATGTAACCCAATGAATTTAAATAAAAATATCAATTATTGGTTTTTTGGCTAATGGCTTGTTTATAAATGATAAATAGTGTTTATTTGCAGTGACCAACAATTAACGATGACATAGCCTTTAATAAACTGTCGCTGTAATTGTCGCCGTAATTGCAACTGACATGCTTAACGAAACAGCGGAAACCTATTGAGAAGTGGGTCAAACTCGAATTCCGGCTCCGGCAAATGGAAGTTTTTCAGCCATACTTTAAGATTTCTCACATCCTGAAATACCTGTAAATCGTTTTGGATGCACTTAAGTTCTGCCTGCATGGCTTGAATGTCGTGTTTGAGCAGCGTCACAAGGCGATTTGGAGAGAGCGGCTCAAACGGTGAAAGCTGCAACATCATGCGGATTTGCTCTTCTTTAAGCATGACTTCATCTTGCAATTCTGCCAGTTGATCACTGAGGATTTTATTGTAATGTTTGAGCCGTTCGGTACTCAGGCTGCCGAGTTTATTCTGATCGATTTGCTCGACGGCGAGTTGTAATTCCAATAGTTTCAGCAAATCTTTATTGCTGTAAGCGACTGTAACTTGCTGCATGAGCTCGGTTTTGCGTTCACGCTCTACGGGATCCTGCTCACGGTCGGGGTGCAAGGCGCCGGTGAGCTGGCGGTAAACAGCCTGGATAGATTTGCTGACATTAGCAGCTTCTTCCGCTTCCCTGGCTTCTTTTGCCAATTGTTTGGCGGATTTTTTGCGTTGAGGGCGAGCGGCTGCGGCCGCTTCTGCTTCGGCCTCCAGCTGTTTGACTTTTGCAGCGAGACGTTCAGCGGTTGTCTGTGGATTTTGCAGGTCGATATCATCATCGTCTAAATCTACACCGAACTCTTTTTCAAACATGGATTTCATGAACTCGTTTGCCACGCCCTGTTCTTTTGCCGCTTCGTTATCGTAATCGCTTTCCGTGTATTGGTTATACATGGCTTTTAATTCGGCATTATCGTCACCGCATAGTAATTCTTCGCAGAGTTCCACGATGAGGTACGTGAGTTTTTCCTGTTGGATTTTGGTGAATTTATTGCTGGTAAATTGCTGATCCAGCAGTTGCACCATCGCCGTTTGCTGTTCTTTCATGCTTTGTTTTAACGGTGCCAGCTTCTCGATAGCGTCACGACGGCAACGCTCGAACATTTCCTGCCATTCCGCCAATAGTTGTTTTTGCGCATCGATTTTTTTGATCAGATTGTTGAATTTCTTTTGCGCAGGTGACAACACAGCTTGCGCAGGTGCTATTTTGATATGGACGATTTTTTTAGCGGACATAGGGCTTTCCTGACAGGCTTTTGCGGTTAGTGTGACATTAGATGGTTTACAGTAACAGTTTACTACATACAGAATATGCGTGACTTTGAGTGAGTAAACTGGAGATTTTGATATGAACAGCGGCGTACCATTTAGCATGACATCTGGATTGCAAGCGCCGTAGGGAATTATGGACGCAGCCTTCAAAACAAACGATGCAGCAAGACGTGAATTGCGCCTGCGAATTGATTATGCGAGTATCGGTTGCGCTGTACACAAAATTACTGACTTTAGTTATCCGATAACAATACGCACAAACTCCATCTTCATCAATTCTGAGAATGCCCAGAGCCACCAGCCATTTGTTTCCTAATGTCGCTTGGAGAAGCAGGATCCGCTTCTCTAAGTCGTCTTTTTGCGATTATTTGCTGTTGACCGAACCATGCCCGTCGTTTCTTCATCCAAATAAGGATACCGGTCACGGACAGCATAACGATGACCAGACCGAGCACGCAAACAAAAATCCGCCACGGCAGGCCAAATACGTTTGCCATATGCAGCGCATAGAGCCAATGAGTGACGGTATTGCCCGCATACCGTCCGGTTGGCAGCACAAGTAGCCTGAACTCACCGTTATCCGCATCGAAAAGCAGCATTGTTCTGCCTCGCCGGTCGAGAATATCACGCGAACTTCGCACGATATAATTGTATGCACCGCGATCTCGTTCGAGTCGTAATGCCACCACTTGTTCAACAGTAAAATCATGCAGTTTGGCCTGCTCTGCCATCAGTTTCTCGCTAATTTGCTGCGCTTCAGACCAACCCAGTCCGGGTTTATTGAGGGGCTGATCCAGTTTTGGTAATTCCGTCCATCGCTCTTTGTACTCAAACACCGCGCGTGTCGTCCAGGTATAAACCGTATCCCACAGGTTCATATAAACGCTGGACCAAGCAAACATTAACAGCGCTACCCACAACCACAAACCACTGGCGCGATGCAGGTCGAAGTTGAGTTTGTACGCGCTCGACCGCCCACGGATTTTCCAGGCAGGCAACCAGCGCTGCCACCAGTCAGGATCATTTGTTTTCGATAGGGGAAGACATGCTGTTGAAGGGTGTTTACGCCGTTGTGGCAATGTCAGGTAGAAGCCAATAAAACAATCGAATGTCCAGATCAGTGCGCAAATACCCAGCACCCACATGCCAAATGGACCCAGCGCCAGCTCATAATGCAGTTTGTAAATGAACGGCATCAGATTGATGATCCCTTCGGAAATTGCGCCGAACTGACGACGCGCGAGCTCCTCCCCGGTATACGGATCGACGATGATTTGATCGAATCCCAGTGCAGCAGTTTGCCCACTCCCATCTTGACGGAGACGAACACTCACCAATGTCGCGCCCTGATTGGCTTCCATCAGCACAGCATTGACCTGGGCATTGGGCATGCGCTGCTCTACCAGCTCGGCCAATGTGGCAGGGCCAAGTTTGGCTGGCAGAGTCTGCTTCGGATAAAACTGCGGATTAAGCATCCGTTCCAATTCAGGATAAAATGCAAGCAAACTTCCGGTAAATCCCACCACGATCAAAAAAATAGCCATGGCCAATCCGGCCCAGCGGTGCAGCCATACCCAAAAATTACGTCGCATTATCATCCTGTCCAACCCCTTTTGTTACATCGACACAACCCGAATGACATCACGTTATATCCGGGTTGCGCTGCCATCGAGAATTAAATTTAATACTGAAGCCGTATGGAGCCCATCACCATTAATGGTTCGGCAGGTAAATTTGTTCGACGGCTTCTTAAATAATAATATTTCTCATTATTTATATTGTTGAGGTTAAGCTGTGCGGTTAATAAGGTTTTGCCCAGTTTCTTTCTGTAGGCCGCCATCAAATCCAGTTGTGCATACGCCCCGTCAGAAAAACTGTTAGCGGCGTCGCCGAAACGGCGGCTGGCAACAAAAACCCCGCCACCTACAGTGAAACCTTTTAAGAATCCATAGTTGAAGTCATATTTCAACCACAGACTGCCCTGATGCTCAGGAACATAAGGCAATCGATTTCCAACATTGCCCGGGCTGGTTGGGTCATCGAGGACTTTGGTATGGGTATACGCATAAGTTCCGATCATGCTCAGACCTCGATAAATTTGCCCTTGCATGTCGAATTCGACCCCATTGCTTTTGCCACGAACAGGCACCGTTGACAATATGTTCTGACCATTTGGGTCGGTAAAGCGCTGGGTTTTTTGCAGATCAAAATAAGCTGCGTTGGCAATCAGTTTGCCGTCGAAGAATTGAGCTTTCACGCCACCCTCATACTGGGTTGCCGAATCAAACTTGAAAAGCCTTTCCTGGCCACTATCGTAAGCAAACGCAGGGCCAAAAGATTCGGAGAAATTACCGAATACCGATAACCAGCTTGCAGGTTCGTAGAGAATGCCGACTCTGGGACTGACAAAACCATCATTACGAGCATCTTTGTGATTGGGTGCCCACCAGCTCAGATTCTGTCTTCTATCCACCCAATCGTAACGGAATCCCCCCAGAATATGAAAGTTCCCCCCAAACGTTATCTGATCCTGTAGATAAATTGCCTTCGAGGTGCTATCGGTGCTGGCATGAAAACTGTCAGTTGGTAAATTGCTATATTGATCAATCGGTAAATTCGAACGGCGAGGATCAAACGTAAAAATATTGACGGTATCCGCTGCACCATTGGCAATATCATAATTGAAGTGAGCCGTGTAGTACTCTCCGCCAAATAACACTTTGTGCTGGATGCCATAGGTCTCAAAATCAAAGATCCCGTTCATCCAGGCAGTAAGGGTTTCTATTTTTTCAGGGCCAAACCAGAAAAAGCGATCAACGTCCCCGATTTGCCTGCCTGAATTCAGCGGATCCAGTCTTTCAACAACTCGGCCAGTATAGATGGAGTTCCATTGCTTGCTATTTTGCGAGGCAACTGTACCCGCATTGAACCGAATTTTATCGTTTAACCGATGGTCGATCCTGAAGTCAATCAAATGAGTGGTTTGCTTATCCTGCAATCCTCTATTGGTAAAGGTTCTCGAACGTGGAATATCTGCCAATCGGTTACCAAAGGCAGGAGTGCCGTAGTCATAACCACTCTTTTCATCAAAATACTCATATGACAGGATCAGTTTTGTATCAGCAGTTGGCTGCCAGCTTAAAGTAGGCGCAAAAAAGATGCGGTCACTACTGATCAGCTGACGGAACGAATCCGTATCCAGATAGGACAAATCCACACGATAATTTAACCCATGTTCCTTACTCAACGGGCCTGTTGCACTGGCTTCGGTACGGAAAAAATTGTACGAACCAAAACGTTGCTCCACAGAATAATGAGGCTCAGAACTCGGCTGCTTGGTAACCGTACTGATTATGCCACCCGGGTCACCAAAACCGTGCAGCATAGCGGAGGTTCCTTTTAACACCTCAACCCGTTCGACATTCGCCAGATCGAATTTAGTCGCCGGAATACGGATGCCATTACGGTAATTCAACGAGCTTTGCAAAAATCCTCGAACAATGAAGCTTTGCGCACCGCCACCAAAGCCATGGAAAGTCTGGACACCGCTGACATTTTTGATCACATCCTGAAGGCGATAGGCCTGCTGATCATGCATCACACTTTTCGGCACGACCTGGATGGATGCCGGTGTTTTCATGATCGGTGTATCAGTTTTATTGACTGCCGCAGCAGTGGGAAGGGTGTAGCTGGTGTTATAGGGAGAATTCTCTTCCATCATGCCGGTGATTGTCATTTCGGGTAACTTTACCGTTTCCGTATCACGGATAGCCTGACGATTGACGGGTAAAGACTCCAACACGAAGCGACCTGGGGTGGTTTCTGCCGCCATCAGCCCACTGCCGGCAAGCAGCTGCGTAAATGCCTGCTGCGGCGTGTAATAACCATTAAGGAACCTCTGATTAATTCCCCGCAAGTAATATAATTCTGCATCAAACTTTTTCGAGAAGCTATTCATGAAACCTTACCAACAGATGAGTTTTGCTGATGCCGAATACGCCAATAAGGGCAAAGTCACGCGCCGCGAGAAGTTTCTCGATCAACTTGACGGGTTATTGCCTTGGCAGGCTATGATTGATGTTATTGAACCACACTATGCGCCAGGCAATGGGCGTGGCCGCAAACCATTTGCCTTGGAATTGATGCTGCGCGCGCATGTTGCGCAAATTATCTACAACTATTCCGATCCGGGCATGGAAGATGCGCTGTATGAGATTGAATCACTGCGCCGTTTTTGCGGCATTCGTCTGGAAGCCGTGCCGGATGAAAGCACCATTTTGCAATTTCGGCATTTACTGGAAAAACACGGGTTAATGGATCAGATCTTCCAGGTCATCAACCAAACGCTGGGTGAGCGTGGGTTGTTCTTGAAAGCCGGCACCATCGTCGATGCCAGCCTGATTGCCGCGCCGACTTCAACCAAAAATAAGAGCCGGTCGCGTGATCCAGAAATGCATTCCAGCAAAAAGGGCAATCAATGGTTTTTCGGCAGCAAGTTTCATATCGGCGTCGATCATGAAACCGGGTTGGTGCATACGCTCAAAGTAACCTCGGGGCATGTCAGCGACGTTGCCGAAGCCGCCGCCCTGCTGCATGGCGAGGAACAGTTTGTTCATGGCGATGCCGGATATCAGGGGCTGGATAAACGCCCGGAGATGCCGGCGGAAAGCCCTCCAGCCTGCGTGATCGCGATGCGTCCGGGCAAACTGGCCAGGCTCACGAAAGACGATTCCGGGGCGGCTCAACTACTGCGCGGTGCCGCCCGTGAGCTGGCGAAACGCCGCGCCAAAGTCGAACACGTGTTTCGGGATATCAAAATCCGCTTTGGGTATGCTAAAAATCGCTATCGCGGCCTGGCCAAAAATGCGGCCCGTTTGACCTTCCTGACAGCCATTGCCAACGTCATCCGTGGTGATGCTTATGAACGTCGATGTCTTGTTGCGTCTGAAATTTGAAAACAAGCCAGTAAATGAGCTTGTTTCCAGAGAGGAACGGCTGTTTTCATAAAAATCAGCGTCACTATTTGAAGTAGTGGTCAGTTTTTGAGTGACTGCCGTTCAGAATGTTTGTTTTTCAGAGGTTCCTTAACCGATGCTCCTTGCTTGCCCGCGACCAGGCTGGCATCAACTCCGACCAGTACACCAGTCTGGGTGGCCAGTTGCGTCAACGCCGAACCCAATGGTTGCGCGGGAAGATTGATTTCGACATTTTGTGCTGATGCGGATTGCGCCCAGATGAACATAAAACACGCGATGGAAAAGAGCGCACTCAAAATACGACAAATGAGTGAGATAGTTTGCTGCGGAATATCTTTTGCTGTCATGGAATTCCTCTCAGGGAGATCATAATAGAAATAGGTGCTTCTACTATCCATGACACGCGAGAAGAGAAATCGGGTAGCGCTGGCAGCAATTTTTTTTGTGGTTTTCTGGTTTGCTGATGTGAGGCTGCAAATGATGACTTGGGTTTGACCTATGCGTTGACCTATATGCCTGGGCATAGCGCCGCGATACAGGCACAATTCACAAACAATTTTTAAGTTGCAGATGGGCTACTAACAATGCCAGAATAACCCGGCAAAAGTGAAGAAAAGATGATTGCGTGTGCAATTCCAAAATATCTTAAATATGGTTTGGAGGTAATGATGAAGATTAATCCCGTATTGGGTTTTAGTTTGATATGGGTTGCAGGAATCGCGGTAGCCGAACCCCTTCCTCGTGAAGCATTTTTACCGCTTGATTTAGCCTACAAGGCGGTACAAGTGGCAATCCATACCTGCCAGAAAAATGGATACCGGGTAAGCGTATCCGTGGTCGATCGTGCCGGTGTACTGCGAGCCATGGGGCGTGATGATGGCGCGGGGCCCCACACCGTTGACAGCAGTCGGAGAAAAGCCTACACCGCAGCCAGTATGCGCCGGACAACGAGCGAGCTGGCCGGGATGGTCAGCCAGAATCCCACTCTCAAAGGGTTGCACGATATGAATGAGCAGATTCTGATTCTTGGCGGAGGGTTACCCATTGAAATTGCGGGTGAAGTCGTTGGTGGCATTGGTGTCGGAGGTGCACCCGGCACGCAGCTCGATGATGCCTGCGCCCAGGCAGGTCTTCATGCCATTAACGCCACACCTGGCTCATCCAGACAGAAATAAACTCAAACTGGTCGTTTTCTGATCCATACCAGCCAGTCAAAAGGCTGCTGGATGTTGATTGGCAGTGCGTTTTCGAGAATCTCCAATACGGCAGGCAAATCGTTACTCGGCAGCACGCCGGTGAACAGCATTTGCTCGGTCTGTGAATCGATTTTTAGCCAGCCTTTGTGATAGCGTGCCAGCTCAGTAATCACATTCTCTAATGGCACATTTTCAAAGACGAGTTGTGCTTGTGCCCAGCTGGTAGCGTGCGTATCAGCGATTTCCACCGGGTAAATGCGCTTGCTGTCGAATTGGATAGACTGACCGGCTTCAAGCGTAACCCGTTCACCGGGTTTGGCATAGCTTGCGGTCGCAACTCGTGATTCCATGACAGTAACGCGACTGCCACGACTTGACTGTTCGACGCTATAGCGCGTACCCAATGCCTGGGCCGTACCATCACGGTTCTCGATGATAAATGGACGTGGGCTGAATGAATCGTCGACAGTCACTTCCGCGAGCAGCCGTCCACTGTGCAAAATGATGCGCCGCTGCTGTTTATCGAAGGCAATGTCAATTGCGCTGTTGCTGTCAAGCGTGACATGGCTTCCATCTGCCAGTTCGATACGACGAATCTCGCCGGTAGCGGTGCGTTCATCCGCCAGCCACTCGGAAAAGGGTAGCCAGCAAAGACTGCCGAGCAGCAGCAATACCCCCAGCTGGGCATAGGTTTGCGTGGGCGATTTTGGCTGAGATGGCGTCACGCCATTCCAAAGACTACTGACCTGCTCAAAAACCTGGCGATGCGCAGGGGATTGCGCCAGCCATTGCTCGAATGTCTCGCGCTGTTCATGGGTCGTCGATGTATCCGTCATCTGCACCACCCAATAGGCGGCCTGTTCATTCAACAGTTTCCCGTCCATACTGCCGTTCTGAACTCCATTTTTACGCATCGGCCAGCACTTTGATCTGATACAAACGGCTATGACAGTAAGCAAGCGACTTAATAAGATGCTGCTTAACCCGGCTTTCAGAAATCCCCATCATTTTTGCGATTTCGGCATAACGCATGCCGTCGACCCGCGCCAGCAGAAAAGCTTGCCGCGAGTGCGCATCAAGCTCTTCAATGAGCATCAGCAAGACCTGTTCCAGCAACTGGCGCACAGCGCAAACATGAGCGACATCCCCATTGGATTGATCACCAAGCAACGTGGATATACTGGCGAGTACCTCCGTTTCGACCCTACGCTTACGATAAAAATTGAGCATCAAACGATTAGCCGTCACCAACAAATAAGCGCGCGGCTCCCGCAGGCAGGGCAGCACTGGCAAGGATAACAACCGCACAAAGGTATCCTGCGAAAGATCCGCCGCCTGATGCGGGCAGCTCATCTTCTTCTTGAGCCAGGCATAAAGCCAACCATGATGTTCTCGATAAAGCACATCGATAAATGCAACAGCAGCAGTATCTGTAACAGGAGTCATGAATTGAATAATGGTTAGCGAAAGTCTAAAACCCGCAACCGGGAAACAAGTCATATGGGTGCAGTTCTGGTAATTATTACCGAATGATACAAAAGATGGAATGTGACAAATTGTCGCACCATTGTGAAACGTAACTGCCCTGCTTATCTGCAGCATCATTTATAGCAGCAGCCTGGCAGACCAAGTCACGCTGAAATTGAATCTATGTATCCATTGACGGAGAGTATTTCGCTAACTAGACTAGGTAGCCTGGGCCAATCTTAAGAGAAAGAGACGGTCTAATTATGCTCATGGTAAACATCCATGGAACCCAAACATAATTGTCGCTTTTTTGTCTACAGGCTACGGCCAAAGATTAGGATTCACAGCTCAACTTTTTTAAACTATGAACGATCTTATTTGAATACCAGCCTATGTCCAATGCTCGAAAAATTGTCGTTTTTACAGGTGATTTATCCCACGCGGTACGCAGAGGTATCGTCAATATCGATCAGGCAATATCTGATTTATCGTGGCTTGTTGTCGTTCATGCGCCGATCAAAACTCCAAAAATTTTATTGCGCAATCAATGGCGCAACTTACGCTATCACGGCTGGCGCTGGATTCTTTATCAAACACTGGATATTGTGCAACTTCTGTTGAACCGCAGCACTTCAGATATCGCCCCAGCTGCTCCCGGTTATCGCTACACGTTCGCGGCATTAAAGCAGCGCGCTAATGTACAGATTGTGACCGTCGATGACATTCACGCCGACAACAGCTTAAATATAGTTAGGGAATTCTCACCGGATCTGGGTTTGTCACTAGCGGCGCCGATCCTGAAAGGATCGTTGTTTAACATTCCAAGACTGGGCACCTTGAATTTGCATAAAGGCAAAGTACCTGATTTCAAAGGTATGCCGCCTGCGTTCTGGGAGCTACACCACGATGTGCCCAGCGTAGGCTGCACCGTACACTGGGTGGAAGCCAGACTGGATGCCGGTGCGGTGGTCAAGCAAGTCAGCGTGCCACGAGCACCTTATTCCACATTGAAAGGCCTGCAATTAACCCTGGATGAAACCGGCATCGAACTAATGAAACAATCCGTACAGGATGTCCTTAATGGTACCGCCGCCAGCACACCACAGGCTGCTGGTGGTCATACTTATAAAAAACCGACTTTAAGTCAGGTCGCTGCACTCAAACGCAAGCTCGCTCGACAGCAACAGCAAACACGGTTCAGCCCTAAGTTGATTGCTTTTATGGGTTACATTCTGTTAAACAAGCTGTTTCTACATAGATTGATGGCACCGCGTATCACCGTTCTGTTGTACCACCGAGTGACTGATGATGCCCGTGACAACCTGAGCGTAGGCATTGAACAATTCGACCGGCATATGGCATTGATCCGTAAATATTGCACAATTTTGTCTATCGAACAGATCGCCGCAACCAGTACCATCAGCCACAGTGCCAAACCATTGGTGTGCGTAACTTTTGATGACGGCTATCTGGATAACTTTGCCAACGCCGTGCCTATACTTACCAAACACGGTATTCCGGCTGCATTTTTCGTATCAACCGGCATGATCGATAACGATGGTATTTTTCCACATGATATTCGCCGTGGTAACGATAAAATCCCGGTAATGAACTGGTCGCAATTGCAGCAGATGCACGCCGAAGGCTTTGCTATCGGCTCGCATACTGTCAACCATATTGATTGCGCAAAGGAAACCGCAGAGCGGGTATGTGACGAGCTGCGTGTATCCAAAAACCGCTTACAACAACAACTCAAGCTACCGGAAGTGTTGTTTGCCTACCCATACGGTGGTCGTCAACACATGACTGCCGAGCGCCTGGAGCTGGTTAAGCAGGCCGGCTACAGCGCCTGCCTATCAGCATACGGTGGTATCAATGTGAGCAGCATGGATCGCTTCAATATTATGCGCAACGGCATCCATTACGAATTTTCTGATCTGGCTTTACTGTTTAAATGTCAAGGGCTGCGATGAGTTCAGCTAACCTGCTGCTGATCATCGTATGATTCACTATCTGGTGATTCCGGTGATTAGTGGCATAAAAAAATGAGGTTTATCTAATAAATTAAACTTTTTTTCTTACTGGATACAAAAACTGGCAGACGCCAATAACTCATGCAGTTTTACCGAATACGTACATAACCCTTCCAGTCAGCAATGCTGGTCTTCCATTTTCACGCTTGTGCATACCCATTTCCATAAATCACACCGCTGCACTTTGCAGCTTATCCAGATCACCCTGCCCCGCTATGCTTTGTTTGTATTCTGATGTGACAATTTGTCACATTTACAACTGAACTTACTAATTTTACAATTCCCGGCTACTCCAGAAAAAAGCGTAATCATGCATAGTTTTTATTGGTCAGCTTTCATTTTGATGGAGCAGGTTTTCGCTGTATCAATAAAATCCCCTATTAATATTTACAGATATGAGATAGTTAAAATGAAATTAAAAGGTTTTCTACTAAATGAGAAAAGATTATTGATCGTGCTAATTCTTTTATTCGGAGTTAGCCTCAATGTTGATGGGCACGGCGGCGAGGATCATTCCGGGTCTGCAGTTGTGCCTGGTCTTCCGGATTGTCAAATACTTACCGCCACACGGTTATTTGACGGCGTCAATTTTCCTCAGGATAACAAGGCTGTTCTTATCGAAGGAAATATGATTAAGCAAGTCGGTACGTTGGCAGAATTAAGTAGTCAATGCGCAAATCAATTGGATCTCGGTGATTCAACGATATTGCCTGGATTTATCGAACGTCACGGTCATATTACATTTCAGAGTGTCAACAAAAGTATTGTGCTGAAAAATGGCATCACGACAGTGCAGGATGTCGGCGGTCCATTGAAGGCCACGGAAGGCGGCGAAGGAACACTGCGATTATTGAGTGCAGGACCCATTATCCAAGCTGTTAATGGTTATCCACTTAATATTTTCGGCGGCGATAGCGGTCTCGATAAAATTGGTATTGCCGTTTCATCGGTAACCGAAGCTGAATCAGTCGTGCAGAAATTGGTGACAGGTGGCGCATCCGCTATCGTCATTTCGTTAGAACCCGGTGGTGAACCGGGCAGGCATTGGATGACCCATGGCAATCCGATTCCGGATACCCCTTGGCCAATACTGTCTGCAGAAATCACTCAAACGATCGTGACCAAAGCACACGCACTTGGAAAGCGTGTAATGGCATTTGTAGGCGAGGAAACCGGCTTAACCCGGGCTTTGGATGCCAATGTCGATGAATTGGTGCATATACCATGTGCTGAGATCAGCGATGAATTACTACAGCGAGTCGCGGATAACGGCGTAACGGTTGTTACCACGCTCGACACTCATTCAACGTGTGAGCATATATTTGCCAATGCGGCTGGATTGGGTATGAAAGGTGCCCAAGTAGTTTATGGTTCCGAAATCGCACATGATGATGTTCCCTGGGGAATTAATGGGCAGGAGTTGCACACCATGCTACAAGCGCTGAGCGGTGAATCAATCGATTTCACGGATGTTGTCAATATTCTTAAAGCTGCAACGTCAAAATCTGCGGAAGATCTGGGCATTCCGGGTTTAGGCACATTGACAGCGGATGCACCGGCAGATTTGATTGCTGTTCGCGGCAACCCGTTTGAAAAATTCAAGATCCTGGAATACCCGGATTTGGTTTTGTCCGGTGGACGCGCAGTTGTTAACAACTACATCAATCATTATTCTGAGGAAAAGATTAACTGCTTTTTTAATTGGGCGGAAGAGCAATATTCCGGATTCTTGGCACCTGCGGGCACAACCACCGAAACCTTCGGTATTTACAGCTATCGCTATTATCCGAATACCAAGGCTTATTTGGGCGTTTCCTCGGCTGACCACCATCTGTATTACATGAATGAAGAAGATGGCTTACTGCACGATCAGGGTTTGTTGGTTAATTGGCTGCCAGTATCTAAATGTAATTAGCAGGGCAATCCGATATCAGAATTACATACACTATGAGCCGGCACACTCCAAGTCTCAGGTCATACCCGACAAGTATTGAAATTTTATATAGGGTAGAACAATCGTAACCGTCCAACGCTCCCATCTACGCAATCACAATTTTCTGGATTATTCTCCTCTGCATTACCTTACAGGAGGATAAGCCATGGCATTACAGGATGATAAGCAAAAGCATATCAGCAACTGGCAGGCGAGCGGTTTGTCGCAGGCAGCCTATTGTCGGGCGCGGGGGTTGAATGCGAAGACGTTTGGGAATTGGTTGCGCGCTCACCGGCGCGGGCGCGATGATATCAAGCTGCCAGCCTTGATTCCGGTTGCGATCAAGCCGACAGCAGCGTCAGTAGAAGTATTGCAGCTTCGCTGTCGCGGTACGCATGTGCTGGAATTACCACTGAGCGTTTCCCCGCGATGGTTGGGAGAATTGCTGTCATGTCTGGGTTGATTGCGCACGCGGGTAAAATCTGGCTGGCGGTCGATCCGGTGGATATGCGTCGCGGCAGTAACCGTCCAGCGCTCCCATCTATCTTTCCTGCTGTTTAAGTGATTGAATGAACGCTGGTGTAAGCGGCAGCAATTCATCGATGCGGTTATTGGGCCAGGTGGGTAGTTTGGCGAGTGTGTCTGCAAGCCATGCGGCGGGATCGAGTTTGTTGAGTTGCGCGGTACCGAACAAGGTTTGAATGGCAGCGGCGCGTTGACCGGCACGTTCCGATCCGGTGAATAGCCAATTCTTTTTACCGATTGCGATCGGGCGGATGGTGTTCTCCACCGGGTTGTTGTCGATCGGAAGAAAGCCGGTTTGTGCGTAGCGGATGAGGCTTGGCCAGCGTCTGAGGGTATAGTCGAGTGCTTTGGCGGAGCCGCCGCCATTTGCGGTCTGGCTACGGGTTTGCATCAGCCAGTCATGCAATGCATGCAGTGCGGGCAGGCTTCTGTCTGCCCGCAGTTGCAGGCGATCTTCGATGCTCAGGTCTTTGCCTTCTGCTTCGATTGCGTATAAGACGCTGATGCGCTGTATCGCTGCCAATGCCATCGTGCTGGCATTGGCCTGGTGCAGGTCGAAGAATTTGCGTCGCGCATGCGCCCAGCACGCCAATTCGACACAAGGCGATGTGGCTGTGGAAAAAAGTGCTTTATACCCAGCATAGTCATCGACCATCAGGTGTCCTTGCCAATTTTGCAGAAAGTGCCGCGCATGCTGACCGCTACGGCCGGCTTGATAGTCGAAGACGATGATACGCGGCCCGGGCTCAAGATCATTGCTGCGGTAGGCCCACAGGTAGGCTTTACGGGTTTTGCCGCGACCGGGTTCCAATTGTGCAACTGGTGTTTCATCGGCATGCAGCGTGTTGCCCTGCAGTAGATGCCAGGTTAGGCGATCGACCAATGGTTGCAGGGCTACGCCGGTACGGCCTACCCATTCGGCCAGGGTGGAACGGGGCAGCGTGACCTGGTCACGGGCAGCAATCTGCTCCAGGCGATAAAGTGGCAGGTGATTCAGGTATTTGTTTGTCATCACCCAGGCAAGCAAGCCCGGGGCGGCCATGCCGCCATCGATGACTGCCGGTGGCACGGGTTCTGCCGTGATGGTTTCACAGGATTTGCAGGCGTACTGTGGGCGAATGTGGCGATGAACGAAGAATCTGGCGGGTTCCACGTCAAGCTGCTCGGTGATGTCTTCTCTGATGTTCGTCAGATCGCAGCCGCATCGGTCACATTGGCAGGATGCGGGTTCATGCCGGTGTTCGATGCGCGGCAGGTGATCTGGCAGCGGCTGACGACCGGCGCGGGTACGCGGCACTTTGGTGGTATTGGGGGTGGTGTGCTGTTGATCTGTTCGATTTCAGCCTCAATGGCCGTGATATCGGTCAGCGCCGATTCTTCAAACAAAGAAAGCTGCCTGGGTGACAAGGCAGACAACGCTTCATTTTTCCTGCCAATCGGATACGGCGCAGATGCGCCAATTCCAGGGTGAGCGCCTGAATCTTGAGTTCCAGCGCATAAACCGTCTGCTGTGTTTGCTGGGTCAGATCAAGCTGAAATGCCTGAACCAGATTGACCACCTGTTGTTTGGTGGCCGTATCGAGGTTAAGTTGATCCAGTTGCGCCAGTGAATTCATGAGACGAATTATACCACGAACTCACAATCAACCGACTGTTAATAAACAACTATTGCATATTTTCTACACCTGAAAATGCCATTGTGGCAGCGCCGATAAACGCCGCCAGTCTACGCCGGCAATCAACCATTCCCACTGCGATAGCGCTAACTCGACACACGCCGCATCCTGCCTCGGCCAGACAAACCGCCCCTGATGCAGGCGGCGCTGACATAACCACACCCCCGTGCCATCCCACAGCAAGACCTTGATGCGATTGCCCGCGCGATTGCAGAATATGAACGCCGAACCCGCGCAGGGCGGGTGACCCAATACCTGCTGCACAATCATCGATAAGCCATCCATGCCGCGACGCATATCCACCGGGTCGACCGCCAGCCAGATCTTACCCGCGTGCGCAATCAACCCAGACATGACAGCAATTCTCCCAGCCATCGCGGGGAAACGCTCAGTGGTAATTCCAGCACATGCGTACCGCGACAGCGAAGCTGCAATACTTCCACTGACGCCGCTGTCGGCTTGATCGTAACCGGAATCAAGGCTGGCAGCTTGATATCATCGCGCCCACGCCGGTGAGCGCGCAACCAATTCCCAAACGTCTTCGCATTCAACCCGAGCGCCCGGCAATAGGCTGCCTGCGACAAACCGCTCGTTTGCCAGTTGCTGATATGCTTTTGCTTATCATCCTGTAATGCCATGGCTTATCCTCCTGTAAGGTAATGCAGAGGAGAATAATCCAGAAAATTGTGATTGCGTAGATGGGAGCGTTGGACGGTTACGAACAATCGACTATAAAAGCTTTTTAACCGCAGCGCGCCAGCCGTTATAACGCCGCTCCCGTTCATCTTCCAGCATCGTGGGCCGAAACACCTGCTCACAATGCCAATTTTTTTGCATGACTTCAAGTCCCGGCAGCAGACCGGCGGTTATGCCGGCAAGACAGGCTGCACCCAGTACGGTGGCTTCCGTCATGGCTGGTACTTCCACTGGTCGGCCGAGCATGTCCGCAAGAAACTGGCACATGAATTGGTTGGCAACCAGTCCTCCATCAATACGAATAACGGAAGCGACATACCCGCTATCCGCTTCTATGGCCATGATCAGATCACGGGTCTGGAAACCCTGTGTTTCCAGTGCGGCACGAGTGATATGCGCCTTGGTCGTTTCAAGCGTCAGACCATCAATCATGCCGCGTACATCCGATCGCCAGTGTGGTGCACCGAGGCCGGTAAAAGCCGGCACGAAATAGACCTGGTTACTGTCCGGCACACTCAGGGCAAGTGCTTCGCTCATGGCACTATCTGAAAAAAATGTGAGATTATCACGCAGCCACTGGATTGCTGCGCCTGCCACAAAAATGGAACCTTCGATAGCATAAGTCACTTTTCCAGCGAGCCGGTAGGCAGGGGTAGTCAGCAACCGATGTTTGGATGCTCTGAATTCCTGCCCGATGTTCATTAATACGAAACAACCGGTGCCATAGGTGGATTTAACCATGCCAGGTGCAATGCATCCCTGCCCGATCAATGCCGCGTGCTGGTCACCTGCCACACCACCTATCGGAATTTCCCTGCCAAATAATGCTCTGTCAGTCACTCCAAATTCAGCAGCGTTATCCTTAACCTGGGGCAAAATGGCACTTGGAATGTCAAACAGGTCGAGCAGCTCTTCATCCCATTGCTGGATAAGAATATTAAATAACAGAGTGCGTGCGGCGTTGGTGGCGTCTGTAGCATGAACCTTCCCACCGGTAAGATGCCATAACAGATAGCAATCTATCGTGCCGAAGGCTAATTCACCATTTCTGGCCCGATCGCGTACACCTTCGATATGATTGAGTATCCAGGCAATTTTCCCTGCCGAGAAATAAGAATCCAGTAGCAAACCGGTTTTGGCTGCCACCAACGGCTCGCATCCCCGTTGTTTTAGCTGCTCGTAAAAACCGGCAGTGCGGCGATCCTGCCACACGATTGCAGGGTAAACCGGTTTTCCGGTTTCGCGATCCCAGATGATGCTGGTCTCACGCTGATTGGTAATTCCAATGGATGCTACGGATAACGCACCTTCCTGCACCTCATCAAGCACTTTGCGGCAAACTTCGAGCGTATCGTGCCAGATGGTCTCCGGTTTTTGCTCTACCCACCCCTTTTGGGGATATTGCAATACTAATTCTTTCTGGCAGGCCGCAAGCTTATTGAGATTTGAAGTGAATAATACGGCCCGAGTACTGCTGGTTCCCTGGTCAATTGCCAGAATAGTCGATCTACTGTTCATTGAGCGCCGATTCGCTGCAATTCATACCAGGAAGAACCCGTCAGCTTACTCAACCGTTACAGATTTTGCTAGATTTCTGGGTTTATCAACATCAGTTCCCTTTTGTAGGGCGACATGATATGCCAGCAACTGCAGTGGAATTGTATGCAAAATAGGGCTTAATACGCCACGATGTTCCGCCAGTCGGATGATATGCACACCTTCACTTTCCTCAATGTGGGAATCCGCATCGGCAAAGACATACAATTGCCCCCCCCTTGTACGCACTTCTTCCAGATTGGATTTCAACTTCTCCAGCAAAATATCATTGGGTGCAATAACCACTACCGGCATTTCACTATCTACCAGCGCGAGCGGACCATGTTTGAGTTCGCCAGCGGCATAGGCTTCAGCGTGGATATAGGATATTTCCTTGAGTTTGAGTGCACCTTCCATGGCAATCGGATAGTGCATCCCGCGACCCAGAAACAAGGCGTGCTGTTTCTGGGAAAAATCACCAGCCCATTGCTGAATCTGTTTTTCTGTCTCCAGCGCATGCTGAATGGCAACCGGCAAATGCCGTAATTCGGCAATCAGCTTTTGTTCCGTTTCGATTGGCAGTTTACCGCGCAGTTTTGCAAAAACTGCAGTCATGAGTAGTAATACTGCAAGCTGGGTCGTAAATGCTTTGGTTGAGGCAACTCCGATCTCGGGACCGGCTCGAGTAAGAAAGCGCAAGTCGGTCTGGCGTATCAGCGCGCTCTCTGGAACATTACACACTGCAAGACTGTGCGCATGACCGAGCGATTTTGCGTAATTCAGTGCTGCCAATGTATCTGCGGTTTCTCCAGACTGAGAGATACCAATGACGAGAGTATCGGGATAATCGATGGGGTCTCGGTAACGATACTCACTGGCAATTTCGACTTGACAGGGCAATTTCGCAATCGATTCCAGCCAGTATTTGGCGACCAACCCAGCATGAAAACTGGTACCGCATGCCAGTATCAGAATGCCTCGAGTCTTGGCAAAAATATCGACTGCCTGGTTACCAAATAACAGTGGCGAAATGGATTGCGCACCCAGAACCATTTCCAGAGTATTGGCAACAGCTGCAGGTTGCTCAAAAATCTCCTTCTGCATGAAATGTGCATAAGACCCAAGCTCAACCGCGTCTCTCGTGAAATTGATTTCATGAATGGCACGCGTAACAGGCTGCCTACCCTTACCATCAAGATTATTCGTAATCTGATAACGGTCTTGATACAGTTCGGCGACATCGCCTTCTTCCAAATAAATAATACGCTTGGTAATCTGGATCAGCGCGGAAACATCTGAAGCAGCGAAGAAACCGTCATCACTTAAACCCAGCAGCAACGGCGCACCATTCCTCGCCACAATCAACCGTTCAGGATATTGTTCTTCCATCACCGCGATAGCGTAGGCGCCTTTCAATTCTTTGATGGCTTCAGATACAGCCTGTAACAAATCCCCGTCAGCGTGCAGGTAATGTGAAATTAAATGCGCGATGACTTCAGTATCAGTATCCGACAGAAATTCAAATCCGGACTGCTGCAGGTGCCGACGCAAGCTGTCATGATTCTCGATAATACCATTGTGCACAACCGCAATTTTTCTTTTGTCACCTGACAGATGGGGATGAGCATTACGTTCGCTGGGTGCGCCATGTGTCGCCCAGCGAGTATGGGCAATTCCACTCAAACCGGAAGTATTTTGCTGAAATACCAGTCTCCCCAATTCAGCAACACGCTCAGTTGTTCGCAACCGATGCAGCCGTCCATTAGCAACTACGATACCAGCTGAATCATAACCGCGATACTCCAGTCTGGACAGCCCTTCCAACAAAAATGGAACCACATTGTTTCGAGAAACTGCACCAACAATTCCGCACATAGTCAACCTCTCGTAAATTTTTCTACAGTACTTCAGTTATGATCTTTTTGAGGGCGCTTCCAGCTTCCAATACTAGTTTGTCGCGAACGTGACAAGGTAAGCTGCTCTGCCGGGGCATCGCGTGTAATCGTCGATCCAGCACCAATGGTTGCACCCTTAGCGACTCTTACCGGTGCAATCAACTGACAATCAGAACCGATAAAAACATCATCTTCGATGATAGTACGATGTTTATGCGCACCATCATAATTGCAAGTGATCGTACCCGCACCCACATTCACATCTTTACCGATCTGACTATCTCCGATATAGCTGAGATGATTGACTTTGCTACCAGCAGATATCTGGCTATTTTTAATTTCCACAAAGTTGCCAATATGTACCGCCTGATCCAGATGAGTACCGGGACGGATGCGCGCGTAAGGACCAATTCGGCATTTTTGTCCGATCGTAGCATTTTCTATCAATGTAAATGCAGAAACGACTGTTCCAGCGGCAATGGTAGCGTTACGTATTACGCAGTTTCCCTGTATCTTGACGTCATCACCGAGCTGAACATTACCCTCAAATAGACAATTGATATCGATCTCGACATCTTTACCACAACTAAGCTCTCCCCTGATGTCTATTCTTGCAGGATCAGCCAACATCACGCCCTGCAACATCAGTTCATTTGCATAATTGCGCTGATAAATACGCTCAAGCTCAGCAAGCTGGAGCTTATTATTCACACCGCTTGGCTCCCAGCTATTCAATGGGGAAGCAGACATGACACGAACCCCATCTTTGACAGCCATAGCAACAATATCAGTCAGATAATATTCACCCTGAGTATTCACATTATCCAGTCTGGCAAGCCAGCTGGAAAGAAATTTATTGGGAAACAACATGATTCCGGTGTTGATTTCGTTGATGCCACGCTGAGCTGAGGTAGCATCCTTATCTTCAACAATAGCTTCTATATCACCCGTTTTACAATCACGCACAATACGACCATAACCAGACGGATTGTCCAGTTTCATAGTCAACAAAACCAGGCAATTTTCATGTGCTTCCCTGACAAGTAACTCGAGTGTTTCCGATCGCACCAGTGGAACATCACCAAATAGGACCAATGTGGCGCCATCGGCGTGCAGCGCAGGTAACGCCTGCTTCAAGGCATGCCCAGTACCCAGCTGCTGCGCCTGCTCGACCCAAATAAGACCAGGATCATTAATCACTGACCGTACTGAATCACCCCCATGACCATAAACAATACATATTTGACCAGGTAAAAGACGTCGTGCAGTATCGAGCACATGTAACAAAAGTGGTTTACCAGCAAGTTTATGTAATACTTTCGGCAATGCCGAGCACATTCGTTTACCTGTGCCAGCAGCTAGAATAACCACGTCAAGTCCGGTCACGAACAGAACTCCTTTTACTAAAATCTAAAGACACATTCAACCCAAAAAAACTGCAATGAAATTGTTTTTCTGTTTTTAAATAACGGCACTCTATCCAGAAAATCAAGTATCAATCAAAGTAGAAACAATATACTAGCGTAAAGCAGATACAAAAAAAGGCGAACGAATCGCCTTTTTTATCACTTAATTTAATTGAAATTACTTACCAGAGAAAGTCAGTGACTCCGTTTACGTAATTTTTTAATTGCTGCCAGTTGAGCAGTTGCTTCCATCAACTCAGCCTGGGCACGCGCATACTCAAACTCTGAAGATTTATTTTTCATAGCTTCTTCAGCCAGACGCTTTGACTCCAAAGCCTTTGATTCATCAAGATCTTTACCACGCAAAGCTGTGTCAGCCAGTATTGTGACTACATCAGGCTGAATTTCAAGCATTCCACCAGAGACATAAACCTCTTCGTCCTCTTTTAGTGGTGCCTTAATACGAACTACTCCGGATTTAATACGGGTAAGCATCGGCGTATGCTGGGGATAAACACCCACTTCACCCATTATCGCAGGTGCAGTTATAAATTCAGCAGGACCAGAATAGATTGAATCTTCCGCGCTGACAATATCCAGATGAAATACAGTACCCATTAGCACTCCTAAATAATTTTGATCAATTATTGAATGCTTTTAGCCTTTTCCAGCACTTCTTCAATTCCCCCAACCATATAGAAAGCTTGCTCAGGAATATCGTCATACTCACCGTCTACAATTCCTTTAAAGCCTTTAATGGTATCTTTCAGTGATACATATTTTCCAGGAGATCCGGTAAAAACTTCGGCCACAAAGAAAGGTTGTGACAAGAATCTCTGTATTTTGCGAGCGCGGCTGACGGAGAGTTTATCTTCTGGAGAAAGCTCATCCATACCCAGAATGGCAATAATATCGCGTAATTCTTTATAGCGTTGCAAGGTTTGCTGAACGCCACGAGCAGTCTGATAATGATCTTCGCCCACAACCAATGGATCAAGTTGACGAGACGTAGAATCTAAAGGATCAACAGCAGGATATATACCAAGTGACGCAATATCCCTTGACAACACCACAGTTGCATCCAAATGTCCAAAAGTAGTAGCTGGTGAGGGATCGGTCAAGTCATCTGCCGGAACATAAACAGCTTGTATCGAAGTAATTGACCCAGTTTTAGACGATGAAATACGCTCTTGCAAGCGCCCCATTTCTTCTGCCAGCGTTGGCTGATAACCAACCGCTGATGGCATCCTACCGAGTAATGCCGACACTTCTGTTCCAGCAAGGGTGTAACGATAAATATTATCAACAAAAAATAACACATCGCGACCCTCATCCCTGAATGCCTCCGCCATCGTCAAACCAGTTAATGCAACCCGTAGACGATTACCCGGTGGTTCATTCATCTGACCATAAACCAAAGCAACTTTATCCAACACATTGGAGTCTTTCATTTCATGATAGAAATCATTACCTTCTCGCGTACGCTCGCCCACACCTGCAAACACGGAGTAGCCACTGTGCTCAATTGCGATATTTCGTATCAGCTCCATCATATTTACGGTTTTGCCAACACCTGCACCACCAAAGAGACCGACTTTACCACCTTTAGCAAAAGGACAAATAAGGTCGATCACTTTGATGCCCGTTTCAAGTAATTCTGTAGATGCCGATAACTCGTCAAACGGTGGCGCAGTTCGATGGATTGGCTGCAGGGTATCTGATCCAATCTCCCCCATCTCATCAATCGGACGACCTAGAACATCAACAATGCGACCAAGAGTTTTAATACCAACGGGAACCGATATCTGTTTTTCTGTATTCGTCACCATCATGCCACGGCGCAATCCATCGGAAGTTCCCAGCGCAATTGTCCTAACAATACCGTCACCTAACTGTTGTTGAACTTCAAGAGTTAGCTCTGTTCCCTCCATCGTGAGAGCATCATAAACTTTTGGAATTTCTTCACGTGAAAACTCCACATCAACTACAGCCCCAATACACTGAACGATTTTACCTTGACTCATTATTTTGTTCCCTGAATACAAAAAATATGTTAAACAGCCGCCGCACCACCAACAATTTCAGATAATTCTTTTGTAATCGCAGCTTGACGAGTTTTATTATAAATAAGAGTCAATTCATCAATAAGATTACCAGCATTATCCGAAGCTGCTTTCATTGCCACCATTCGTGCCGATTGCTCAGAGGCCATATTTTCTGCAACCGCCTGATAAACGATTGTCTCAATGTATCTAACCATAATATCGTCAATTACCAACTTAGCCTCAGGCTCATAAATATAATCCCACGGTGCACGTTTCTTTTCCATTTCATTTCCCCTGATACGCTCATCCGTCAATGGCAATAATTGCTCCATGACTGATTCCTGTTTCATAGTATTAACGAAACGATTATAGAATATAAATACCTTATCAAATTTTCCCTCAGTATAAGCATCCAGGACTACTTTAATTGCGCCAATCAATTTCTCCATACTAGGAGCATCACCCAAACCGGTAATTTGTGACACAACATTGACGCCCAAGCGACTCATAAATCCCAAACCTTTATTGCCGACACAACAAGCCTCAGTTTCCAATCCATTGGACTGCCATTGCCTGACCTCATTCAGCACCTTCCGCAGCACGTTGGTATTCAATCCACCGCAGAGTCCTTTATCGGAGGTAACTACAATTACACCTATCTTTTTTGTATTCTCATGATTTAACAGAAAAGGGTGGCGATATTCAACACTGGCACGACTCATATGCGCAGCAACATTTCGTATTTTCTCGCCGTAAGGTCGAGCTTTTCTCATACGATCCTGAGCTTTACGCATTTTTGAAGCGGCAACCATTTCCATGGCACGCGTAATCTTCTGTGTATTTTTTACGCTGTGGATTTTATTTCGAATATCTCGACTACTTGCCATAAATTAATAGGCTCCATTTTGCTTAAATTGAATAATAGCAGCCTCGAGAGCCTTTTCTGTTTCTTCATCAAGATTTTTGGAGGATTCAATTTTCTCTAGCACTAGGGGATGATGACTAACTATATAACCTTTAAGTGCACCTTCAAAGGCTAAGGCACGATTAAGTTCAACATCATCAAAGTAACCCTTATTAAGCGCAAAAAGGGTTACTGCCATTTCAGATACCTTTTGTGTAGAATACTGATTTTGCTTCATGAGTTCAGTTGCCATCTTGCCACGCTCCAATTGCTTGCGTGTTGCCTCATCAAGATCTGAAGCAAACTGAGAAAAAGCAGCCAGCTCTCGGTATTGAGCCAGCGCTAATCGAATACCGCCACCAAGTTTCTTTATGACTTTAGTTTGAGCTGCGCCCCCAACACGCGAAACAGAAATACCCGCATTAATCGCTGGTCGTATACCCGCATTAAATAAATCAGTTTCCAAGAAAATCTGACCATCAGTAATAGAAATTACATTGGTTGGAACAAAAGCAGTAACGTCGCCAGCTTGCGTTTCAATAATTGGTAATGCAGTCAGTGATCCCGTTTTTCCTTTGACTTTTCCATTGGTCGCATTTTCCACATAGGCCTCATTAACCCTAGCAGCCCGTTCCAACAAGCGTGAATGCAGATAAAACACATCTCCCGGATAAGCCTCACGACCAGGTGGGCGGCGCAATAGCAATGAGATCTGTCTATATGCCCACGCTTGTTTAGTTAAATCATCATAAACAATCAATGCATCCTGACCCTTATCACGAAAATATTCCCCCATAGTACAGCCGGAATAGGGCGCAATAAATTGCATGGCTGCTGATTCAGAAGCCGTTGCTGCGACAACAATGGTGTATGCCATCGCTCCCACCTCTTCCAACTTCCGCACCACACTTGCAATTGACGAAGCTTTTTGACCGATTGCCACATAGATACAAACCATATTCTCATTCTTCTGATTGATGATTGTATCAATTGCGACCGCTGTTTTACCGGTTTGGCGATCTCCAATAATTAATTCTCTTTGCCCCCTCCCCACCGGAACCATGGCATCAATGGATTTCAAACCAGTTTGTACTGGCTGATCAACAGATTTCCGCCAAATCACGCCTGGCGCAATCTTTTCTATGGGCTCCATTCCCTCCGCTGCGATTGGACCTTTTCCATCTATAGGCTGGCCTAGTGCATTCACTACTCTACCCAGCAATGCTTCGCCTACCGGAACCTCTAAAATCCTTCCGGTACACTTGACAATTTCCCCTTCCTTAAGATGCTCATACGCACCCAGAATAACTGCACCGACGGAATCTCGCTCAAGATTGAGAGCGAGACCAAACGTATTACCCGGAAACTCAAGCATCTCGCCTTGCATCACATCGGACAAACCGTGTACACGAACGATACCGTCCGTGACTGATACAATCGTACCCTGCGTACGAAATTCCGAGGTAACTGCAAGACCCTCTATCTTATTTCTGATTAATTCACTTATTTCTGATGGATTCAACTGCATTCTATTAACTCCTAGCTTTTGAGGACAGCTGTCATTGCAGCCAATTTACCAGATACAGAGCTATCTATTACCTGATCACCTATTTCTATTTTTACGCCACCAATCAAGTCAGCATCCACAGCGCTGGTCACATTAACTTTACGTTGAAATTTGGTTCGTAGCACCGAAACAAGTTTTTCTTCCTGATCAGGCTTGAGGGGAAAAGCTGAAATTATTTTTGCCTCAAGTATATTTTCATGCCGTGCTCTAAGCTGTTCATAAAGTGCTTTTAGCTGAGGAAAAATTTGCAAACGCTTATTATCCGCCATTACGGTAATTAAATTTTTAGCCTGCTTATTTAAGCTCCCCGAACACGAGTCAATAATAACTTCACTCAGTTTGTCTGCTGGTATACGTGGATTATTAAGAATAGCACTTATCTGTTTATCAGAAATTACTAACAAAATCACATCCAACATTTCCGACCATACCGACAACTCTTTTTCCTCTCTTGCCAATTTAAAAACCGCTTCGGCATAAGGTCTAGCAATTGTAATTGCTTCCGCCATAGTTATTTTAGCTCTGTTTGGAGTGATGTCAGCAAATCTGCATGCGCTTTAAGATCTATTTCTCTACGAAGAATTTTAGACGCCCCCTGCACAGCTAAACTCGAAACCTGTTGACGCAATACCTCACGCGCACTAAAAATTTCATGTTCAATTTCAGCCTTTGCACCAGCAACAATCTTTTTTCCTTCTTCCCTCGCCGTGAGCTTTGCCTCTTCAATGATGTCAGATGCTCTTTTTTCAGCCTGGATAACTATCTCATTAGCACGCTGCTTCGCATCTTTCAATGTATCGGATGACCGCTGGCTAGCAAGCTCCAACTCTTTTTTTCCACGCTCGCCAGCAGCCAACCCATCCGCAATCTGCTTCTGCCTATCTTCAATAGCACGCAGCAGTGGCGGCCAGACAAACTTTACGGTAAACCAGATAAAAACCGAGAAAGCAATCGCTTGCGAGACTAGTGTGAAATTTATATTCATGTCTATTTACTCACTCGCCATGTAGAATGAATCCAATCTTATTGAATAACAGCCAGCAACGGATTACCAAAAGCAAACAACATCGCAAGGCCAACTGCAATAATGAAAGAGGCATCTGTCAGACCTAGCAGCAAGAAAACCTTACCTTGCAAGGTCGGAATCATTTCTGGCTGACGCGCAGCTCCCTCAAGAAACCGACTACACATAATCCCCACTCCGATACACGCACCAGCGGAACCCAACCCAATCATTAAACCAATGCCAATACCTGTATATGCTTGAATCATTGCTAAAAATTGCAAATTGTCCATTATGTTCTTCCCTTTATTTATTTCAAGTTAAAAAAACTACTGCTTAATTATTTCAATGAGACTCTTGAGCCATAGACAGATAGACTACTGTTAGCATCATGAAAATGAACGCCTGCAAGGTAACAATCAGTATATGAAAAATCGCCCAACCCGCGCCAAGAATAGCTCCAAAAACCGCTCCTGCCGCACCAGTTGCCGCCCACATTCCGAGCAACAAAAATATAATCTCACCCGCATAAATATTCCCAAAAAGCCGTAGCGAGTGCGAAAGAGGTTTAGATACGTATTCGATAAGATTAAACAACAAGTTGAGTGGCCACAATAGTGGGTTTTTTCCAAATGGGCTAAATATAAGTTCACCGAGCCAGCCCCCCAAACCTTTAACCTTGATTCCGAAGTATATTGTCAGTATCCATATTGACAAAGCCAACGCAAAAGTTGTATTGACGTCTGTCGTTGGCACGCTACGCCAATTATGCAATCCAAATACATTCTCGTATATTGCCGCCATGATATCTATGGGCAACAAATCCATGGCATTTAGCACCAGCACCCATACAAATACCGTCAAAGCCGCAGGTGCAACAAATGAATGTCGATTTCCATGAAACGTATTTTTTACCTGATCATCCACAAACTCTATCAGGAGCTCCACAAAAGCCTGCTTTTTGTCAGGAACGCCACTGGTAGCGGTTCTAACGACCATCCAAATCGCACCCAAACTCAACACTCCCAGCAGAACAGACATTACAAGAGTATCAACGTGCAAGACCCAGAATGGCCCCTCTCCAATACCTGTCGTTAGGTTAGTCAGATGGTGCTGGATATAAGATGTTGGAGTCAATTCAGTTTCAGATGCCATTTTTTCTTTACTTATCGTTTTGCATATTGTTGTTTAACATGGTCCTTGATGGCACGAACAAAGCCATACTGGACAATATCACTGCACCCATAAATGAGCAGATAAATATAACCGGTTTAACACTCTGATAATTCGCAAATACCGCCCAGAGCGCCACGATAATTATTAAAATCTTTAGCAACTCAGCCCGCAGGGCGGTTCGCAGAGTGCCACTAGCAGAAAATCCCTTGTGTCTCGATACCACGATGGCATAAACCGATGCGGCTCCGGCGCTTATTAGAGCACCCAAAAATCCTGAAATCGCTCCGTGCATGCCAACAGTCACACCAAATATAACCAAAACTATCACTGAGAATATTAATTGCCAGCGTATGACTGTACGTAACTGCACGTTCTTAATTAATGCCATTTAGCCGAATCTCATGACTTGATAATTTTTACTTATTTTTGAGTCTTTTTCCTGTGAGCTGCTATATTGACCATAGCCTCTTTAACGGCTGCTGATTTTATCTTGATCAAACACGATAGTCAATGACTTGTGTTGACACTGTAGAGAACAAATAGACTGTTCGGGTTTGTAGCACACGATCTGTCCGGATTATCTTTAGCCCAATGAGGGTTTGAAATGAAACGGACAGAATGGCTACAGAAGACACGAAAGATGAGGCTTGAGGAAGCTTATAAAGGCTGGAGAAGTGGAGGTTTTATACAGGAAGAAGCGGCTATGGGTGCTATTGTGGAGTATGTGATCGTACATTTCTGCGCTACCTGGGCAGATACAACGAAGGGGGACTGGATGCACTGCTGGATAAGCGCCTGACTCAGACTTCGCGTCGTTGTGCGCCCATTGATGAGGTGATGCGGTTAACGGAGCAATATCAAAGTCGGTCGACAGGGGTTTAAGTGTGGTCATTTTTACTCCAAAAATATATAAGCAGTTTCCTACCAAATGACCATTTACACAAAATTATTTATACCCCCATCGCGCTTAAATTATCCCAATTATCCGACATAAATAGTCATTATCCCATCTAGCTTTTAAACGCTTGATTTTGAAGCAAACTTTGGATATTTTTTCGGCCTTAATCAGATTCAGAGCGATATGCCGAAATTTTTATTCCTCATTTGGTGTTCTATGTCCTACGCTCAAACTATCCGACTTTGCCTGTCAAGCGGGATTACCCATTTGCTCACCGCCGTGCCCTTGCGCGCTCACGCCACTTTCGTCGAATTACTGTGCGGCTGTTTGATTTCTCCAGAAGGTTGGGGGCTGGATGCCTAAAATTGAGTTATATTTAACCGCTTAATTTTAAATCAGGCACGCTCAAAATTGGAGCCGGGTCTGTCTCCTCTGTAATCGCGTCTGGGAGCGCCACATGGCCCAATATACCGATAGCGGCCATACATCAGATTCAGGTAGAATAACTCTCATTTATCAGCACTACAGCAGCACCCTCCTCAGGAACCCTCACTCATGAAAATTCGTGATCTGTTACAACAACGTGGCAAGGAAAATTTTTCCCTGCATGATCATTTTTTGAACAGTCAGATGGTCAATGTTCTTAAAACCATCGGTTTTGATCGGCACTATGTAAAAGCCCAAGGTGCTTATCTCTATGATGAAAATGGCAATCGTTACCTGGACCTGCTGAGTGGATTTGGTGTATTCGCATTAGGCCGGAACCATCCAGAAATAGTTGGCACATTAAGGGATGTGCTAGCCGAGGATTTACCTAACCTTGTACAGCTGGATGTCTCTCTTCTGGCTGGCCTGCTGGCAGAAAAACTGGTCGCACTCACTCCCGAAAGTCTAAGCCGTGTATTTTTTGCTAATTCCGGCACTGAAACTATCGAAGCTGCAATCAAATTCAGCCGCTATGCCACCCAGAAATCCAAAATTATCTTCTGTCACGGTTGTTACCACGGATTGAGTCTGGGTTCGCTCTCTGCTACAGGAGATGATCACTACAAAAAAGGATTCGGCCCCATGGTACCGGACTTTGTTGAAATTCCATTTAACGACCTTGCCGCACTGGAACAAGCTTTATCACAAGGAGATGTTGCCGCTTTTATTACCGAACCGGTACAAGGCCATGGCGTATGGATTCCGGACGAAAATTATCTTCCCGAGGCAGCCAGATTGACACAAAAATATGGCGCACTGTTCATCGCCGATGAAATACAGACAGGATTAGGACGCACCGGAAAATGGTGGGCTGTCGAACACTGGGGTGTCGAGCCGGACATACTTTGCATGGCAAAGGCGTTGTCTGGTGGTTTTATACCGGTTGGAGCACTGGTATGCAAAGAATGGATATTTAACCGGGTTTTTAACCGGATGGATCGTGCCGTCGTGCATGGCAGCACCTTCGGTAAAAATAACTTGGCAATGGCGGCCGGGCTTGCCACTCTGGAAGTATTGGAATCAGAAAACCTGATTGAACATGCAGCCCGCACAGGAAAAATGATTGTGGATATACTCCGACCACTGATCGACAAACATGAATGCTTTACTGAAATCCGCGGCCTGGGAATGATGATTGCGTTACAGTTTACTGAACCTCGCAGCTTGTCACTGAAACTTTCCTGGAAAATGCTGGAAGCTGCCAACAAAGGGTTGTTTTCACAAATGATTACCGTACCACTATTTCAGAAACACAAAATATTGTCGCAGGTAGCCGGTCATGGCATGAATATCGTCAAGTTTATTCCCCCGCTTATTCTGACAGAAGATGATGTACGGTGGTTAACGGTTGCTGTCAGCGACGTTATTGCGGATGCCCATCGCGGACCCGCTGCTGTCTGGGATCTCGGAAAAACCCTGGCAACCCAGGCCGTACGCATGAAGACTGGAATTTAGTGAGAGATTTTCGATGCCCCAAGTAATTCTACTTTGTCAGTATGGCAAGCCGGACATCTTCAATACTGACCAAGGGTGCCAATTCACCAGCTTGGAATTCACTGGGCTGCTGAAGGATAACGGTATCCAGATCAGTATGGACGGCAAAGGTAGCTGGCGCGGCAATCAGGCTGGCATCGACGATGGTGCCGGCTTTCAAGAACAACCCACGCTCACCCAGCGTTTGGTTGATGACCTGGAAGATTTGATCCATCAACCCGTGTTTTTCCAGTAAATGCCGAAATTGCAAAATAGTGCTTTCATCCGGCACGGCTTCCAGACGAATGCCGCAAAAGCGGCGCAGTGATTCAATCTCATACAGCGCATCTTCCATGCCCGGATCGGAATAGTTGTAGATAATTTGCGCAACATGCGCGCGCAGCATCGATTCCAGGGCAAATGGTTTGCGGCCACGCCCATTGCCTGGCGCATAGCGTGGTTCAATAACATCAATCATAGTCTGCCAAAGCAATAACCCGTCAAGTTGATCGAGAAACTTCTCGCGGCGCGTGACTTTGCAATTATATTGCTTGCGGGGAATTAATCAGAGGTTCCTAAACGGGTTGAAGCACAATTCCTGCCAGGGGGGGTAAGGTAATTTCTATGGAATCGTTACGTCCGGACCAAGGTATGGGATCTGAAGTGATGATACCGTGATTGCCGACATTACTGCCATCGTAATAGACTGAATCGCTATTGAATATCTCCTGATATTGACCTGCCAAGGGCACACCGGCGCGGTAAGTACGCTGCGGTACCGGTGTAAAATTCAATATTACCAGCAGAAAAGAGCCATCTTCTGCCTGGCGCTGGAAGCAAATCACAGAGTGATCAGCATCGTGACAATCAATCCAGTCGAAACCCTTCTGGAAGAAATCCAGCTGGTGTAATGCTGGCAAGGTCAGATACAGCCGATTCAGGTCTCGCAACAAGGTCTGCACACCTTTATGACTACTCAGCTCGAGCAAATACCAATCTAGTTGATCGCATACCTGCCATTCCCGGCCCTGTCCAAATTCGTTACCCATGAAATTCATTTTTTTTCCAGGACAGGTCATTTGATAGGTAAATAACAAACGCAAGTTGGCGAATTTCTGCCAGGCATCTCCCGGCATTTTATCGAGCAAGGATCCTTTGCCGTGCACAACCTCGTCGTGCGACAAGGGCAGAATAAAGTTTTCCGTATAAGCATAGAGCTGGCTAAAAGTCAGGTTGCTATGATGATAGCGTCGGTAGAGGGGATCATGTTTCATATAGCGCAGCGTGTCGTTCATCCAGCCCATGTTCCACTTAATCGAAAACCCCAGTCCACCCAAGTGAACCGGGCGTGATACCGCCGGCCAAGCAGTGGATTCTTCCGCCAGAGTCAATGCACCAGGAAAAACCCCGTGCACCATGATATTGAGTTCACGCAAAAATTCGATGGCCTCGAGATTTTCACGACCTCCGGAACGATTCGGCAACCATTCTCCCGGTTTGCGCGAGTAATCAAGATAAAGCATCGATGCGACCGCATCGACACGCAAACCATCAAAATGAAACTCTGCCAGCCAGTAGTGAGCGCTTGATAACAGAAAAGATTTCACTTCGTTGCGCCCATAATTGAAGATACAAGTTCCCCAATCCTGGTGGTAGCCTAATCTCGGATCTTCATGTTCATAGAGAGCCGTGCCATCGAAACGCGCCAGGGCAAAATCATCATTCGGAAAATGTGCTGGCACCCAGTCGAGAATGACGCCAATCCCGGCTTGATGACACGTATCTACAAAATATTTGCAATCATCTGGCCAGCCAAAACGGCTGGTTACTGCAAAATAACCAGTTGTTTGATATCCCCATGATTCATCCAGCGGGTGCTCCGAGACAGGCATCAACTCAATATGGGTATATCCCATTTCCAGCAGATAAGGCACTAATTGTACGGCCAACTCCCGGTAAGACAGGAAGGCGCCGTCAGCGTGTCTTTTCCATGATCCGGGGTGAAGTTCATAAATATTGACAGGCGCATGCTGCCAGTCCCAATCTGCGCGTTGCGTCATCCAGTCACTATCCTGCCAGTCAAAATGATCCTTGACAGGTGGTACTCGTGCCGCGTTATTCGGACGCAATTCATAATGATTCGCATAGGGGTCAGTTTTTAACAGGATCTCACCAGTGAAACGGTTACGGATCTCATACTTATACAAGCTGCTTTCCGCCATATCCGGAATAAATAACTCCCATACACCACTTTGCGCATGCGAAATCATGGGATTGACTCTACCATCCCACTGATTGAAATCCCCAACCACGCTCACTCGCTCGGCATTAGGTGCCCATACCGAGAAACGTACCCCCTGGATACCATGATTTCTGGCACGATGTGCGCCCAGCATCACATAAGCCTGATGCAGACGACCTTCGTTGAACAAGTACAAATCATGACCAGATATTTGTAACGAAAATGCATAGGGATCATGGCGCTCTTCAATCTCGCGTGTCGATGTATCTTCCAGACGAAGTAAATAAGGGAACACAGGATTGTTCCCAGTCCACTCGAAAATTCCAGTTCCGTCAATATGCCGCATGGGTTCAAACCCGAGCGAAGTCTGCAACCAAGCATGTGTTGCGTGAGGCTGGTAAATCCTGATCAGCTTGCCGTGAACATGCTCGTGCATTCCCAGATACAGTCGCGGGTTATACAATCTGGCAGCCAGCAGTAACGCGCGCAAATCATTATCTGGAGAAGACAAGTTGGCAGGGAGTGTTTTTCTGATTGACATACGCTTGATTATAACCCTACATAACATGCCAATACAGCCAGAAATGACAGCTGGAAATGACTATGGAAATAACGTAAGATGACTTGACTACTAACCAGGTGAGCGATTATGGACACTCCACAAGCCGAACCATTCAACCATCACCCACGTTTTGTCAGCAAACTTACGCGTAATACTCTGGCGTTGATACTGGCGGGCGGCAGGGGCACGCGGCTGAAAAATCTCACGGACTGGCGCGCTAAACCAGCCGTTCCGTTTGGGGGCAAATTCCGTATTATCGATTTCGCACTGTCCAATTGCGTCAATTCGGGAGTGCGTCGTATCGGCGTAGTGACGCAATACAAGGCGCAGAGCCTGATCCGCCATATTCAACGTGGCTGGAGTTTTCTTGATGGGCGTTTCAAGGAATTTATCGAGTTACTGCCTGCCCAGCAGCGTACTGAAGAAACCTGGTACCAGGGTACGGCGGATGCGGTTTTCCAGAATCTGGACATATTACGCAGCCACGACCCTCAATATGTGCTCATTCTTGGCGGCGACCATATTTACAAGATGGACTATGGTCGTCTACTGGCTGATCATGCAGAAACACAGGCAGATCTGACCGTTGCCTGCATCGAGGTACCCGTCAGTGAGGCCAGTGCATTTGGCGTCATGGCGGTTGATAGCGCCTGGCGCATTATTGACTTCAGCGAGAAGCCAGAGAATCCCTCGCCGATTCCCGGGCAGCCGGATAAAGCGCTCGTTAGCATGGGGATCTATGTATTTAACGCCAGGTTTTTGTACGACCATCTCATTCAGGATCACGATGCCAACGCATCATCTCATGACTTCGGCAGGGATATCATTCCACGGCTAGTCGAAAGTGCGCAGGTTTACGCGCATCGTTTCCAGCGCAGCTGCGTCAGCACTACGCCAGACGCGCCTTACTGGCGGGATGTTGGCACCGTCAATGCCTACTGGGAAGCTAATATCGACCTCACGACCATCACGCCTGATCTGAACCTCTACGATGAGGACTGGCCAATCTGGACTTACCAGGAACAACTGCCTCCAGCCAAGTTTGTATTTGATGACAACGACCGTCGCGGCCAGGCACTGGATTCCATGGTTTCTGGCGGATGCATCATCAGTGGCTCAACGGTTCGCCGCTCGCTGCTCTTTTCTAATGTTCAGGTCAGAAGTTTTAGCGCCATTGAAGATTGTGTCATCTTGCCCAATGTTGATATCGGTCGTCACGCCCGTCTCCGGCGAGTGGTAATTGAAAAAAACTGCATTATCCCAGAAGGACTGGTCGCAGGGTTTGATGCGGATGAGGACAAAAAACGTTTTCTTGTTACCCAGGAAGGCGTGGCATTGATCACGCCCGAAATGCTCGGGCAGAGTTACCATTATGTTCGCTGACCAGTATTTCAGTGGCCATGCCGAGGTATCTAACCAACCGTTTTATTTTTAACCCTTGAACTTCATTGATCACCCTGCCATGAATCATCACTCGTCTACGCTCGATCTGGTCATACTCTGGCACATGCACCAGCCGGATTACCGCGATAGCGAAACGAGAGAATTTATCCTTCCCTGGGTATATCTACATGCCATCAAGGATTACACCGATATGGCGCATCATCTGGAAATGCACCCCGGTATCCGGTTGGTAATTAATTTTGTACCCGTATTGCTGGACCAGCTGGAAGATTATCGCCAGCAATTTGCCGAATCTACAATACGTGACCCGCTATTGCGATTGCTAGCCACACCAGATTTAAACCAGATCTCCATGGAAGACCGCACATTGATTCTTAAAAGCTGTTTTCTGAGCAATCACGAAACCATGCTCAAGCCCTACCCGGCCTACCAGGTATTGCGCAATCTTTATATTGACATGCAGGCACTGGGTGACAAGGAAATGATATATGTTTCCGGTCAATATCTGGCCGATCTGTTGATGTGGTATCACTTGGCGTGGACAGGTGAAAGTGTACGCCGTGCCAACAAGAATGTGATCGAGCTCATGTCAAAGGGTAGACAATTCAGTTTTGAGGATAGACTCAGCCTGTTCAACCTTTTTGGTGAATTGATCAGCAATCTCATCCCTCGTTATCACAAACTGGCAGCATCTGGACAGATCGAGCTTTCCACTACGCCACACCATCATCCGCTGGCACCGTTACTGATTGACTTCAATTCCGCACGCGACAGCCTGCCAGAATCGGTGTTACCTGCCAATATCGACTACCCTGGTGGTCGTGAACGGGTAGCGTTCCATGTAAAATCAGCTGTGGCGAGCCATAGTAAACGTTTCAATATCAAGCCGACAGGTGTCTGGCCAGCTGAAGGCGCGGTATCGGATGTTTTTATACAAACCCTGATTGAAAATAACATGGATTGGTTTGCCAGTGGGCAAGGAGTATTGGCTAACAGTTTGCAAAAATCATATCCCAACCAGCCCCTGCCGGATCATAGCACTTATCTGTACCAGCCCTATCGCTTCGATACCGGAAACGGCAGTACGCTATGTTTTTTCCGGGATGACCAACTATCTGATCTGATTGGCTTCGAATATGCGAAGTGGTTTGGGCGTGATGCTGCCGAAAATTTTATTGACCGGCTTGAACATATCCGGCATACAACAGATAACACTATCAGTCCTGTCGTCAGTGTCATTCTCGATGGAGAAAATGCCTGGGAATCCTACCCTTACAATGGCTATTATTTTCTGAATGATCTTTACGAACTGCTGGAGCAACACAGCACGATTCAAACATTCACCTTTCAGAGTTATATCGATAAGCTGAAAAAAAATAAAACTTCTATCAAACCATTGCCCACTCTATGTGCAGGTAGTTGGGTATACGGCAACTTCTCCACCTGGATTGGCGATCCAGATAAAAATGCTGCATGGAGCCTGCTCTGCGCTGCCAAACGTACCTACGATCTTGTGATACAGAGCCAACGACTGACCAAAAAAGAGAAAGAAGCAGCCAGTCTGCAACTTGCCTCTTGTGAAAGCTCCGACTGGTTCTGGTGGTTTGGTGATTATAATTCACCTACTGCAGTGGAAAGTTTTGACCAACTTTTCCGTAAAAATTTGATTAATCTCTACCAGCTTCTCAAAATTCCTGCGCCAGCCAATCTGCTGGAACCCATCAGCCATGGCAGCGAGACCGCCAGCGGTGCATCCGGAACGATGCGGCGCGCTTTCTGAGGTAATAGCCTGGTCATGAAATTACAGCATGATGAGGCCAGAACGCAACGATTGATTTACAAACCTGGAATAAAATGATGACCCAGCCTGTCTCTTTGCTCTTTGGTGTCCATGCGCACCAGCCAATTGGCAACTTTCCCGAAGTGGTTAAGGATGCACACGAGCGCTGTTATCGCCCATTCATCGAGACATTGTTCCGTTACCCTGAGTTTCACTTTGCGGTGCATTTTTCTGGCTGGCTGCTGGACTTTCTGCTGGAGCATTACCCGCAAGATATGGCCATGCTGAAAGAAATGGTCAAGCGTGGACAAGTCGAACTTTTTGGTGCAGGCGATACTGAGCCGGTGCTTGCTGTTATACCGGAGCAAGATCGTATTGGCCAGATCAAAACATTTTCATCCAAGCTCAAGAAAAATCTGGGAGAGAAACCGCAAGGCGCGTGGTTAACCGAACGTGTCTGGGAAGCAACTGTTGTTCCATCGCTGGTATCTTGTGATATTCGTTATGTCATAGTGGACGATTATCATTTTATCTGCGCAGGCAAGGATCCAGCAGAACTTGATGGCTATTTTTCTACCGAGGAAGACCGGCGCACGCTCGATCTATTTCCCATTTCAGAACAGCTGCGTTACAAACTACCCTTTTCTCCGGCACATGACGCTATTGCCTATCTGGCTTCACTAGCTGATCAGCAGCAGCCAAATCGACAATCAGCTGCCATTTATTTTGATGACATCGAAAAATTTGGTATCTGGCCTGAAACCTATCACTGGGTTTATACACAAGGCTGGCTCGAACAATTTATACAAGGCGTACTCGCGTCATCCCAGATTAAGACTCAGCATTTCCGCGACTATCATTCCCATGAAAAAACACGTGGCATTGTCTATTTACCCACCACTTCCTACATGGAAATGAGCGAATGGGCATTGCCGGCCACGCCAGCCCATACTTATGCAGATCTGGTGCAGCGTGCCAAGTCAGAAGGCTGGTATGAACGCAGCAAATCATTTTTGCGCGGCGGCATCTGGAAAAACTTTTTCTCACGCTACCCTGAATCAAACTGGATGCATAAGCGCATGCTTGGGTTATCTGCGCGTTATGCAGCCTTACCGGCAAAACAGCGTACCCGTGCCATGCAGCAATGCCTGTATGCTTCACAAGCCAATGACGCTTACTGGCACGGCTTGTTTGGGGGGCTGTACCTCCCACATCTGCGGCGTGCCATCTACAACAATCTGATAGAACTGGAAGCGCTGCTGGATCAATGTCAGCCTCGTCCAACTCATTACGAGGAAGATACTGATCTGGATGGAATCAATGAAATATACATAAGAAACAGTCAGTTACAGGCTGTTATCAAGCTGAATGGCTCCGCCAGCCTCTGTGAATTGGACGCTTATGCTCTCAAACATAATTTTGCCGATACACTGACCCGTCAGACTGAGCACTACCACCGCAAAATTCAACCGGAGCTTCAACAGGAATCCAATCACCATCAACCAGGGATTGCCTCGGCACATGACCGGATCAGTTTTAAACATGTCATCAATCAGGTAGACCTGCAACCCGATGCGCACGCACAGCACCTTTTTATCGATCATCTAAATGGCAACTTGCTGACTTACCTGCCACTCCCTTCTGATGACGATAAAATTATCAGTTTTCAATCTACCCATGGTCAAATTCTGATCAATAAACAAATACGTCTGAAGCAGAATCAATTGATTGTCACTTACAGAACCGATGGTGACAGGGATGATAGGGAAAATTTGCACATGCAGACGGAAATCAACCTCGCCATGCCAAGCTGTGATGGACCGGGTGGACGCTATCGTCAACAAAAAAGAAATCTTGCCGGTTTCGGGTTGCCACTTGAAATGAATGGCCTCGAATCGATTACACTTGAGGACGACACGCTGAAAGGTAGCGTCATTCTTCAGACTTCACCAGCAGTTGTATTTCAGGCGCACCCTCATTTTTCCGTTTCTCAATCCGAGGGGGGGTTCGAAAAAATCATGCAAGCGGTGAAAATTACGCTCATCTGGACTTTTGTTACCAGTCAACAGCAAATTTGCCTGCAATTTAACCCAGATCCCCATTAAGTACATTTTCTGACGCAATTGATACCAGGGTGTCTCTAAAAATTCAGGGTGTTAAGCAAAACGAGGTAAGAACAAAAAATATTTGACTCGGCAGGAGATTGATAGACAATGAAACATTTTTTTGAATCGCAACATATTGTAACGAGTCACAAAATGTAGATTTGTAGAAATGTCCATTAATCAAAACCCAGGTTGTAAAAGAGGTCTATCGCGCTATCTTCACCAGCACGCGTAACGAGAGTAATGCTGGGGAACAGGGTATAGGTGAGTTTGGCAACACCAGTAGAAGCGTTGGTTAGGCCGCGTTCATAGCTCAGATAGGCGCGAGAGGAGAGACGTTTACCGACTGTGCCGATCTGGTCGGCAAGCGAACTGCCGCCTTCGCGCCGCCGGATTGAAATATCATCGAAACCCAGTCCTCTGGTAACTTTGTCGAGCATACTTTCATCAGATTGTCCCCCAAGAATAGAGCTGGCGGCGCTGAGCAACATGCCGCCGTCAAAACCACCAGCATCCGGTGCGCGCCCCAGAATCAGCCATGATAGTTTTTCAGAATCCGGAACATTGGGCTCCGAGACCAGTTTAATTTTGGGATTACGCACGGTGCCAGCCACTTCCACACCTGCCTCGACCTGCAGACTGCTACGTGCTGTTGAGTTGTTCCGGGTATTATCCTGATGCGGCAGTTGATCAAAAAATTCAGATCGCTCGACTGCCGGACTGCCAGGCAGTAAATTGCTACGCACAGCAAGAATATTGAGCCCCGGGTTGTCAAGCGGACCATCGAAATTGACAATACCGCGTTTGACGAATAGTTTCTGGCCATAGGCTTCAAAGCGGGTATCGCGGGTAGTAATGCTGCCGATGGCGCTCAGCGGCTGACCCGGTCTGCCACGCAGCCGTAATTGCCCGGCCAGCCGTCCTTCCAGCCCGGAGGTGCGCAGATAAAAGTGATCCCCCAAATCAAGCATGGCATCAACATTAACTGCAAAAGCAGGCGATTTGGACGAGTGTTCAGTTTCACCGATGATCATAACGTCATCATCAAGTGTTGGCCGCCCGGCAACAGGCTGTTTCAGGAAACCGACCTCGGTTAGAATTGTTCCCGTGACGGCAAGTGCGCGCTCCCGGAAATCGATGCGGTTATCGCCAGAGACAACGATCCAGCGATCAGGTTGTTGAATCAGCGGCAAAAAATCAAATATTACGCGTAGCTTGCCCAGCTGATGACGCAGATTGTAGTTGCCATTCATATCGATCTGCCCGCTTTGACGCGCCAGTTCCAGTCCTTTAAGCAGTCGGTCTTTCGATGGCTTTTCCAATGGAGCGACAAAAGACAACGTATCCAGCACGAAGTTATCCCGATCTAAGCGTGCTATTAGTTTGCCATCCTGCAGTTGCAAGCCCTCATCAAGTAGAGCAAAAGCAAGCGCCTGCCCCTGAATCTCCCCCTGCAACCGGGGTATTTCAAGGGTACCTGTGAGCGTTGCGTTACCGACAAGCTTACCGCTGCTGAGAATATTTTCATTAATTGCCGGGCCTATCCACGATAAATCGGGTAGATTGAACTGCAAACTGCCATTCAGCTGGGCATCGGGTTTGATTTGCCAGGTGTGATCCATACGCTGCAGCGGAATCCTGGCGCTGGCCAGTGTCTTGCCGATATGCGTGCCTTCAACGTCGAGATTAACGTTGACAATATTTTCTTCGGCCAGCAATTCGAGTGACAGCGCTTGCAAACCAAGCGCAAATGGGGTATCGAGTGGCAGTACCCAGTCACCATGGGTACGTCGAAGCAGAATATTTCCGCGCAATTGCCGATTGGCGGCAAGCTGCCAATGCCCCCCTACTGTCAATGGTTCGCTGGTTTCTCCGGCCGCCACGACCGCTGGTAATGTGATTTGCTCAAACGTGCCCTGTGTCACCCAGTTTTCAGGTGTCCAGCTGATCTGCTGAATATCGATGTTACCCGATGCCACTGCAAGACGGGTATGCCCCAATGTAAATTGCTCCGCACTAAGCGCCACGGCTGGCTGCGTGATGAGTCTAACTGGCATGGCACCCGTCAGCACAAGCTGCTCAATGGCACCGCGCCATTGAAAAGCAGCATGATTCTTCACATTCTTGACTAGCCCGCCGCTTGTATTGAATTGTAGCTGCCTCGTCTGATCGATATCGGCCTTTAATGACACCTGATGCCGGGATTCCGTACCTGTGACGCTGAGGATCAGTTTGTGAAAATAGGATTGCGAATCCGCGTGGTATTTCCCGGCCTGCAGATCCAGCGCAATGGTTTCACCCTGCCAACTGCCTTTTACTTTAATACTGGCAAGTTGATGTTTATTAAGATAAGAAAATTGTGTTGAGCTGGCTTCAAATATGATGTCAGGCTGATCCAGCCGTCCAGCAAACGTAAGGTGGGCGTTAAGGTCACCCTGCAAATTCTGACCCGCCTGTACCAAATGGGGAGCAGAGAGAGTGAGCCGCAACCGATCACCGGCTTGGCCCAGCTGACCACTGACCTGCAGCAGATTATCGCCAAGGCGTAACTCGGCATCCGCAGCGAGATGCCTTAACTGATTAATCTGGCTAAGTGTAATGACACCCTTACCCATCACCGGCTGTTTATCAAAATGGCTGGGCGTGATGGTATAGTCGATTTTTCCTGCTGGTTGAGGTATCAGGTGGCCATTCAGTTGAAAATTAGCATTCAGATTGGAATGCGGTACATCAATCAGTGCCGACAGGTCGAACTGTTTGAGCATACCCTCAAAAGTGAAGGGCTGATCAGCATCCAACTGTAAATAGCCACGACCGGAAACGCGGGCATTTCCATGAGATAAATCGAGCGATTCGATGGTAATGGTATGGTTACACTGGGATAACATGGCATCAAAAGCAAGCTTTGAAGACTTGTCATGCAGCTGGATCCTGCCCTGCCGCACAGTCTGGTCTCCCTGTAATTCGATCTGCCCTGACAAATTTTCCGGTTGCAGACGCGTATCAAGCAACGCAGGGTTAAGTTGATGAATTTTGAGATCAGCCCAGCCAGAGGCATCACCGATATGCCACTGTATCTCGCCGGCAAGATGAGCGATTGCCTGCTTTGAGCCAGCAGCCAGCCCTATCGCCATATCGTCGAGCACAAGGGTTTCTTCCTTCAGTGAAAGCCTTGTCCGGACATCTTGCAGTGGCAGCCCGCCCCGGTCGAGCGGTTGAGGCTGTGTATTGTGTATTTCGAGATGTCCTTGTAGCACACCCTGCTCAGTCTGCTGTAGCTTCGTGGTCAGACTAAGGCGTGCCGAGGGAAAGCCAGCAGAGAGGCGCTGCGGATCAAGATTATCCAGCTCAAGATTGAGTGCAGTGAGGGGCTGAATGTCAAAAGGTTGCAGAGCGATCATGCCGTGTCCTCGCAGTTCGCCTGCCTGAATTGCCAGTACCGCGCGTGTCTGCTTTAAATCACCTTTTACATGGAGGGAAATGTAACTGGATACCGGATAGTCGACTGCGAGTGCGGCTGGCCAATCATGTAAGACGATCAGACTGGACAGGTCGAATGGCGCATGCGTGGCGATCTGTAGCCTGCCCACGAGCTTGCCCTGTTCGAGGGTGAGCGAAAAAACGGGAAATTGGTACAGCGTGTCGCTACCAATCAGACGTAACACAAGCTGCTGTGCGCTGAAATCAGGGGTATCAATGCCAAGGGTAAATGTGCGTAACGAACGAATCCCTAATTGGTTGATAACGACATTAATGGGTAGCTGCAATGTGTCCGGCAGGCTGAGCGGAGCATCCGATGGCGCACTGGAAAATTCGACGGTATCCATGGTGAATGCTTCGATCAGCAAGGTCCTGTTGAGCAGGTCGCGTGGACGCCAGTCAATCGCCAGTTTTTCGATCTTGACGACATATTCCTCATCCTGATAAATCACTCGACCAATTCGTAAGGATGGCAGACTACCCGTTACATCAGTAAAGACCAGCGCATCGTCGCTTGCCCTGGAAACTGTCGTCAGCAACCACTGCAGACCAGCAGTAGTCGTAGTCAGCCAGTAAACGCCACCGGTCGCCATAAAAAATACTGGCAACAGGATGGCCAATATCCAGGTTTTGAAAGCAGCATAACGACCGGCAGGCTGCGAAGTTGCCGCAATACGAGCGGATGAACTGGTTTCATTCATATCAAAAAGTGACTGCAATCGAAAAATGCACCCGCAAAGTACCCGTATCATGCCGCCTGGCGAGATCGAGCGCAAAGGGCCCTGCAGGACTACGCCAGCGTACTCCTGCGCCATAACCTGGATTCAGTTTGAGTCTGCGTGGATTATCGGCAGCATCACCGGCATCGGCAAATACGGCGGCTCCCCAGTTTTCAGTCAACCAACGAATGTATTCGACCGTTCCGGTTACCATGGTACGCCCACCCACGATCGCATCACCTTCACGAACCCCAAGACTCAGAAAATCATGCCCCCGGATTGACTGAATACCACCGGCACGGAACAGATACTCCTGCGGAATGCCGCTACGCGAAGCAGCAAAGGTATAGCCTGTTTCAGCACGGACATACAACACATCACGATCACCGATTGGCCACCAGTGCATATGACGAGCATAACCGCGCAGAAAGTCACGATCGGATAAAACGTAGCTTGAGCCACCACCCAATCGGATATCAGAAACATGCCCTTTTCTGATGTACACCGGATTATCAATATCCAGATAACGCCACCAAAGATCCAGAGTCAGCGCTTTGACAATGGCACTGGGTGCGCCATCGGGTTGTCGGTTTTCCCGTTGCCAGTTAATTCCATACTGTAATGTTGAATTGGCCGTGATCCGGATTCTGGAAAAATCCGCGCGCTGACTGAAAGTCTGCAAGTTTTTAATATCGGTATGCACAGCTCTGGCGCCGAAGGTGTAGCGATACTGATCGGCGTCCGGCAGCGTGTCCACTCGGGTTGAGAAGGTTTGCTGTTTTTGCTCCAATCTCAGTAGACTGGTAAATTGCCAGGCGCGTTGCAGAAAATTGAAGTCACGATAATTGATTTCACTACGCGCACCGTTGTTTGAACTGTAACCAAGACCGATACCGATACGCTTACTTTTTGCTTCGGTCAACACAACCGAAACCGGTACGGCTGGTGCGAGTGCAGGATCGGTATCGATACTGACATCCACACTGTTAAACAATGAATTGTTTTGCAGCATGGCCTGGAAAGCAAGCAACTGATCGCGGTTATAGGGGTCTCCTTGCCGGAAACCAGCACGCTGTTGCAGTAAGGTGAGTGGATAGCGCGCCAATCCCTTAACCTGCAATTCTCCAAAATGGAATGCTGGGCCGGAATCAATCACGATTTTCAGTTCTGCCCGCGCTTCGTCTGGATTAATTCTTGCCTCGCTCGATTCGATGCGGGCAGCGGCATAATCCTGCGCCATGACGCTGGCAAGCAAAGCTGATTTGGCATCTTCCCAGCGGGAATTCTTAAATATTCTGCCTGTAGTCAGCGGCCATGTGGCCAGCAATTGATCTCTACGCACCTGGTTCCCGGATGTTTCATCAGCAATCGCTCCCTTGAATTCCAGTAAAAAAGCAGCAACACGAGTACGCGGCCCGAGTATGATTTTGAGGTGGTAGTGGAGACTTGCAGCTGCTGGTTCAAAATGAATTTCTGGCGTGAAGTAGCCCTCTGTACGCAAAAGCTCAGCGATTTCCCGAGTAATTCGCCGCTGGAAACTTGCGCGCCTGGCTTCGCTCACAAAAGGTTTGGCAGGAAATTCGATATATTGCTCGATCAGTTTCCGGATCACATGGGGCGCATCAATCGTGATGATTAATTTGTTGGCAGCTTTATCGGGTTTAGGATTGGAAGCGGACGTAGCGGCAAAAGTAGCCAGACTGCAAGCCCAGACCGCTAACATAGTTATCACAGTCCAGGCTGGTATCGCAAATAGCTTACATGCGTTCGATATACTCACCTGTATCGGTATTGATTTTAATTTTTTCTCCCTGCGTAACAAAGGTTGGCACCATCACAACCAACCCAGTCTCAACCGTAGCGGGCTTGAAGGAGCTGGTAGCGGTTCCGCCTTTGATGCTGGGTTCAGTTTCAGTCACGGTCAGAACCACATTGGGTGGCAATTTGACACCGATCGGTCGTTCATGGTGGAAATTAATCTGCAGATCGGAGTTGGGCAACAGATAATCGCTCTGCCCTTCCAGAAAATCCTGCGGCAGGCTGAGCTGCTCATAGGTTTGTTGATCCATAAAAACATACTCACTATCTTCCTGATAAAGATAGGTCATATCACGCGGCTCAACCAGCGTGCGCTCAATTTTTTCATCACTACGGATACGCTGGTTGATCTTGGTACCAGCTTCAATATCCTTCATCTCTACCTGCATAAATGCACCACCACGTCCACCGACATGAACGTGATAACATTTGCTCACGCGCCAGATATGCTTATCCCACTCGATCAGATCTCCCACACGGATTTCAGTTGCCGGAATCTTGGCCATGGTTGTTAGTCCGAATTAAACGCCTATTTTACAATAAACTACTATGCCTGAATCTTCGACGTTTGAACCAGACTGCCGCCGTTGCACACGTCTGGCGCAATACCTTGATGAAGTAAAGACCGCCTATCCAGATTACCACGCGCGACCCGTACCTCCTTTTGGCGCGACTCCAGCGAGATTGCTGATTGTCGGGCTTGCACCAGGGTTACATGGTGCAAGCCGTACCGGTCGGCCTTTTACCGGTGATTTTGCGGGTGTGCTCCTCTACCGGACTTTACATAAATTTGCATGGGCCAACCATCATGAATCGATCGCACTGGATGATGGGTTGATTTTGTCAGACTGTCGTATTACCAATGCAGTTAAATGCCTACCACCCGCAAACAAGCCAGAAACCAGTGAAATCCGGCAATGCAATCAATTTTTGAAAAATGAGTTGGCTCAATTCGTGGAACAAGGTGGCAAGGCAATATTAGCGCTAGGTGGCGTCGCGCATCGTGCCATCGTGATGGCGCTGGAGCTTAAATCAGTAAATTTCCCGTTCAGCCACGGCGCAGCACACGAGCTCGACATCAATCTGCGGCTGTACGACAGTTATCATTGCAGTCGTTACAATACGCAAACCAAGAGACTCACTACAGAAATGTTCGAGCACATATTTGCGCGTATCGGCGCAGATTTAGGCTGGAAACCCGCTAAAACTAATTTCTAATCTGACAGATATTACTTGTCATCATGCTGTCTGATGCGATCCGCAATACCGGTAAGCACGCCGCTGGATATTTTGTGCAACATATCTGCTGTCATTTGCGTCAGTTGCAAGCCTGCTTCGACCTGCGCGCGCCCGGTTGAGGCAACTTGATGCGCCAGAACTGCCAGAGTGTCTTTCAGTTGGGCGCCAACGGCTGTTCCATTACGCACCGCATGTGTATGGACATCCTGTAATGTCTCTGCAATTAATCCCTGCGCTGCTTTGGCGGCATGACTTAAAGTTTCCAGAAAAAGAGTTTCCAAGCTTTCCAGGTCAGCCTGTGTTTTGGTTAACTCCCCTTGCGAGAATTGCCTGGCTTTACTGGCCGCTTCTTCCAGTGCCAGTTTTGAAGCACTTGCTAGCTGGGCAAACGCGGTATCCAGCCCGGCAACTGCCTGAACAATCTGGGTCTGCGCAGCATGGGATTGCTCGGTAGCATGCGCTAGCGCATGTTGCGAACCCTCATGCGCGCCTTCCATGACAGCGGTCGCAATTTTCTTTAATGACTCCATATCCAGACCGTGGGTATGCATCGCCTCAAGGGTCAGTTCTCTAATCTTTTTCTCAATATCCCCACCCTGCGCAACTGCTTCACGTATTTCTTCAGCAAAGCGGTTGATATCACTCTTGGACTGGGTGGTATTGTGGGTTTCGTTCTGCATGTCAGTGTCCTCCGCTGGTAGTCTATCTAAAAATATAGCGTGACAACATTGTGCGCTTCATGGAGCAAGCCGGTCAAGGCCATTCATATAAGTGCGCAAGATTTCCGGGATCGTGACACTACCGTCCACATTCTGATAATTTTCCAGAATGGCGACCAAGGTACGTCCCACCGCCAGGCCAGATCCATTCAGGGTATGCAGAAGCTCCGGTTTACCTTGTTTGCCGCGAAAACGCGCTTGCATCCGTCTGGCCTGAAATGCTTCACAGTTACTGCATGAAGAAATTTCCCGGTATGTATTTTGGGCAGGCAGCCAGACTTCGATATCATAGGTTTTGGCAGCAGCAAATCCCATATCGCCACTACACAGCAACATGACCCGATAAGGTAACACCAATTTTTGCAGAATTTTTTCAGCATGACTGACCAGTGACTCCAGTGCGTGATAGGAATCTTCTGGCTGAGTAACTTGTACGAGCTCTACTTTATCAAACTGGTGCTGACGGATAAGCCCACGCGTATCTTTTCCGTAGCTGCCAGCTTCAGAACGGAAGCAAGGAGTGTGCGCAACCAGTTTGATTGGAAGATTTTCGAGTGGAACAATCTCGTCGCGCACCATATTGGTCAAAGGGACTTCAGCAGTAGGGATCAGATGTAATTCAGACGTCTCCCCTTGATTTGCAATATGGGTTCCGGTGTCTCCTGTATCATGCACATTCGTCCGAACAGAAAAGATATCCGCCTTGAATTTTGGAAGTTGACCCGTGCCACGCAAACAGGCGGAGTTAACCAGATAAGGAGCATAAATCTCCTGATAACCATGTTCCTGAGTGTGTGTATCCAACATGAATTGGGCAAGTGCGCGGTGTAGGCGGGCAATACCTCCTTTGAGCAGGCTGAAACGGGCACCACTAAGCTTGGACGCGGTTTCAAAATCGAGCAGACCCAGTTGCTCACCCACCGCGACATGATCTTTGACCGGAAATGTATAGGTTGCTGGTATTCCCCAGCGCCGCAATTCGACATTGTCAGCCTCACTTTTCCCAAACGGCACACTCTCATGAGGCAGATTGGGGATTTCCATCAACAACTGCTGAAATTCAGTCTGCACCTCGTCAAGTTGCGATTCCGCCTGCTTCAACTCATCACCAAGCGTCGCGACCTCGGCCATGATGGAAACAATATCTTCTCCCCGTTGCTTGGCAATTCCAATTTGTTTGGATGAAGCATTCCGCTTTGCCTGCAATGTCTGTACTTGAGTCTGTATCGATTTACGCCTGGTTTCGAGCGTTTCAAAAGCGGTTGTTGGAAGCGCATATCCTCTACGCGCCAGATGAGCAGTAATCGTTTCCAGATCATTACGCAGTAGTTGAATATCTAGCATGACATTTTAAATTTATCTTTAATTATCCCTGCGAATGACAGGAAATCGGGATTATTCCTCAAAAGTGCACAGGGAATGAAGTTTATATCCCTGTTTTTGCAACCGCTCTGCACCACCAACAACTGGTAAATTAATGACAGCACAGCACTCTACCACCTCCGCCTTCATATCCAACATCAGTTTCAGAGCCGCCTCCATCGTGCCGCCAGTGGCAATCAAGTCATCTATCAACAAGACCTTATCGTTTTCATTGATTGCATCAATATGAATTTCTACCCGATCATGTCCATACTCAAGCTGGTAGTCACAACCAATCGTTGCCGCAGGCAATTTTCCCTGCTTACGAACTGGAACAAAGCCTGCACCCAAGGCATAAGCGACAGGCGCCGCAACAATAAATCCTCGTGATTCAATACCGACAACCTTGTCTATATTCTCACTACGGTAGCGATCAACAATTTTCTCAATCATGACTCGCAATCCGGTCGGGTCTTTTAGTAGCGTAGTGATATCCCGAAACATGATTCCCTCTCTGGGATAGTGAGGGATAGTACGAATCAACGATTTAATAGGCATAAATAGACAGAAAATAGAGCGAAAAAATTTTGCAGGTGTGCTGCAGAATGCTGTCGACCACTCGGGTTAGAAAAAACAAAATATAAAGATAGCAATTTCAACAATTTACAGGGCGGATGTACAGGCCAACCAACTCAGCCCGATCAATGATATGACCGCGCATAGCCTCTTCCAGCATTGCTTTGGTTGGCTGTTTCAGATCAGGCAGAACAATATCGAGCGCATAAAGTTTGTGAAAATAACGATGCATTCCAATCGGTGGACAAGGACCACCATACCCTGCCCGATTCCAGTTGTTGAGCCCCTGTAGTGTGCCAGCAGGTAAATCATTGGCCATGACATTTTCAGGTAACCCACGGGTTGCTGGTGGAAGGTTGTACAGTATCCAATGTACCCAGGTCATCTTCGGTGCAGCAGGATCGGGCGCATCCGGATCATCAACGATCAAAACCAGACTGAGAGCTTTATCTGGAATGTTTATCCAGTTCAGCCCTGGAGACAAATCATGATTATCGCAAGTATGCCGTGCCGGTATCAGCCCGTTGTGCGCAAAAGAAGGCGAGGACAGAGTAAAAATCATCATTTTTTCCTTGATTTCCTCAATGCGTGAACGACGCTGCTGATACCGACAGGATGCCGCTTCCGCACAGCCAGAAAAGTTTTATTATCTGGCCGCCGGTTACTGATGAAATTCACTGCTAATAAAAGATACAAAAATCAGGTTTGGGATTCTTTGGCAAGATCCTTGTCACTATTTTTCTTGCGCATGAGGAAAAAAGCGACTCCGCCTCCCGCTGCAGCAATCAGAAAGATAATCTCCAGCATGCCTAATCCACCACCATGACCACCATGACCCCCACTGCCCCCTACATGAACCGGGACACGCACAGCGGTTTTTACATTGCCCGCACCATCATCGGTTTCCAGCAGGATGGAGTATTGACCGAGTTCATCAAATTCGGTTGAAACAACAATAATTCCAGACAGATACTGCTCAGCAGGCATGTAAAGTAATTCATGTTCACCGTGATCCATACCTTCATGCGCATCCATTACCAGGCGAACCGCAATCGGAATCTCGCGTGTATCGAGATCTGAGATTTCGATTGTCACGTTGACTTTTCCGACACCAGGAACATGATCACAAAAGGAATGCATCGGCGGAATATCTTCTTTGGGAACTTCGTATATGCTGACTGTAACGGGAAAATCTCCTGAATTGATGACGCATCCTCCCGCGCCATGATGACCCTCATGCGCGAGCATCAACTGTGCAGACAGAGGCAGTGATAGCAACAACATAAATGCCGTAACGAATAACCCCGTAAAAAATTTGTTTTGTAATTTTTTTCTCATAAATTCCCCGCCTTTTCCAAAAAAATATTAATTTGTAGTTAAAATACAGCTAGTTATAACGTTGCAACAAAGCCAGCAATTATGACACGTAATACACGACTATCATGTTGATATTATTAGCGGTTTCTTTTATGACCAAACAGCGCAATTAATTTTTTGTGTGCCCAGTCTATTCTGCTGATTTTTTACCTGAAATATCAAATTTATAGAACCACTTTTTTTGCGCCTGGGCAACGTGAGCAATTGTATAACAAAATACCGAATTCAGCATTGTGGAGCCCGGAGTGGTCGAAGCAGAATTTGACGCATACACGGCATACAGGTATAGTAGCCAACTTTTCGGGGTGTAGCGTAGTCTGGTAGCGCGCCTGGTTTGGGACCAGGATGTCGGGAGTTCAAATCTCTCCACCCCGACCAGATTGCACATTATTTTGCGTCGAGCCGGTTTGAGTATTAGTGCCCGTAGCTCAACCGGATAGAGCACCAGCCTTCTAAGCTGGGGGTTACAGGTTCGATTCCTGTCGGGCACGCCAGATTGGGAAAGGTAGCGTTTTGTATATTACCCGTGTTTGGCAGAAATCATGATCTGCCCTTGAAATCTCTTAATATGGTGGCTGTAGCTCAGTTGGTAGAGTCCCGGATTGTGATTCCGGTTGTCGTGGGTTCGAGCCCCATCAGTCACCCCAGTTATTCTGTGAAAAATGAATCCGCAATAGATAAGCTTCCCAAACATCACCTTACTTCTGCTGTTGTACTTGTTTATCCTGCCCGATCTCAGCTGGGTCAGTACCGAAACAATTCCCAGGAAAATAAAACGGTTTATAGAAGCCATCATGACACTGAAGTGTACTTCTAAAGCTCACGCATCATCAACCACCCGTTACGATAACCCGTTGCTTCGGATGGGATAGGCGCTAGCGATTGAGGATTATTATTCTAGGTGCTGGCCGGGTTGGATCCACAGTTGCGGAAAGTCTGACTGGCGAGTCTAACGACATTACTGTTGTCGATGTATCCAGCAGCAGGCTTAGTTTGTTACAGGATCGCCTGGATCTGCGCACTATAGTTGGCAATGCCTCGCATCCCTCAATTCTGACCCAGGCCGGTTTAGACGATGCGGATATCCTGCTTGCAGTTACTGGTAGCGACGAAACCAATCTGGTTGCCTGCAAACTCGCCAAGAGTCTCTTTAACACCCCTACCAGAATCGCACGAATCCGTTCCAGTGAGTATCTGGACCACCCTCTCATCTTCTCCGATGAAAATTTTTGTGTAGATTTTGCAATTTGCCCTGAACAGATTCTGACGCGCTACATCGAGAAACTGATCGAATTTCCAGAAGCGTTGCAGGTTCTGGATTTTGCCTCAGGTAAAGTCAGTCTCGTGGCTGTTAAGGCTTTCCATGGCGGACCTCTGGTTGGCCAGCAGTTGAAGGAATTGCGTAACCATGTCCCCAATGTTGAAACCAGGGTGGCCGCAATTTTTCGACATGATCGTCCGATTATCCCTGAAGGCAATACTGTTGTGGAAGCCGGTGACGAGGTGTTTTTTATTGCGGCATCAAACGACATACGGCTGGTACTTCGGGAATTGCGTCGGATGGACAAGCCTGTGAGGCGGGTAATGATTGCCGGTGGTGGAAAAATCGGTAAACGGCTGGCGATGGCTCTGCAGGAAACCTATCAGGTCAGAATTATTGAATATGATGGCAAGGCTTGCGAAACACTAGCGCAAGATTTGAATAATGTGCTGGTGTTGCATGGCGATGCAACCGATGAAGAACTACTGGAAAGTGAAAACATTGGAGAAATGGACGTATTCTGCGCGCTGACCAATGATGACGAAAATAATATTATGGCCGCCCTGATGGCAAAACGCATGGGAACGCGCAAGGTCATTTCCTTGATCAACCGGGGTATCTATGTGGATTTGATGCAGAGCAGCGGTATCGATATTGCCATTTCACCCGCACAAGTAACGATTGGCTCCTTGCTGGCTTACGTCAGACAAGGCGATGTCGCCGTTGTACACAGTCTTCGCCGTGGTGCTGCCGAAGCGCTGGAACTGGTTGCCCACGGTCATGCCAACGCCTCCCAGGTAGTTGGCCGCAGAGTTGATGAAATCAAGTTACCCAAGGGCGCAACTATCGGCGCAATTGTACGCGACATACCTGGCGACGATGCGCTGCTCGACGAGTCAGGAAACCTCAAGCACAGTATTACCACACTTCCCAGTTTGCCGCGAGTGCTTATCGCTCATCATGATACAGTGATCGAGCAGAATGATCATGTCATTATGTTTGTCGTCAACAAAAAAATGATTCGCCAGGTAGAAAAACTGTTTCAGGTGGACGTGGCTTTTATATAGCCACGATTTGCGATGAATCATTTATTGGCGGTCGTCAATATTCTCGGCAAATTGATCATCGTATTCGGGTTGACGATGCTGCTGCCATGTATGGCAGCTTATCTCGGTCAGGATGCATCACTGAATGTTTTTCTGCAGGCATTGTTGACTACACTGCTTACGGGAGCCGCGCTATGGCTAACTACCCGTCGCTTCAAACGCGAATTACAGATACGCGATGGTTTTCTGCTGGTAGTGCTGACGTGGTTATCCTTGCCATTATTTGGCATGCTGCCCATTCTGAGCTACTTTCCCGAACTGGGCTTTGCCAAGTCTTATTTTGAAGCAACCTCAGGTTTGACGGCGACAGGGGGAACAGTTTTAACGGGTCTGGATTCATTGCCCTACTCCATCAATTTGTGGCGTGGATTGATGATCTGGTTGGGTGGCATGGGTTTGATCGTACTGGCAGTAGCCATTCTGCCTATGTTAGGAGTGGGTGGGCGTCAGCTTTTCAAGGCAGAAATTCCAGGGCCGATGAAAGAATCCAAATTAACGCCTCGGATTGCGGAGACTGCAAAAGGACTATGGATGGTATATACCGTCCTGACACTGCTTTGCGCCTGCGCTTACTGGCTGGCGGGGATGAGCGGATTTGACGCGATCATTCATGCCTTTACTACCCTCGGTCTAGGTGGATTTTCCTCACATGACGCCAGTTACGGCTATTGGAATTCGCCATTAATCGAAATGGTGGCAATCGTATTCATGCTGATTGCGGGAATCAATTTTGCATCACATTTTATGGTGTGGCGTACTAAAAGCTTCGCACCTTATCGGCCCGACCCCGAAATAAAACTATTTCTGTTTACCGTATTAACGAGTTGTATTGGACTGGCTGGCTATCTCTGGAAAATGGACATTTATACCCATCCCATTGAAGCATTGCGCTATGCTGCCTTCAATGTGGTATCCGTCGCGACAACCACGGGTTACAGCAATACTGATTATGCTATCTGGCCGGTATTTGCCCCATTATGGATGTTGTTTCTATCAGGATTTTGCACTTCCTCAGGATCAACCGGTGGTGGAATTAAAATGATTCGCGTGCGCATACTTTATCAGCAGTTTTTTAAAGAAATGATTACCATCATGCACCCTCGGGCGGTTTCTCCGGTCAAGATCGGACAGAGTGTCATTTCCAATAAGATTATTTTTGCAGTACTGGTATTTCTGTTTGTCTACCTGACCAGTATCGTAGTGATGACTTTGATTCTCACATTAAGCGGCCTGGATGAGATTACCGCCTTCTCAGCGGCAATAGCCTGCCTGAACAATCTGGGCCCAGGTCTGGGTGGAATAGGCCCAGCGACGACCTATGTTTCACTTAATGACTTTCAGATATGGCTGTGCAGCTTTGCCATGTTGTTGGGCAGGCTAGAGTTTTACACATTGATTATTGTGTTTACTGCAGCCTTCTGGCGTAAATGAGACAGCTCTGACCAGCCAGACTGCAGAAAATCAGGTGAATAGCTGGCAGAAAAGCAATCACTTCGGATAAAATCCTCCGATAATGCAAATATGCTTGCGCCCAGAACAACATGAGCAAAATTACTGACACAGGGGAGTTCAGATAGGATGACAGATTTAACGGGTATCAAAGTCATGGTAGTGGATGACAGTAATACTATCCGCCGTAGTGCCGAAATTTTTCTCGCTCAGTCTGGATGTGAAATTATTCTGGCTAACGATGGCTTTGATGCAATGGCAAAAATAATTGACCATCATCCTGATATCATTTTTCTTGATATTGTGATGCCACGTCTTGACGGTTATCAGGCCTGCATGCTCATCAAACAAAACCCGAAATATAAAAAAGTACCGGTAGTCATGTTATCCAGCAAAAGCGGGGTATTTGATCGGGCACGCGGCAGAATGGTCGGTTCGGATGAATATTTGACTAAACCATTCACCCGCGAGGCTTTATTGGATACGGTCAAAAAACATACGCTTGTGCAGACCACGTTGGTCTGAAATTGACATTTAGGCTATTGCTGTACTTTCTGATAGTTTGCCCGCTTGATCTTGTTACATGATACATCCTTTTTTGTCTTGCCTGACGACCAGTATTTCGGGTTATCGTGAGCACTGATCCCTCATCGGCATGGCACCCCGTTCCTGTTTGTGCGTCTGCTGAAATCCGCTGGTGGCTGCAGCATCGCGAATCACTTACCAGACTCATCCAGCTACGCTGTCAACAATTTCGTGTTGAACCTGTTTTCCAGCGACTGGCAACCGCCTGTATTGATGAACTTGCGATCATGAATCTGCGCAGGCTGGAACAGGCGATGGTGCGAGAAGTATATTTGTACAGTGATGACATGCCGGTTGTCTTTGCGCACTCGGTTATCAAGAAAGCGTATCTACAAGGTGCGTGGCGAAGCTTGAGCCGTCTCGGCAATCAATCACTCGGCATGATGCTGTTTAGCAATCCCCTGATTCGCCGCACCACATTTTCCTTTAAAAAACTGAAATCCGGCCACCCATTGCATGACCGCGCCTGCCGGAAACTGGGATCTCATCCCACCTGTCTCTGGGCAAGAAGATCACTTTTCGCCCTGCAAAGACAACCCATAATGGTTACAGAGGTTTTTCTACCAAACATTCATCACCTTGAAAGATAATCATAATGGATCGCACGCGACTTCGATATTTTTTATTATGTCCAGACAAAAATTGATGACATTCGGGCAAAGACTGATTCTCTACACCAGATTGGTGCGTCTGGACAGACCGATCGGCATTCTACTGCTGCTATGGCCCACGCTATGGGGACTGTGGCTGGCCGCTGAAGGTCTTCCAGATATCAATATTCTCTTTATTTTTATTCTGGGTACAATATTGATGCGCTCCGCCGGCTGCGCAATCAATGATTTTGCCGATAGACGTATCGACCCACATGTGGCACGCACGCGCAACCGGCCACTGGCAAGTGGTGAGATCCAGCCAAAAGAAGCGCTGCTGGTTGCGGCAGGATTAAGTTTATGCGCATTTGTACTGATACTTCCGTTGAATCAACTCACCATCCTACTATCGGTACCCGCACTGTTGCTGGCAGCCTCGTACCCATTCACCAAGCGTTTCTTTGCCATGCCGCAGGCGTATCTTGGCGTTGCCTTCAGCTTCGGCATCCCGATGGCATTTGCAGCGCAGATCAATAGCCTGCCATTCATCATCTGGCCGCTACTGTTCGCTAATTTGTTCTGGGTCATTGCCTACGATACCGAATACGCAATGGTCGATCGGGAAGATGATCTTAAAATAGGCATCAAGACATCAGCGATTACGTTAGGGCGTTTCGACATAGCAGGCATCATGCTGTGTTACTTGGCTTTTCTAAGCCTGCTGGTTTATGTCGGATTAGCGACACAGCGTGGTATCTGGTTCTATGCAGCCTTGCTGATGGTAGCAGGCCTGGTACTGCACCAGTATCAATTAATCCGCCACCGGGACCCCTCAAGCTGTTTCCGAGCGTTTCTGGATAATAACGCTGTAGGAGCAACCGTATTTATTGGCATAGCGCTGGATACAGCACTTTCCTGATTAATCAATATGTAAGGTAATTCATGCAATATCAGGATTTACGCGACTTTCTATCGCAACTCGAACAACGCGGAGAATTAAAGCGCGTCGATATCGAAATTGACCCTCGTCTGGAAATGACCGAGATCTGTGATCGTTTGCTGAAACAAGCTGGCCCAGCGGTTTTATTCGAGCATCCCAAAGGCCACACCATGCCCGTTCTGGGTAATCTGTTTGGCACGCCGCAACGTGTTGCACTGGGCATGGGGCAGTCGTCGGTCGCTGCTTTACGCGAGGTTGGCAAACTACTTGCCTACCTCAAGGAGCCAGATCCTCCCAAGGGATTTCGAGATGCCTGGGAAAAACTGCCCATACTGAAACAAGTACTAAATATGGCACCCAAGATTGTTGCCAGTCCGGTTTGCCAGGAAATTGTCTGGGAAGGCGAGGCGGTTGATCTGGCTCGCTTACCCATTCAGACCTGTTGGCCAGAGGACGTGGCCCCGCTGATTACCTGGGGATTGACGGTAACGCGCGGCCCTCACAAGACTCGACAGAATCTGGGTATCTATCGCCAACAGGTAATCGGGCGCAACAAGGTCATCATGCGTTGGCTGGCGCATCGCGGTGGCGCGCTTGATTTTCGGGATTTCTGCATGGTCAATCCCGGGCAGCCCTATCCCGTAGCCGTTGCATTGGGTGCTGATCCCGCCACTATTCTTGGAGCAGTGACGCCGGTTCCCGATAGCCTGAGCGAATACCAGTTTGCCGGGCTGCTGCGCGGTGCCCGTACCGAAGTGGCGCGCTGCCTCACCCATGATCTGCAGGTGCCAGCAAACGCGGAAATTGTTCTGGAAGGCTACATTCATCCCGATGAGACTGCAGTAGAAGGGCCATTTGGTGATCATACCGGCTATTACAACGAACAGGATACCTTCCCGGTATTCACGATCGAGCGCATGACCATGCGCCGCAATCCCCTCTATCACTCCACTTATACCGGCAAACCACCGGACGAACCTGCGATTCTCGGCGTTGCACTTAACGAGGTTTTCGTACCCCTGTTGCAGAAACAGTTCAGCGAGATAGCGGATTTTTATCTGCCACCAGAAGGCTGTTCCTACCGATTGGCTGTTGTCAGTATTAAAAAACAGTATGCTGGCCACGCTAAGCGCGTCATGTTTGGTGTATGGAGTTTTTTGCGTCAGTTCATGTACACTAAATTCATTATTGTTACCGATGATGATATTGATATTCGTGATTGGAAAGAAGTGATTTGGGCAATCACCACCCGCGTAGATCCCGCCAGAGACACATTGATTGTTGAAAACACCCCAATTGATTACCTTGATTTCGCCAGTCCGATCTCGGGATTAGGCGGCAAGATGGGGCTGGATGCCACGCATAAATGGCCGGGAGAAACCACCCGGGAATGGGGACGAACGATTGCAATGGATCCCGCAGTTAAAGCACGAATAGATGAACTTTGGCAACAACTGCCGTTTTAGCACGTAACCATGCATTGTTTCTTGAGCGTTTTTGCAACTGGCAGCATCGCTATTCGATCAATCGGTCAGTTATGATCAAAAGTACTGAAAGTACAAATAGATAGATTACTATTGGCGTTTTCGCCCAAAGGATAGACATGATGATTAACCCCATGCTGATTGCACAGAATTCTACCGTTACCTGCGAGCTGCTACCCAATCTGGCCAATCGTCATGGCTTGATCACCGGAGCAACCGGAACCGGCAAGACGGTGACGTTACAAACGCTTGCTGAACAGTTTTCTGCTATTGGTGTACCGGTATTCATGGCAGATATCAAAGGTGATCTCACCGGAATCAGCCAATCTGGCAGCTTTTCTGAAAAGATCCGCACTATTTTGCAAGAGCGCGGCATCGCGATACCTCAGCTGCAAGCCTGCCCAGTTACCCTGTGGGATATCTTCGGGGAGCAAGGACACCCCGTGCGCGCAACCATCAGCGACATGGGACCACTGTTGCTGGCGCGCATGCTCAGTCTCAATGATACCCAGACAGGCGTGCTGAATCTGGTGTTTAAGATTGCTGATGACAATGGTCTGCTCCTGCTTGATATGAAAGACCTCCGCGCCATGCTCCAATATATTGGAGATAACGCCAAGCAGTTCACCACCGAGTACGGCAATATCAGCACTGCCAGCATCGGCGCAATTCAGCGCGGATTAATGCAAATAGAACAACAGGGCGGTGATCATTTTTTTGGTGAGCCCATGCTCAATATCAGTGACCTGATGCAGACAGTAGATGGCAAAGGCGTGGTCAATATACTGGCTGCTGATAAACTGATGCACTCCCCGCAACTCTATGCTGCCTTTCTGCTATGGATGCTCTCTGAATTATTTGAGCAACTGCCCGAGATTGGCGATCCAGAAAAACCCAGACTGGTTTTCTTTTTTGATGAAGCGCATCTACTGTTCAACGACGCGCCCAAGGTATTGGTGGAACGTATTGAGCTCGTCGTCAGGCTGATTCGCTCCAAAGGAATCGGAGTCTATTTCGTCACCCAGAACCCGCTGGATATCCCCGATAGCGTCCTGGGTCAACTAGGCAATCGTATCCAGCATGCATTGCGTGCATTTACACCACGTGACCAGAGGGCAGTTAAAGCGGCCGCACAAACCATGCGCCCCAAGGCGGGTCTCAATCTCGAAACGGCTATTACTGAACTGGCTGTCGGTGAAGCGCTGATCAGCTTTTTGGATACCAAAGGCAGACCATGTGAGACCGAGCGTGTCTACGTGCTTCCACCTGGAAGTCAACTTGGCCCAATCACGCCAGATCAACGCCAGCAGCTACTGCGGAACTCCCTGGTTGCCGACGTGTATGAGAATATGGTGGATCGTGAAAGCGCTTATGAAATGCTGCAAGCACATACACGGGCGAGATCAGGAGCTACAGATACTCGTGCAGGTACAGCAAACTCGAAATCCTCCCAGACTGAAGGAGGATTGGGCACCATCATCAACGAAACCCTGTTTGGCCGTACCGGCCCCCGTGGCGGGCAATACGATGGGCTGGTACAAAGCATGGCGAAGAGCGTCGTTCGCGGCATGGCAAGTGGCGTTGGCCGTCAGATTATTCGCGGCGTACTGGGAAGCATACTGGGCGGGAAGCGATAACCTGAGTTTCGTTCGTTTCACCTCGGTTGTACTATCGCTCGGTTACGCGGTTACCCGGTTACTAACATCCCGTATCACCAGTGTCCGCACATAAACATAAAAGTTCTTTTTTGGAAATAAGCGAAGTCGCAATTCAATTTTCATTTTATCGCTCAGGCAAGGCAGGTGGATTAACTCTGGCATCAATAGACTGATTCCATATCCACCCCGAGCGACCATCGCGGGTTTCAATCCGTAACCAGTATCCATGATAAGTGGTAGCAGTTACAGCGGTGTTCTGTGCCAGCATGCCTTGTGTGTCTGCCTGATTGCCTGGCGCAGTTCTCAGCGATTCCTTTTTCCTGGTTTGCAAGAGCAGCGGGGTACGTAATACCACAGCGGTCGGCTGTTGCTCGTATGTCTTTTCGGTCAACCTGGCGGTCATTTCGATACATTCCTGAGATTGCGCGGCATAACTCATAGCTTGACTGAAATCTGCGCGCTCATAAGCCTGCAGAGCGACATCAAGTAGAGATTGCGCAAGCGTTAGTAATGAAGGGTTGCGTGTAGCTGCATCAGACTGTTTCAGCATACTCAATGAAACTTCAACTTCAGCAATTTTGGAGGCAGTTTCAGGTTTCGTGGCAAGTCGATACTGCTGACCTTTCGACTGATCAACACCACTTGCCTGGCCCCGTAAAACCTGCTCCTGGGTTTGCAACGGATTCTGTTCTTTGGCGGCCTGGCCCTGGATGAGTTTATCCTTTTCAGCCAATAACTGCTTTAATCTAACAATTTCATGCTGATACACTTTAACCGTCGGCATTCTTTCCGGAACAGGAATAACGACGCGCTGGCTCGGCCAGCGTGTCGTTATTCTTTTAGGGACAGGAGCAGTCTTAACATTGCCAACACCCCCCGAATCTGATTGATAAGATGCACATCCAGACAAACCAATACTAACGACTACCAGACTAGCTGATAATAGCCGGGATAAAACCACATGCTGCAATTTTCCTGAATCTGATGTTTCTCGATACATAAAAATAATAGGTATTATTATCAATTAACCGAGTATCCCATGAATATCTCAAAGGAAAATCATGAAAAACCAGCGAAAAGCAGCTTAATCCGCCATTATATACGTCAAGATTTGCGGCACCCTCATTCCTGCCCTAGAATACAGAACTCAAGAAAAATACTGGACAATCTGGATGCCGCAATACTGAAATCCCTGCATCCCATTTTTTCATGAGTGGTAGAAAATTGATTGAGGCTGTATCTGGGAGAGACTGAAGTGTATCTGAAGTTTTTACTGCCACCTTATTTTGCTTCTCTACTGCATTTACCTTATTTTAAATTCACGTTTTATGTGACTATTATGACTGGCTATCAGCATATTTTACTGGCAGTAGACTTTTCGGATCAAGATGATTACGTTCTGCAGAAGGCGCGCAGTCTGGCCATCCTAACAAATGCCAAAGTGAGCGTCATTCACGTGCTGGACGATATTCCCATGCCGGATACTCCTTATGGAACCGTGATTCCTCTTGACGCAAAAACAGCTTATGCCATGCTTGAAGCTGAAAAAGAAAGGCTGAATAAACTGAGTGAGATAATGGCAATCGAGCCTGCGCAGCGCTGGCTGGTGTGGGGCGAACCCAAACAGGAAATTGTTCGGATTGCCGAGCAGGAAAATGTCGATCTTATTGTCGTAGGCTCACATGGCAGACATGGCCTGGCTCTGCTGCTGGGATCCACCGCCAATGGCGTACTACACTACGCCAAGTGTGATGTGCTGGCCGTTAGATTGCAGCATTCCTGACAACCAATTGGTGCGATACGCTAATAATCATTTCGCTACAATACGCACTTTTTGAGCTTGATTGCCGTGAATGCTTCTTCTCGCCCCAAATTGCGCGTACTGTTCATCACCTCTGAAATTTTTCCGTTATGCAAAACCGGGGGGCTCGGCGATGTCAGTGCTGCGCTGCCTGCAGCACTACACGATCTCAACATCGATGTCCGTATTTTATTACCAGGTTACCCCTCTGTGTTATCCGGGTTGGAAACGAAGCGTAAACTAGCCGAATTCAATCTCCCACCGCATTTCCCCGCTACCACGCTGATTGCATCCCGACTACAGGTTAATGCAAACGCTCATATTCCCGTCTATCTCATAGATTGCCCGGAATTATATCAACGGGCAGGCGGCCCTTACAGCGACTCTACCGGAGAAGACTGGCCGGATAATGCCCTTCGCTTTGGTCTGCTATCAAAAATCGGCGCCCTGCTGGCAAGTGACGCCAGTCCATTGACCTGGATACCTGAGCTTGTCCACTGTAATGACTGGCAGAGTGGACTGACACCAGCTTATCTACATTTTCATGATGGAAAAAAAGCCGCCAGTCTCATGACGCTACACAATCTGGCCTTTCAGGGTTGCTTCCCACCCGTAGAGGTCAACAGGCTTGGATTGCCACCAGAAAGCCTGAGCATGCACGGGCTTGAGTATTACGGAAATATGTCATTCCTCAAGGCAGGTATCTTTTATGCTGATCACATTACTACTGTCAGCCCCAGCTACGCCGAGGAGATACAGCATGCAACCCTGGGTTTTGGTATGCAGGGATTATTGTCTGAACGCCGAAATAATCTGTCCGGTATCCTCAATGGGATTGACACAGCCGTATGGAATCCACAGACGGACCCCTATATCTGCAAAAATTATTCGATCAGAACACTGGCCGCCAAATCTGCCAATAAGCTCGCCTTGCAGCAATCGCTCGGACTGGAAGCCAATATTTCCATTCCCCTGTTTGCTGCCATCAGCCGTATCAGTCACCAGAAAGGCTACGATCTATTGTTGCAGATTGCTCCCATGCTGGAGAAATGGTCTGCGCAGCTGGTTGTGCTTGGCAGTGGAGATACTGCACTGGAAAATCAGTTGATCGCCCTACAGCAGGCATTTTCAAACAATATTGCAGTCCGTATTGGCTACCATGAGCCGCTGTCACACCAGATCGAAGCGGGTGCTGACTGCTTTCTGATGCCGTCCCGTTTTGAACCTTGCGGCTTGAACCAGATGTACAGCCAACGCTACGGCACATTGCCGCTGGTCCATGCAACAGGAGGGCTACAGGATACTGTCGTAGATACGACGACCAAAACTATTGCCAACGAGACCGCCAGCGGGTTTGTTTTTGATGTCATGACCCCTCAATCTTTTCTGGCCGCAATTGAGCGTGCTCTGACTACCTACACTAATCGCCGATTATGGCGCAGCCTGCAACGCAATGCCATGCACCAGGACTTCAGCTGGAAAAAAAGTGCGCTGGCTTATCGCTTGATTTATCAAAAGATAACATCCAACTGATCAGGCAAATCAGAAATGGCATCATTCATCTGCTCGGATTAAAGTGCCCACGCCTTCATCGGTCAGAATCTCCAGCAACAAGGCATGTTTCACCCGGCCATCTATGATATGACAAGATTTGACGCCATGTTTGACAGCATCAAGCGCGGAGCTGATCTTTGGAAGCATGCCGCCGGAAATCGTGCCATCGGCAAACAGTTCATCGACTCGGCTTGCAGTTAAACCTGTCAGCAGATTGCCACTTTTATCCAATACGCCGGGGGTGTTGGTCAGCAGGATCAATTTCTCCGCTTTGAGCGTCTCAGCGAGTTTTCCGGCAACCAGATCTGCATTGATATTGTAAGACTCCCCATCCTGACCTACCCCAATTGGGGCGATTACGGGAATAAAATCACGACTATCCAATAACGCGATCAAGGATGGGTCAATTTTCTCGATCTCTCCGACTTGACCAATATTGAGCCACTCGCCTGGCCTTTCCTGATCCGCCATCAGCATTCGCTTTGCGCGGATAAAAGCTCCGTCCTTGCCGGTCAATCCAACCGCATGTCCACCATGCCGGTTGATCAGATTGACAATTTCCTTATTAACGAGCCCACCGAGGACCATTTCGACCACAGCCATCGTTTCATCGTCAGTGACGCGCATTCCCTGGATAAAAACACCCTCCTTGCCAACACGCTTCAACATCTGGTCAATCTGTGGCCCCCCACCGTGAACAATAACCGGATTCATTCCGACCAGCTTGAGCAATACCACATCGCTGGCGAAGCTCTGCTTGAGCGCTTCATCAACCATGGCGTTGCCACCATACTTAATAACGATAGTCTTGTCGTGAAAACGACGAATATAAGGAAGCGCTTCAGCAAGGGTTCTTGCCTTTTCATTGGCTGTAACAGAATTCAGCATAAGATTGTACTTTCAGTTGACAGCGTTATTTATCTATTCAGCAACCTGATAAAAGGATTGCAATCGTACCAGTCTGGCAAGACTCAGCTCTCGCCATGTCCGACCCTGTCGATCATGATAGATGCCGATTACAAAGGGGTGAAGATCCTCGTTATCTGTTACCAGCGTGAATTCAGCCATACTCCTGATGCCGAGCATACTGCCTGTCAAAATGGCACAGTTGGAATATAGACGTGAAGTAACCAGAATGACCCGGTTTCTGACATCCGACCCAGTTGGCGCATCTCCGATAAATTGAGCAAGATCGCATAATCCATAAAGATTACCATGCACATTGATCATACCGAGAAACCATGGGCGTGTCAGAAAGACCGGTGTAATTTTGGGAACAGGCAATACTTCACCGATTTCATTCATACCAACAAGCCAGCGATCATTGCCAATCACAAATCCCAATACCGGAGTAGTCGTCGGTTGGCTCGGATTGATTCTGTCAATTTGCGCGTTCAATGCCAGTTGATAGTCCAACATGATGCTGGTTTTTTTTCGCATTAAAAGTCAAGACTTTTAATTTTTTGTAATAAATCTTCGATTTTTATCGGCTTGGTTATGTACCCCCGGGCTCCCTGCCGTAGACCCCATATTTTATCGGTTTCCTGATCCTTGGAGGTACAGAGAATAACGGGAATATGTCGTGTTTCATCATCCCGCGCCAACATACGGATAGCCTGAAAACCATTGATTCCCGGCATCACCACATCCATTAACACCAGATCCGGCATATCTTGCTTAATCTTAAGCACACCCTCCTCGCCACTTTCAGCCGTTCCCACCTGATAACCGCTTTGGGTCAGCATTCTGCTCAGGATATGCCGATCTGTTGGTGAGTCATCAATCACCAGTATTGTATTGATTGTCATCTATTGCCTGAGTAATAGAAAAATGCCTCGTTTCTCGCAAGTTTGCTACAAGTGACTGACCAACAAAACCAGTCGTGCCGACCATTAATCAATTCATGGCAAATTACGATATTTCTTTCCTGAAACATCCTTGTGACTAATTGCTGTGCTTAACAATGCGTGTATGAGCCAACCGGTCATGCAAAAACTGGTGATCACGATCAAACCACGCCCACCATAATCCGATTCCAAAAAAACTGATGCCTATGACGGCAATAACATAGCGTTTGATTGCTTGCTGGGCTGTAACCCGGTCATCGCCAGTTGCTTCGATCGATACCAGTTTCATCCGCCAGGTCTGCATGGCCAGTGTTTGACCACCATGTGTCCAGAACCAGGCGAAATATATACCACCGATTGAAAGCAGGTAAAACTGAAACAATGGCCTGAAATAAGCAGCGTCGGGGTCACGCAAGGCAAGATGAAACAGCACGCTGACCACAAACCACACACCAAGCAACAGAATGAATTCATAGCATAAAGCCAGCATGCGGCGACCCAATCCTGGCGTCTCTCTTTCCATCGAAAAATGTACGTTATCCAGTGACCTTACCTTTGTCTTCAATTGTAAACTGACCGCAAACACTATCCATTTAATTTACGTGTACACCACAGTGCTGCGGTGAACAGCAGGACAGCACCAGCCTGATGTGCAGCAGCGTAGGTTAACGGGACCTTTAGCAGCAGAGTGGTAATTCCCAACCCCACCTGTATCATCAATGCGAGCAGGAATAAGTGGCATGCCAGACGGGCAGAAGACGACAAGGCTATCGTGCGGATAGCTTTGAACCAGAAATAGGGCACTAAAAAGATCAGCATCCAGGCGATTAAGCGATGATCGAATTGCACCGTTGTAATATTATCGAAAAAATTCCGATACCAAGGGTCAAGCACGAACAGGGCCGGTGGAATCCAAGAACCATCCATCAGTGGAAAGGTATTGTAGGCCTTGCCGGCGTGGATCCCGGCCACCAATCCACCAGACAGCACCATAATAAAAATCAGCCCGGTCAGTGCCAGCGAGAAACGGCGCAGTTTAACCGGAGAATTGGTAGAGTCTGCATTGCTGGCATCACTGCTTACATTTGATTTCGATGATAACAACCCGGTTGCTACCCAGAACATGGCAGCGTAGATGACAAATGCCAATCCCAGATGGGCTGTCAACCGGTATTGACTGACATGAACATTATCTGACAAACCACTCATTACCATATACCAACCCATCAATCCTTGCAGCCCCCCCAGTACAAAAATACCGAACAGCTTGAGACCGAGTACTCGATCAACTTGCTTGCGCACGATGAAATAAACCAGGGGTATAAAATAGACCACTCCAATCAACCGCCCAAGCAAACGATGAAAGTATTCCCACCAGAATATACCCTTGAATGCATCCAGCGACATACCCTTATTCACCAGTTCGTATTGTGGAATTTGCTGGTATTTCTCAAACAGCACTGTCCAATCCTGATCAGAGAGCGGCGGAATAGTACCAATTAAAGGCTGCCACTCGACAATCGACAACCCTGAACCGGTTAATCGAGTTACTCCACCGACAATAACCATCGCAAAAACCAGTGCACAGCAAACCAGTAACCAGACAGCAATGGCGGTAGATTGACGTCCTGGCAGAGCTGAGGTTGTGGATATTTTCATGGCGGGTGAGGTGGTATGCATGGGTGTCAAAATTAATTATTAATCAAGAACTGTGGCGCATGCGCATTAAACGCTGCCGGTCACGCTCCCATTCTTTATTTTTTTCGCTCTCACGTTTGTCATGCTGTTTCTTTCCCTTTGCCAGACCAATTTCCAGTTTTATTCTACCTGTTTTATAATGCATGTCCAACGGCACAAGGGTATAACCGGCGCGTTCAACATTGCCGATAAGTCTGCTGATTTCAGCGGCGTGCAGCAATAGCTTGCGCGTTCTGACTGGATCCGGATGAATATGGGTAGACGCAGCAGACAAAGGGCTAATGTGGCAACCGATCAGAAATAATTCACCACGCCGAATAACAACATAAGCTTCTTTCAATTGAACGCGTCCCGCACGAATGGCCTTGACCTCCCAGCCTTCGAGTACCAAGCCAGTTTCATGTTTTTCTTCGATAAAATAATCGTGAAAGGCTTTTTTATTCTGCGCAATGCTCATCGAAAACCTGCACAAGGAAAAGGAATATGACTTTTGGAAAAATTTCGTTTAGTGTAGCAGTTTTTAGCACAAGCTGAAAAATGGTCGAACAAGGTTGCGCTGCAATTTGCTCTGAGTTTCTTTTTGTTTAACACTATTCGCAAAAGGTAATTTAATGTATGGCTGAAATAGAAAAATCCGTGCTGGTAGGTTACTCTGCGGCACAGATGTTTAATCTGGTAGACACCGTAGAAAATTATCCGGTTTTTCTACCGTGGTGTTCTGGCGCTTCCATGCAGATGCAAGATGATGGAGTGGCGCACGCCACGATTAATATCAATTATCACCATATTAAACATAGCTTTACCACCAAAAATACCCGAAAACCACCTGAATTGATCCAGATGGAGCTACTGGAGGGACCTTTTGAGAAACTCGATGGGCACTGGCGTTTCATACCTCTCTCAGATAATGCCTGCAAAATTGAATTCAGCCTGCATTACACCTTCTCGCACAAATTGCTGGAAAAAGTGGTTGGCCCGGTTTTTTATTTGATTGCCAACAATTTTGTAGAAGCTTTTGTTGCGCGAGCGGAAGCAGTTTATGGCACAACCGGTTAATCCATCGACTCACATTTCAATTGAGATTGCCTGCGCGCTTCCTCAGCACCAGTTCCTGAGAAAACTTGAGGTCGCTGCGGGCACAACAATTGAGCAGGCAATCGCGCTATCTGGTATTGAAGAATTTTTACTGGACAGAAACTGCACAGCGCAGCTTGTCGGCATTTTTGGAAAACGCGCCAGCCTGCAAACAATATTGCAAGCTAATGACCGGGTGGAAATCTATCGTCCACTGGCAATTGATCCAAAGGAAAAACGCAGAATACGTTCAGCTAATCGCCATAATCAACCATGCTGAAAACAGCCGCAACCAATGATGGCTGGATAAGAATGCCTATGTGAGGAAACCTGCGTGCTTAATGCCCTCCTATCTTTCAAACGCGCAGCCACATCTGCCACTGATAAAGAAGAGTCTGCCGATTTGACGACAGCATAGAATCCAGCAACGTGCGGAAGCGCATCGTAGTGTCAAGTCACGTATAGATCATCATAAGGCAAATGAATCAACAGGAATAACACCAGAGATTCCACATCTGCCGCAGGCATGTGACCTGACGTTACATACAGTGCAAATGCAACAAATTGATGCACCTCAGCATCTCCCCAGCTTCATATGGCAAAGTGCTATAATTAACTTGGATATTGGTCGCCCCTGTCTTCGGCATAGGTCGGATTATAATTTTCAATTTATCTGCATGAAACAGCCAAGGTTCTGAAATTATTCCAAATAAATAGCCCTACTCTTAAATACTCCCAACATGCTTAATTTCCTAAATAACAATTTCCTGGGTAATTATTTTTCGACCGATATGGCCATCGATCTGGGAACGGCTAATACGCTGATTCATTTACGTGGTCACGGCATCGTGCTCAACGAACCATCCGTCGTGGCTATCCGCCAGGAAGGCGGCCCAGGCAGCAAGCGTATGATCCAGGAGGTAGGGCTAGCCGCGAAACAGATGCTGGGGCGAACACCAGGCAATATCACGGCGATCAGGCCAATGAAAGATGGAGTGATCGCCGATTTCACCCTGACCGAGCAAATGCTCAAGCAATTTATTCGTAAAGCACGTCCGCAGCGGCTATTTTCCGCTAATCCACGCATTGTCATTTCGGTACCTTGTGGCTCAACCCAGGTGGAGCGGCGTGCAATCCGGGAAGCCGCCTACGGTGCAGGAGCGCGCAAGGTGGAATTGATCGAAGAACCTATGGCTGCAGCACTAGGGGCTGAGTTACCGGTAGAGTCCCCCACTGGCTCGATGGTGGTCGATATTGGCGGCGGCACAACTGAAGTTGCAGTTATCTCACTGGGGGGCATCGTCTATTCCAGTTCCGTGCGCATGGGGGGAGACAAGTTTGATGAAGCGATCGTCAATTACATCCGACGCAACTACGGCATGATGATCGGTGAAGTCACTGCGGAAACCATCAAGGCAAGTATTGGTTCGGCCTATCCCGGCTCTGAAGTCCGTGAAATTGAGGTCAACGGACGCAACCTGGCCGAAGGAATCCCCAGGAGCTTCACCATTTCCAGTAATGAGATCCTGGAGGCATTGACCGAACCGTTGAATAATATCGTTGATGCGGTCAAGACTGCGCTTGAACAGACCCCACCAGAACTTGGCTCTGATATTGCACAGATGGGAATGGTTATGACCGGTGGTGGCGCCCTGTTACGTGATATTGATCGACTGTTGATGGAGGAAACCGGGTTATCAGTAATTGTTGCCGACGACCCGCTCACCTGTGTAGTGCGCGGCGCGGGGATCGCCCTGGAAAACATGGATCATTCCATAGGAATATTTGCCAGAGACTATTGAACGCCCTTCTGGCTAAGTCGTCTGCTTCTTCAGGCGGGTCGTTGCGACCTGACTGCAGATTTTTTTCGTTAATTTTTAGTATCATTCAGTCTGCCAAATTTCCTGGAACTGATGAAATGCCCCCGGCGATGATCAATCCGCTTTAGCTGCATGTCTACTTCACCACAGTTTTTTATATCCGGCCCCAGTCCACTTGCACGACTTTTCCTTTATGCATTGTTATCCGTTTTTTTGATGCTTGCAGACAAGCACACCGACCATATCTCCGAGTTTAGACGGGTTATTGGGCTGGTTGTCTCTCCATTACAAAAATTAGCTTACGCCCCCTTTCAGCTTTATCACCGACTGGAGTACCATTTTGCAAGCTTCAACCTTCTTGAAGAAGTGAAGCAACTTAAACAAGCGCATCTCATCAATCGTTATAAACTTCATCAATTACATTCTCTTACTGCCGAGAATCAGCATCTGCGTGCATTACTGGGCGCCACCGAACAATCCCAGTTCAGGACGGTTCTGGCTGAAATTATGTCCACCCCCCCCAACCCGTTCAATCGCAAAATCATTTTGAACAAGGGAAGTTTGAGCGACATCCGTGAAGGACATATCGTCATTGATAATCTGGGCGTAATCGGACAAATTACCAAGGTTTATCCCCTCACGGCTGAAGCCACCTTGATTACTGACAAAGGGCATACCGTCCCGGTACAGATTGCTCGTAACGCTATCAATACGGTAATTAGTGGTGCTGGACGTAACAATGAGCTGGAATTACAGTTCTTTTCGGTTAATACAGATATTCAATTGGGAGATCTGTTGGTAACATCAGGCATTGGCGGGGTTTACCCTCCCGGATTACCTGTGGGGCGCGTGACTCTTATCGAACATGATAAATCTATGCAATTTGCGCACATCCTCTGCACACCAGTTGCCGGCGTAGACCGCCACAGACACGTACTGGTGCTGGTAGATTTGCCTCCGGGAATCACTCAGCCCGCTGAAATATCTGACTTACATGCCAATTAAGCCAGCCAGCAATAAAGCGTTTCTTCACGAAAATTTACTCGAACAGGAGTTACACCTTTCTGCCAGCAGGCCCCTGATTTATCTGAGCCTGGTTGCAGCGTTAATGCTGAACCTGCTGGTATCGGAGAATATCACTCTACTGGTTCGCCCAGATTTTATTGCCCTCGCGGTACTTTACTGGAACATCCATCAGCCACGCCAGTCCGGCATGAGTCTTGCATTCGTCAGTGGAATTATCATGGATGTCGTGACTGCCAGCATTATGGGGCAACATGCACTGGCCTACTGCCTGCTCACTTTCTTCGCACTACTGTTTTATCGACGCTTGCGCATGTTTAGCGTATTCAGGCAAATCCCCGCCATCTTGTGGATGTTGTTACTGTCACAAATCATACTGTTACTTATTGGCATGCTGACGGGCACCTATTTACCAGATTGGCATATCCTGCTCAGAAGTGTGTCAGGAGGATTAATATGGCCATTCATTGCCATTACGCTGACTAGCCTGAGAAAACAGGAAATCAATCCAGATGAGTTATGAACGAACGGGTTGAATTACATAACCACTTACATGAATTACGCAATTTCTATGTCAGATTGGTCATTTGTGTATTTTTCGTGCTGCTACTGTTCAGCGTACTATTTGGGCGCTTCTACTATTTGCAAGTTATACGCAGCGAACATTACACCACTCTTGCAGAAGCCAACCGTATCCATATACTCCCACTCACCCCTAATCGCGGACTGATATTTGACCGCAATGGCATCGTACTGGCGCAAAACTACACGGCCTACACACTGGAAATTGTCCCTGATCAGGTTGATGATCTTGACACAACCATCAATCAACTCGCCACATTGATAGATATCACTCCGGAAGACCACAATCGCTTCAAAAAACTGAAACGGGAAAATACCCGCTTCAAGAGCATCCCCATACGATCCCGCTTAACGGATATTGAAGTTGCTCGCTTCGCCGAAAACCGCTTTCGTTTTCCCGGTGTCGAAGTCAAAGCACGTCTGTTACGGCATTATCCCGAAGGAGAATCCATCTCTCATTTCATTGGTTACATCAACCGCATCAATGATATGGATTTAAAGCAACTGGGTGAAAACAACCAGATGGACAACTATCGGGGAGGATTGCATATCGGACGCATGGGTATCGAACAAAGTTACGAAAACGATCTACACGGCATAACCGGGATCGAACAGGTTGAAACCGATGCCGTTGGCCGCCCAGTGCGCACCTTGTCGCGAGTTCCACCTATTGCCGGCAGCGATCTCACTCTCACGATCAACCTTGATCTGCAGCGAGCGGCCATCCAGGCATTCGGAGATTTTCGTGGCGCATTGATCGCGATGGATCCAACCAATGGAGAGATACTCGCATTTGTCAGCAAACCGGGGTTTGATCCCAATCTGTTCACCGATGGTATTGATCACCATAACTGGCGCCTGCTCAATGAGTCCATTGATAAACCCATGGTCAATCGTGCCTTGCGTGGAGTCTATCCACCTGGCTCCACTTTCAAGCCTTTTATGGCATTAGCGGGACTTGAACTTGGCAAGCGCACTCCAGGCTACACAATACGGGATCCGGGATTTTTTAGTCTGCCCGGCAGCTCCCATCGTTTCCGTGACTGGAAACCCGGAGGACATGGCACCGTTGATCTACGCAAATCATTAGTGATTTCGTGTGACACTTACTACTACATGCTGGCCAACGATCTTGGTATTACCAGCATTCACGAATTTACCAAGCAGTTCGGATTTGGACAGTTGACCGGCGTTGATATTCCGGGTGAGCTAAGTGGCTTATTGCCTTCTATTGAATGGAAAAAAAGACGCTTTAATCAAAGCTGGTTTCCTGGCGACACTATTTCAGTTGGAATCGGTCAGGGATTCAATCTGGCCACTCCGCTACAACTGACGTTTGCAACCATGCTGATCGCCAATAATGGCAAGGCATTCCGGCCACATTTTGTGAAACAGATCAAGGATCACCAGCACAACCAGATCAAGGATAATTTTGTGGATACCCGGTATCAATTGAATATCAAGCAAGCGCACCTGGATATCGTCAAACAAGCATTGCGGGACGTAACGTTACCCGGTGGCACCGGTGCCCGTGCGGCGGCTGGCGCTGCCTACAGCTTTGCGGGAAAGACCGGCACTTCCCAAGTAGTCAATATCAAGCAGGGCGAGCGCTATGTCGCCAGCAAACTGGATGAACGTCATCGCGACCATGCGCTTTTTACTGCCTACGCCCCTGCTGAAGATCCCCGTATCGTCTTGACTGTGCTGGTTGAAAACGGCGGCTCGGGCGGATCTACCGCCGCGCCTATCGCGCGTAAAGTAATGGATTATTTCTTCCTCGGCATCCTACCGGAACCGATGGAAATTCCCGTCAAATGAGGATAACTGACCACCCTCCTCTCACATTACTATGATTACCTTTGACCTCTCTAAAATATGGTATTTCCTGACCCGCTATATCGACAATTTTCTGCTGGCAGGTATCTTTCTGTTGATGTTGACCGGCCTGATTGTGCTCTATAGCGCAACAGGTGGAAACACAACCAGGATGACCAGTCAACTGATCAATATGACCATTGCACTCGCCGTCATGTGGACGGTTGCTAACATTCCGCTCCCGACCATCATGAGGATTGCCCTGCCGCTGTACCTGCTTGGCATCGCCCTGCTGATCAGCGTTGCCCTGTTTGGAGAAATCCATAATGGTGCGCGTCGCTGGCTGAACTTGGGCATCACACGCATTCAGCCTTCAGAATTGTTGAAAATAGCAGTTCCACTAATGATGGCGTGGTATCTGGATAAAGTAGGGCTGATTCTGCGCTGGCGCAATCATGGTGTCGCTGCGCTCATTCTGCTGCTGCCAGTATTATTGATTGCCCGGCAGCCAGACCTGGGGACATCCATCCTTATTCTCGCCAGTGGTTTCTATATCTTATTCCTGGCGGGTATTTCCTGGCGAATTCTGGCAACACTCGCGGTTACGCTAGCCATTAGCCTGCCCCTGCTTTGGACGTTTGGTATGCATGATTACCAGCAAAAAAGGGTACTGACTTTGCTCGATCCTTCACAAGATGCGCTCGGTGCAGGTTATCACACGATCCAGTCCAGCATAGCCATTGGCTCGGGTGGCATTTCAGGAAAAGGATGGCAAAAAGGAACTCAATCTCAACTGGATTTCCTCCCCGAGCCCAGCACGGATTTCATTTTTTCGGTATTCTCAGAGGAATTTGGATTGATTGGTAACGGCCTGCTATTATTGCTTTATCTGGTGGTTATCGGACGTTGCTTTGTCATTGCGGCCAAAGCACCCACCCGCTTCACCCGTTTGGTCGCAGGTTCGATCACACTTACCTTTTTTACGTATATTTTTGTCAATATTGGTATGGTTAGCGGCATTCTACCTGTCGTCGGCGTACCGTTGCCACTCATCAGCTACGGGGGAACCTCAATGGTCACTATTCTGTTTGGATTTGGTATCCTGATGAGTATTCACACCCACCCTAAACTGGTTAGAACCTAATAGAAAATATGTCTACTGCAAAAATTCATTCAAGTCACTCGCGACTGGTTTTATCCTGGTTCATTCTGTGGTCGATCGTTTTCTATCTAACAGGCTGCAGCAGCACTGCCACGATCACCGGAAAATCCCCGAAACAATCCGGCACTTCCAAAAACCAACCCTCACACACCAGTAAACGAGGTGGGGGCTATTATCTCGACGACGGCCCGGCGGCTAATCCGCCCATTCACCTTGATACGGTTGCCAATGCGGTTCCCAAGGCGGAACCATTGCGCAGCGCCAATATGAAACGCTATGTCGCTTTGGGCAAAACCTATACACCCATGACAGAACTGGTGCCGTACCGGGCGCGTGGCACCGCATCCTGGTATGGAAAGCGATTTCACGGTAAAAATACCGCTTCTGGAGAAATTTACAATATGTACGCCATGACGGCCGCCCATCCCACTCTGCCTATACCGAGCTATGTAAGGGTTACTCACTTACAGAATGGAAAGTCTGTCATCGTACGTATCAATGATCGCGGACCGTTTCTGAATAATCGGTTGATCGATTTATCTTATGTTGCCGCTCATAAACTCAACATGCTGGCAAATGGCAGCGCACCGGTCGAAGTCGAAATTATTCTCCCTCATCAGTCGTCTGTCGGTCGCGTCAACGTTCAACCCGCCCCGCCCACATCAACCGTAATGCATTCCAGTGATAACGAAGCAACTTATCTGCAAATTGCTGCATTCGGTGCAGCAGAAAATGCCCAGAATTATCTTGACCAATTTCAATCGCAGTTACAGGCGGAACTTCAAACCATTGCCTATTTATCGCGTATTCACAAAACTGATGGTTTATACAAGGTATTGATTGGTCCTTTCACCAGCGAAAGATCTGCCAGACAAATTGCATCCACGCTATTCGACTCAACCGGTACCCAACCCATCCTTCTCAAATAATCCACTTTTGCAGGAATTCATAATGGTCAGACTGGTTAAATGTATCAAACTGGGAATTGAAGCAGAGGGACTGGATTTTCCGACCTATCCCGGCGAGCTGGGTAAACGGATTTACGAGAATGTCTCAAAGCAGGCCTGGGGTCAATGGGTAAAACATCAAACCATGCTGGTCAATGAAATGCATTTGAGTCTGGCGGATATTAAGGCACGGAAGTATCTCGCCGAACAGATGGAAGCCTATTTTTTTGGTCAAGGCGGAGACCAACCCGCAGGTTACATCCCACCCAATTCATAAAGTTGTAACCTGAATTTCATAATATCGGTCTATTTTTAACCAGGTTAATGCACTATGACCGAGAATGAATCCGGCGTAATCACTGCCAGCAAACCTGTTCTCAGCGTGAATAAGTTATTTTTAAACCGCGAGCTGAGTCAGATAGAGTTCAATCGTCGGGTTCTGGCTCAGGCAGAAGAAGACAATGTGCCCTTGCTGGAACGATTGCGCTTTATCTGCATTGTCAGCAACAATTTTGACGAGTTTTTTGAAGTTCGTATCGCAGGGCTGAAAGAGCAGATCAAGCTCGACACACCAGGATTCGGCCCAGATGGCCTGCCGCCCCTCCAGGCTCTTGAGCTTGCTACTGCACGTACGCGCGAGGTGGTCGCTCATCAATACCAGATTTTTAATAAAATCATTCTGCCGGAGCTGGCCAGTAATGGTATTCACTTTCTCCGTCGCACCACCTGGAATGAAAACCAGCGCGAGTGGATCAAGCAGTTTTTTCAACGCGAACTGATGCCAATGCTGACGCCCATTGGCTTGGACCCCTCTCATCCCTTTCCGCGCATCTTAAACAAAAGCCTCAATTTTGCCGTGGCGCTGGAGGGCAAAGACGCCTTTGGCCGGAATTCAGGCACGGCCATCGTGCAAGCACCACGTATCCTGCCGCGTGTCATTCGATTGCCCAAAGAGATCGGTCGGAATGAATACAGCTTCGTGTTTTTGTCTTCTATTATCCATGCACATGTAGATGAGCTTTTCTCAGGCATGCAGGTGGTCGGTTGCTACCAGTTTCGGGTCACCCGCAACAGCAATCTGTTTGTTGATGAAGAAGAAATCAAGAACCTGCGCATCGCATTGCAGGGTGAACTTCCGCAACGCCATCTTGGTGATGCGGTCCGACTGGAGGTTGCAGATAACTGTTCGCCTGGAATGACAGAATTCCTGCTTGACCAGTTTTGCCTGCAAAAAGAAGATCTGTATCAGGTGCACGGCCCGGTTAATCTGGTACGGCTTACTCAGATTTTTGACATTATCGACCGCCCCGATCTGAAATTTCCCCGCTTTATTCCCGGCGCCCCGTTCTCGACACAGAAAAAGAAGGATAGTGATTTTTTTCAAATAGTGCGCAAGCACGATATCCTGCTACACCATCCCTTTCAAAGTTTTCAGCCTGTTATTGAATTCATCAAGCAGGCATCAACCGATCCGGATGTCGTCGCGATAAAACAGACTGTATATCGTACCGGCTCTGACTCCACGCTAATGGAAGCCTTGATCTCCGCCGCCAGCGCCGGCAAGGAAGTAACCGTGGTCGTGGAACTGCTGGCACGATTTGATGAAGAAGCCAACATCAACTGGGCAGATCGCCTCGAAGATGCGGGCGCCCATGTTGTCTATGGCATCGTTGGTTACAAGACTCACTGCAAGATGGCGATGATAATCCGACGTGAGTCCGGTCAGTTAAAACGCTATGCGCATCTGGGTACCGGCAATTATCATCCGGGTACTGCCCGCCTTTATACCGACTTTGGCTTACTGACGAGTCATGAAGAAATTTGCTCGGATATCAACGAAGTTTTTCTCCAACTAACCGGATTGGGAAAAGCGAGCAAGCTGAAACATCTCTGGCAATCTCCTTTCAGCCTGCATACTCAGATTCTTCATCACATCAACCAGGAAGCCGAAAATGCGCGCAACGGAAAACCAGCCGTCATTATCGCCAAAATGAATGCCTTGCTGGAGCCGATGGTCATTCAGGCACTGTATGACGCATCTGGTGCTGGCGTCAAAATCAATCTGATTGTGCGCGGAGCTTGCGCGCTTCGTCCCAATGTTCCCGGTCTGTCCGATAATATCCGCGTGCGTTCGATCATCGGACGCTTTCTGGAGCATTCCCGTATTTTCTACTTTTTGAATATCAACCAGCATCACGTTTATCTTGCCAGTGCGGACTGGATGAACCGTAACTTTTTCCGCCGGGTCGAAGTGTGTTTCCCAATACTCGATGCACGCCTGAAAAAACGGGTCATCACAGAAGGATTAAAACCTTATCTACGGGATAATACCCAGGCTTGGGAGATGAATGGTGAGGGCTACTACAAACGTAAAACATCCAGAAGAAACCGGCAATTCAGCGCTCAGCGTGCATTGCTGGAAAAGCTGTAACTATTAGATAACAGGGTATCTATTTCATTTTTTTGATTCCCGAAATGGGAAGGTGGATTGAGGCTGGCATTGGGGACAGAAAAAGGTTGCGCGTTGGCTGAGTATGATTTTCTGAATACCTGTGCCACATCGCAGGCAGGGCTGATCGGCGCGGGCATACACCTGATAGTGTTGCTGAAAATAACCGGGGCGGCCTGCGCTGTCGGTAAAATCGCGCAGGGTACTGCCGCCAGCAGTGATTGCACTGGTCAGTGTTTTTTTAATAGCATTTACCAGACGCATGCACTGTTGACAATCAAGTTGACTGGCGGGACGCAATGGAGATAATCCAGCATGAAAAAGCGCTTCATTGGCGTAAATATTGCCGACTCCAACGACAATATGCTGATTCATCACCACTTGTTTAATGCGGATGCTGCGGTTACGTATGTCATTATGAAGCCTGTCCGCAGTAAAATCCTCACTCAGCGGTTCCGGCCCCAAACGCTTGAGCAGTGGATGCTGTGAAATATCTTCCGGCCACCATAGTACGGCACCAAAGCGGCGCGGATCGCGCAGACGTAGAATATTGCCGTTGCCAAGCAGCAGTTCAAAATGATCGTGCGCCTGATGTGGCACGTTTACCGGCAGCACTCGCAAGCTGCCGGACATACCCAGGTGAATAATCAACGTACCGGTATCACAGCGGAGCAACAGGTATTTGGCGCGCCGTGTAACTGAGTGAATTTGCTGCTCGGGTAAAGACGATGAAATTTCAGATGTAATCGGCCAGCGCAGCGCGGCATTACGTACCGTTACCCCAGTAATACGTTGACCGGTGAGATGTGCTGCGATCCCACGTCGAGTAATCTCGACTTCTGGTAGCTCCGGCATGTTTTTCAGAAACGTTGTATCACCAGCAGGCTGGGATGGCCAGATTATGGGAATTGAGAGCCATCATCCTCGCCTACGTCGCCAGTTGATCCCTATTCCACCGATTATAAACAGCAGTGGCAATCCGACCAATGTCACGATTGTGATGAAATTTAATTCGGACTGACTGAGCGCCAGGCGATGATCAATTGTGGCTCGTGGCTGAATAGTAATCAGACGTTCGTCGCCCGCCAGCCAATTAGCGATATTGACACCCAGATCAAGATTACCGCCATTACCCAGATAGGTATTCGCGAGAAAATAACCGCTACCCACGACAACTACTCTCTGCTCCCGGTCATCCATGATGCGGTTTAACGCGACAGCGATACTAAATGGCCCACTGGCATCTACTTCCGCATTAAGCGTGGGTTCATCCGTAATCGTTCCGGTCTCGACCCATCCTTGTGGAGCGGCTTCGACCAGCACAGTACGTTGCCATTGTGGGTTTTCTTCCAGTACCAATGGACGCGCAAAGGGAAATACGGTAATTAAATCAAATTGCCGGGTCACTGCGTGTGGCTGATAACCAGCCCCAAGGGTAAAGGTAAGCGGGGCATTAAGCTGTTTTGCCCGTGGATCGACAATTACGCCTGGGACAAAACCAATTCCCAGTATCTCGGCAAGTGGCTGCAGGCCGTACAATTCTTCACCGCCATCCACCAGCCATAGCATATTCCCACCCTTTTCCAGATAATCGATCAGTTGATCAACTTCACCAGCAAGTAACTCGATCTGTGGTGACGCAATAACCAGAATATCGCCACTCTCCTGCATTACCCCCTCATCCATCAAGCTATAGGGTCTGACTGTAAAACCAATGGCGGCGAGTTTCCCGCCAAAATCACCAAGATCACGGTTGGCAACGCCATCGAACTTGCGCTCACCGTGACCAGTTAACACCTTTAATTGCTTGCTCTGTGGGCGAACCAGGCGCATCAAGAGATTGGTAAAGGCTTCCTCATTGATTGAGGTGAGCCCTGCTTCCCGCCCCTCATAATGCACGACCAGCTCGCCATTTAATCTGACACCTGCAGCCAGCGCCTGCTGGGGATGCTCTGCCGGGTCAACAAAAGACACATTGATATCCGGTTTAAATCTTTGATAATTAGCAATAAACCCACTAATGATGCCACGAACATCTCCAAGCCTGGGATCCTGCCTGGTTGCATAGACGGTCACTTCTACCGGTTTGTCGAGCACCTGCAGGATATCAATACTGGTTTGACTGAGGCTATTGCGGCTATTTTGACTTATATCCCAATGAATACGCTGTTGTACCGCCCAATAGCCAATCATGCCAATCGAGACAAGCAATAAACCCAGCTGCCAGCGACTACGCCATTGTCGTCGCCCATTGTTATCTTCTTTCATATCCCATCCTCCGCTAGCGCATACTCGCCAATCTTTGCACCGTCAATGCCAGAAAAACAACCATGAAAAGCATCATAAAAATGACGCTTGCAGAGTCAATAATTCCCAGGTTGAAGTACTCATAGTGCCTGAACGGAGAAAAATAATGGATGATGCTATCGGAGTCGAGTGCCACCATATCGATTATCCAGAAACAGAGCAGCGCACCAAAGCTACCAAGTGCCGCAATAGCGGGATGTGCGGTCAAACTGGATATATATAGACCCAGCGAAGCAAAACAGCCTGCCAGCAGAATCAAGCCGATAACATTACTTAGTAATAAACCAAAATCTAATGTGCCACCCATCAACAGAAAGAGTGACAAAATAACAATTAGTAGCGGCAGGGTAGACAGAAATAGCAGTAGCACAAAAAACTTGGCCAATACAATTGCAAATCGAGAAACTGGCGCGCTCAACAGCATCACTAATGTCTGATTGCGCCTTTCTTCAGCCAGCATGCGCATGCTCATGATAGGGGTCGCCATCAATAGCACGATTGAGGCCACTGAAAAAACCGGGGAAACAATAACCTCTGTGATACCCGGTGGGTTGGCAAGCTGCATCAACTGCGGCTGAATCTCAAGAAAAGTATCGAGTCGCCCCAAAAAGACCCAGGCTAATACCAGTTGTGTCAGCGTCAGAAACGTCCATACCAACGATGAAACAAACAGCAATCGCATCTCTTTGCAGATTATTGACAGCACGATGCCCGATCCCCGGTGGCTGAATCTGATTGCGTCAACTGTTCAAAGAGGCTATCAAGTTTCTGATTTTGTTGCCTGAGGCTGTTGATTCCGGTATCCAGCATAGTTTTACCTTGATGCAATATGTGTATGCGGTTACAGATATTTTCAACCTCTGACAAAACGTGTGTCGAAAAAATAATAGCGTGCTTTTGCTGGAGCGACAGTAACAACTGATGTATTTTCTGTATCTGATTGGGATCCAGTCCTGCAGTTGGCTCGTCCAGGATGATCACTTCCGGCTGATGGATAATCGCCTGCGCAATCCCAACGCGCTGCTGAAAACCCTTCGATAATACGCCAATAATTTTTCTACCCACATTAGCCAGGTCGCAGTTATTTTTTGCAATTTCTACCGCCTCAACCAGCATTTTTTTAGGAATACCATGCAATTCTGCGGCAAATCGCAAATATTCATTCACAGTCAGCTCTTTATAAAGCGGCGGGATTTCCGGCAAATAACCAATGCGCCGTTTCGCAGAAAGAGGGGCAGACAGTAAATCTACTCCACAAATTTGTATATCGCCACTGACTGGAAACAGATTACCAGTTAACATGCGCAGGACCGTACTTTTACCTGCGCCATTCGGCCCAAGAAATCCCAGAATATCCCCTCGGTTCAATTGCAGACAAACATCACTCACAGCGACATTCGCACCATATGAGTAATTTAGATTATTTGCAAAAATTGCTGCAAGAAGGTTATTTTGTTTCACAACATCAACACTCTCTTGTATCCATGAAAGCAACATAATGTAGTCATTATTTTTCTGACCAGAAATATGCCACAGTGTGCAAAAAAAACAACACTCGTATTTGACAAAAATGAATGGATCAAACCATAATCCGCACCAGTGATGCTTATAAAAGTGTTTTGTGGACTAAGACAAGAAACGAATCATGCCACCCCTGATCTCAGGGTGGCGATATGATGATTGGGAAAAGATTTTTTATTCATAGAGGAACAATAGCATGAAAAATTTTATGTTAACAAAGAAATATCTGATCGGTGCGGTCATTATTCCAACATTGTTTTCCAGCGTAGCTATGGCACACTCCGAAATAGGCGTGACCGACAGACAGGGCCTTAGCAATGCTGAAAAAACAGAAGGTTACACTGTTGACGATAACGGTGTCGTTGCAAGAAACTCAACAGGTCTATGCTGGCGCACCGGTTACTGGACACCCGCGATGGCCATTTATGAATGTGATCCAGATTTAGTTAGTCAGCCTGAAAAAGTTGTAGAGGCTCCAGTACCTGCACCCATAGTTGAGCCAGAAAAGGTATCTTTTTCTGCTGATGCCTTATTTGATTTCGACAAAGCCATATTGAAACCAGAAGGGCAACAAGCCTTGGATGATTTTGCTGGCAACCTCCAGGGAGTGAATTACGATCTGATTATTGCTGTTGGCTATACGGATCGTATTGGTTCTGAAACCTACAATAAAAAACTTTCTGTCAGACGTGCCGAGGCAGTCAAAAGCCACTTGGTTTCGCGCGGAATCAATCCCGATCAAATATTTACTGACGGAAAAGGCGAAGCAAATCCTGTTACTGGAGATACCTGCAAAGGTACCCGCGCAACGCGAGATCTGATTAATTGTCTGGCACCGGATCGCCGTGTTGAAATAGAAGTAGCCGGAACCCGATAGTACATTTGATACTTCAATAGCTAACCAAAGAGCCCTGCCATAGTGCAGGGCTTTTTTGTTTGAGGCATTATCGTTCTATGGATAAATGTAGTGTTGACACATTGCTTGAAGCGCGCTGGATCATCCCAGTAGAAACCGAAGGTGTTCTGACGGAACATGCCATAGCAATTAACAATGGTCTAATTGAAGCCATTTTACCCAGCAATGAGGCCAATTCTCGTTATTACTCATCCAATCATATAAAACTCAACAACCATGCTGTCATTCCTGGCCTGATTAATCTGCACACCCACGCCGCCATGACACTCATGCGCGGGATGGCAGATGATCTATCGTTGATGAGTTGGCTCAAAAATTATATCTGGCCCACAGAATCCAAGTACGTCGATCACGGTTTTGTACGGGATGGAACCATGCTGGCCTGCGCGGAAATGCTCAAAGGAGGAATCACCTGCTTTAACGATATGTATTTTTTTCCACAGACAACCGCCGATGTCGCATTGGAATGTGGCATCAGGGCCGGAATCGGTCTGGTTGTCATTGATATGTTGAGTGCTTATGCAAGTGATGCTGATGACTATATAGACAAAGGTTTGGCAGTTCGAGATCATTATTCACAGCGGCCTTTGCTCACTTTTTGTCTGGCTCCACACGCACCCTATTCAGTTAATGATCAGACTCTTACTAAAATCATGGTTCTGGCAGAACAGCTGCAATTACCTGTTCACATGCATCTACATGAAACCGGGGATGAAATTAAAAACAACCTGACGGAACATGGCATTCGCCCACTAACGCGGCTGCATCAACTTGGCCTTGTCAGCCCCAATTTGATCGCCGCACACATGATCCATCTGAATGACTCTGAAATAGAACTATTCCATGAATGTGGCGGGCATGTGGCTCATTGTCCGTCATCCAACCTCAAACTCGCCAGTGGCATCGCGCCCATCGAGAAACTACTTCGAAAGGGAATAAATATTGGTATTGGCACCGATGGCGCAGCCAGCAACAATCGTCTTGATATGTTTTCGGAAATGCGTTTAACGGCCCTCCTTGCAAAAGGGGTGAGCCACAACGCCGAGATAGTGACTTCTCACCAGGCATTGCAGATGGCGACACTGAATAGCGCCAAGGCAATGGGTCTGGATCACATCACAGGTAGCCTATCGCCCGGTAAAGCCGCTGACATCACAGCTGTTGATTTTTCATCATTGTCGCTATCGCCCTGTTTTGATCCTATCTCTCATCTCGTCTACGTAGCAGGACGTGAACAGGTCAGCCATGTTTGGGTCCATGGGCGCCTGTTGCTCGATGAAGGCAAACTTACCACGCTCGATGAAACGGCCATTATGCAGCAGGTAAAATACTGGCAACAACATCTTGTCAGCTAATTTTTAAGGAAAGCAAATCATATGAAAGAGAATAATGAAATAAATGCGGATCCCATTGAGCTGGAAAAATTTAGTCAACTGGCTCACCGCTGGTGGGATCCACAAAGTGAATTCAAGCCATTACATGAGATTAATCCTCTCCGTTTAAACTATATCGACGATATCGCTCACATAAAAGGAAAAAATACCATCGATGTTGGATGCGGGGGCGGCATTTTGTCTGAAGCGATGGCAACCCGAGGTGCGGTCGTCACGGGAATCGATCTCAGCGATAAAGCGCTAAAAGTGGCGAAACTGCATTTACTCGAAAGTGGTCATCACGTGGATTATCGAAAAATAACCGTGGAATCGATGGCAGCCGAGTACCCTCACCAGTACGATATCGTTACCTGTATGGAAATGTTGGAGCATGTTCCTAACCCCGCTAGCGTCATTCAGTCCTGCGCACGACTAGCGAAACCCAATGGATGGGTATTTTTTTCCACATTAAACCGCAATCTCAAGTCTTATCTTTACGCGATTATCGGCGCGGAATACATTCTCAACTTATTACCACGCGGCACGCATGAATACGCAAGATTCATCAAGCCGGCCGAACTAGCCCGTATGGCACGAAGCGCTGGGCTAACGGATGCAGGAATCATTGGCATGACATACAATCCCATTACCAAAGTTTATGCCTTGGAAAATGATACGAGTGTCAACTACATTATGGTATTCCGAGCTTGACTCATGATTCGCGCCGTATTATTCGATCTGGATGGAACCATCGCCGACACAGCGCCTGATCTTGGCTATGCATTGAATCAGCAACTGGCATTACATGGCAAAAAACCTATTTCAATTGAGCAGATACGCATTGAAGCATCAAATGGTGCAAAAGGACTGCTCAAGCTGGGTTTTGGAATTGCGTCTACCGATAGTGAATATGAAACGAAACGCGAAGAATTTCTCGCCATTTATACCAGGAATTTATGCAAAGAAACGCAGCTCTTCCCGGGAATATTGGAAGTCATATCCGAGTTAGAAATAAGAAAAATTTCCTGGGGAATCGTAACCAACAAACCTTCACGGTTTACATTACCCCTTTTACAGGCACTCGAACTAAAGCAACGTGCCGCCGTCATTGTCAGCGGTGATGACACTCATTATTGCAAACCCCACCCAGAACCGTTATTAGCAGCTTGTCGAAAAATCAACACCCCGCCACAGAACTGCCTTTATCTTGGTGATGACATACGTGATGTGCAAGCAAGCCGCGCTGCAGGAATGACGCCAATTATTGCCAGCTACGGTTATCTGGGCAGCCATAGCAGCCCAGATACATGGGGGGCAGATGGCATAATCAAATATCCTGTAAATTTACTTGAATACATCTGAACAGCTTCTGCCCAATTACTTTTAATTGAAATTAAGCGCAACGGATTACGCTTAATTTCAACAAAGAAAACCAGGGGAAATTTCAATTAAATCAAAGCAGATGAGCTTTTTTGTACAGCGCGGTACGTGTCGTCACTTATCCGGGTTGCGTGCGCGGGTGCAACCTGAAACGACTCCTCCTCAAATACAGAAAACAACCAAGCAAGGATTGAAACTTTAGCAGATACAATACACCCTGCTAAAGTAGCATCCAGTCTCACCAATCCCAGTACGGCGACTATTCAGCCTCACAATGCCTTGACCATGCCCTCTACTACTTTTTTGGCATCTCCAAATACCATCATGGTTTTATCCATATAGAACAGATCGTTATCCAATCCGGCATAGCCAGCCGCCATACTACGTTTAACCACCATGACTGTGCGCGCCTTATGCGCGTCCAGAATAGGCATACCGTAGATAGGACTGCCTGGCACGTTTGCCGCCGGATTAACAACATCATTGGCACCCAATACTAACACTACATCGGTGGTTGAAAAGTCGCTGTTGATTTCATCCATCTCCAGCACCTGCTCATAGGGGATTTCTGCTTCAGCAAGCAAGACATTCATGTGACCCGGCATCCGACCCGCCACTGGATGAATCGCAAAACGCACATTGACTCCTTTCTTGTGCAATGCTTCTGCCAATTCTTTCACCGAGTGTTGCGCACGGGCAACGGCCAGTCCATATCCCGGAACAATAATCACGCTATCTGCATTGCCGAGCAGGAAAGCCGCATCATCCGCGCTGCCACTACGATAGGTTTTCTGGACGCCATCGGCAATTGACTGGTCAGCTGCTTCACCACCAAAACCTCCCAGAATAACCGACAGGAATGGGCGATTCATTGCTTTGCACATAATGTACGAAAGAATTGCACCCGAACTACCCACCAGCGATCCAGCAATAATCAGCATGGGATTGCCAAGCGAAAATCCAATACCGGCTGCAGCCCATCCAGAATAGGAATTCAGCATGGAAATAACGACCGGCATATCTGCGCCACCAATCGGTATAATAATCAGGAACCCCAGCAAGAAAGCAATTCCCGTCATGGCAGCAAATGCTGTCCAGTTAGTCGTTTCGCTAAAGAAGAACCACAATCCAAACCCCACCATCACGATTGCCAGCAATAAATTCACCAGGTGCTGGCCGCTGAATACAATCGGCGCACCACTCATACGGCCTGATAGTTTCAGAAAGGCAATCACGGAACCAGACCAGGTCATGGCACCAATAAATGTACCCAGAAACAATTCCAGTTTGCTTCCGGTTGGTAAAACTTCCGGCAACCCAAGCGAAACAGGATTATTAACTGCGGCAATCGCGATAAATACCGCTGCAAGTCCCACCAGAGAATGCATGAAAGCAACCAGTTCCGGCATGGCGGTCATTTGAACACGTTTAGCGACAACCGATCCGATCAAGCCACCAACGGCAATACATCCCACGATCAACATCCAGTTCGCGGTAATAGTCAGGGTTGTGACCACGGCAATTGCCATGCCCACCATTCCAAAAAAATTGCCGCGCCGGGCTTGCAGCGGTGAACTTAACCCCTTTAGGGCAAGAATAAAAAATACAGCGGCAACCAGATAAGCCAGTGCAATGAAATTAGCAGACATTTAAGCGCTTCCTTTTTTGTCTTTTTTCTTGAACATTTCCAGCATTCGCTGCGTCACCAGAAAACCACCGAACACATTGACGGAAGCCAACACCACCGCTGCCGCACCTAACCATACTCCCCAGTCCGATTCGGCGGAACCTGCTGCCAGCATGGCGCCGACCAGGATGATACTGGAAATGGCGTTGGTTACCGACATCAACGGTGTGTGTAATGCAGGGGTTACATTCCATACAACGTGGTAGCCCACAAACACTGCTAACACGAACACAGTAAGATGAATGATCGTAGGATCAATTTCGCCAATCATGTGCTTTCCTTTTATACATAAATTAATTCAAAATTGCTGATTCAACCAGAGTATTACTTTGGAGCTTCGCCATTTGCGCAGACCAGACTGCCAGCGATAATTTCATCCTGCCGGTCGATACGTAACTCGCCACTTTCCGGATCCAACAGCAGACTCAGGAAATTCAGAAGATTACGAGCGTACAGTGCGCTGGCATCAGCCGCGACCAACCCCGGAAGATTGGCAATGCCAACCAGGTGCACGCCATGCTTGACCACGATCTGGTCGAGTTCGGTTAGCGGGCAATTTCCACCCGCCTCCGCAGCCATATCGACTATGACCGAGCCAGGTTTCATCGCTTTGACTGTTTCTTCCTTGATCAGAACCGGTGCAGGACGTCCGGGAATCAAGGCCGTGGAAATAATCACGTCGGCAGCAGCGGCCCGCTCGTGAATCAGCTCCCCCTGGCGTCGTTTATAATCTTCCGACATCTCGGTTGCATAACCTCCCGCAGTTTCAGCCTTGGCCTTTTCTTCATCGGTCAGCGCAACTTCCACAAATTTTGCCCCCAGACTTTCAACCTGCTCTTTGACCGCTGGGCGAACATCAAATGCCTCAATGACCGCACCCAGCCGTTTGGCAGTTGCAATGGCCTGCAATCCAGCCACACCTGCTCCCAGCACCAGCACCCGAGCAGCTTTAACCGTACCGGCAGCTGTCATCAACATCGGAAAAAATTTCTGATAGATATTGGCTGCAGTTATCACCGCCTTGTAACCACCTATATTGGCCTGTGAAGACAAAACATCCATATTTTGTGCACGCGAGATACGGGGTAGTCGCTCCATGGCAAATGCTGTCAGTCCATGATTGACCAATGCACTGATTCTATCAGCATCATGTGGTGACAACAGCCCAATCAATATTGCATCCTTGCGTATCTGTGCAAGTTCCCCGGGTTGTGGACCACGAACCTTAAGAATAATCCGGGATTGAGAATATAGCCGGGATACGTCGGACAGGATTGTCGCACCGGCCTCCTGATAGGCTTCGTCCAGAATACTGGCACCCGCACCCGCACCCGCCTGCACAAAAACCTGATGCAAACCTTTTGCGGTAAATTTCTTGACAGTTTCGGGCGTGGCCGCCACACGCGTCTCCCCCGCACGCGTTTCGGCAGGTATGCCTATCTCCATGAATACTCTCCCTTTTTACTCTACCAGGTTGGTTAAAAATTGTTGAGTGTCGTCACAACCGTTGATCACACCCACGCTTCAGTTTTTGCAGAAGCTGATTATAAATCATAACTAATTTGAAGGAACCCGGATTCGCCCGTCAGAGCCCGTTACCATACATCAGCTAATCGCCAACATAATGATGCAAGCAACGTGCCAGCCAGCGACTGGTCAGCTTCTCCTGAAGGCTGTTCTGGCGCAGACGCGCGGCCAGACCACCAAAATCAACGCGATCCAGCGCTTGATCCTGATTAAAACACGAAAAGACATAAGTAATTTCGCCGGTTTGTGGATCTTTATGCGGCTGCAGACACTGCGCACAGATTTCCTTCATCATACATTGCATGGGGGAATTGATCGAACCAATCGCGAAATGACCGGGATTCAGATAGGGCGCCAGCTGATGATGACGTGCCGCTGCGACCGCCGCCATCATTCGATCAGAGCCGATTGCGATCATTCGATCAGTTGCCCCCAGCGATATGGATTGCGAGCCGAGTGTACCCTCTGCATAAGCGACCATTGCCTGAACGATATTTCCAACGAAACTCATATCCCCCGGTCGGGTCACCTCAAATCCCGGCGCTTCATCGCAACACCATACGATAGTATCCGCAGCCGCCTCAATTTCAGCAATCTTATAACGATCCGCCAGTTTTTTGTAACCGGCAAAATACAATACCTTGCAGTGGGCTGCCCGCGCGGCCGCGCCAATCGAAAACAGTACCGCATTTCCAAGTCCGCCGCCAACCAGAACCACTGTTTCGTCCTTCCTGATTTCCGTTGGCTCCCCTGTTGGTCCCATCAGTACGACCGGCTCTCCCGGCTTAAGCAGCCTGCAGAGATCTGCTGACCCACCCATCTCAAGCACAATCAATGAAATCAGTCCTTTATCGGCATCTACCGATGCGCCAGTCAGCGCAATGCCTTCCATGGCCAAACGCGTATTGTCAACTTTGGGCGATAACGATGCGAAATTCTGGAAACGATAGAATTGCCCCGGACGAAAATGCTGAGCAGCGAGTGGCGCATGCACGACAACTTCTATAATGTTAGAAGTTAATCTGATGATTTCGTGCACGGTAGCACGCAGTTGGCGGTTCAGTTCACTAAAAAACTGGGGCGCTGTTTGTATTGAAGCAGGTGTCACACGTTCCAGCACATGACTTACTGCCGGATATCCCTGTTTGGCGCTTGCCATCGCCTTGACTACATTTCCGGAATAACTGGGATGCAGATCACCAAAAAAACTGATAAAACGGTTATCGTCAAAACGATGCAGCAACACCGCGGCTGTCTCGGGTTTTGGATTCCCCTGGTGTACTTCCAGCGGCTGGCCTTGTTCATCACAGGCAGCAAAATAACGGCCATGCAGTTTAAAATTTTTCTCGTCTTCTCTGGCAAGCACCGTATTGGGCTGCGTGCCGGCTGCCACCAGAATAGCGCGGGCAGGCAGGCTGGTTTCCTGCGAGGCATTCCATTCCCCGGATTCATCCATGGTCGTGCTGGAAAACACAATCGACTCGGCATGTCCCCACCGGTCTATCTCAATACGCACCGGTGAAAGTTCTTCCGCGAACCAGATGCCTTCTTCGAGAGCCTTTTCGACCTCTTCATGGTTAAGCGTGTAAGAAGGGCTGTCTATCAAACGCTTACGATAAGCAACCGTCGCCCCGCCCCAGGATTGCAGCAACTCTGCAATCCGCGGCGTGCGATTTTCACTTGCCGCCTGCGCGCGCTCGGCCTGAAGCGCGCGCGCATGATTCAGAAACTCATCAGCGAGTATCCGTTCTTCTTCATCCCACCCGGCACGAACAGTCGCCTCACCTTGTTCAGCCACCAGAACATCATACCGATGCAAAAATTTTTCGACTTGCACTGGATAGTAGGCCAGTGCCTCGGTTGCCGTATCAATCGCGGTCAACCCACCGCCAATCACCACCACCGGCAAGCGTAACTGCATGTTCGCCAGTGTATCGGTTTGTGCAGCTCCGGTCAGCTGCAGACCCATCAAGAAATCGGAAGCCGCACGCACGCCTCTAGCAAGCGCATTGGGCAGATTCAACACCGTTGGACGGCCCGCGCCCGCAGCCAGCGCAATATGATCAAATCCCATTGCCATTGCGTCATCTGCCGTCAGCGTTCCACCAAAACGCACCCCGCCAAACAGCGCAAATTCGGCTCGCCGTTCCAGCAGCAAACGAATCTGCTTGAGGAAATTTTTATCCCAGCGTATGGTAATTCCGTACTCAGCCACACCGCCAAACCCCGACGGCAAGCGTTCACCCAGATTCTCCCGTAACGTTTCTACATCATGAATCGGTACAAAGGGAACACGCGCACCGGTTGCGTCCACACCGGAAATTTCAGGTGGCAACGGTTCTATTTTTAGACCATCCACCCCAACTACTGCATGGCCTTCGTTCATCAAATGGTGTGCCAGGGTGTAGCCAGCTGGTCCCATGCCAACGATCAGCACTTTTTTACCGGTGGGCGCTTTAGGGTAAGGTCTACGTAAATTCAGGGGATTCCAACGTGTCAACAGGCTATAGACTTCATAACCCCACGGTAATTCGAGTACATCCTTGAGTGTGCGGGTTTCTGCCTGAGGAATATCGACTGGCTCCTGTTTCTGATATATACAGGACTTCATACAATCATTACAGATTCTATGCCCGGTTCCAGCACACATGGGGTTATCTACCACAATCATCGCCAGACTACCGACCGCCAGGCCCTGTGATTTCAGTTTTTGAAATTCTGAAATACGTTCCTCCAGCGGACAACCAGCCAGCAAAGCCCCGAGCTCACTCTTTTTGAAAACAGGAGGGGAATCAGCCTCCTTTGACTTTTGCAGCAATCCTTTCGAGCAGGAATCCTTACCCTGCTCATGGCACCAGATGCAATAATTGGTTTCATCCAGAGCGCCGACCAGATCAGTGCCTGCGTCGGTCAACAGCGAGAAGCCTTCACGGTGCCGCAAGTGATTCAGCTTGTGAACAATATAACCATCGCGATTCTCTGTCACCAGCGACAATAAGTGGTATGGATCGGTCTTGGCTGGCGATTTGAACAGCACGCCATCTCGGGTGTGCTGCTGCCCGGCAGGTGCACGAAGCGCCCAAGCTGCGTAATGAAGCGCGTCCTCAAGCTCGGCAACATGATTTGCCTCATCTTCCATCCACTGAGCAACATGACGCGCAAAAACCAGCTCGCTAAAGGGTTCGTCGAAAAGAGTTTCCAGCTTTTTTTCGAGAACAACGCCATCAATGGCAGCCAGCAGTTCTTCGCTTACCTTGGTCCGAGCCCGCCGCTGCACAAACTGACGTTTGCAAAAATAAATGGGCGCCAGTATATGATGCCTTTCCGCGAGCGCAAGTACTTCATGTTCGATACCAAACAACCTTGCAATAAAATCCTCAAGCCACGGCGCCGCATCAATCAGTAATGCAGATTCATCTTTCGGTGCCAGTGCATCTGGAAATTGACGCGCATGCGACAGCCTGGTGTGCAGATCAGCGTCTGCCACCTGTAAAAATTCACAGAACACCTGATCCAGCCTGACCAACCCTTCACGATCGTACAAATCTGCAAAATCAAAATCAAATCCAGGTTTAAAAGTAATTTTGTCTAACGGAATATGCTGGTTGCTTGCTGATGCTGTTGGATTCATAATGCGATCGTTCTCAGAACATAAAGAGTTGGTTAAGCGAGAAAAATACTATCAACCTGTCATGCGCTTCGAATAAGCCAAAGTTTCTGACAAGATACTGTATGGTAACGAAACAATGGTTTTTCGGAAGCGCCCTGTAAATATTTTTTAGCAGATCATGCCCGCACCAACAGTATTGTTCGTAGTCTCGTCGATAACAATAAAACTGCCTGTGGCACGGTTATTTGCATAGCTATCAAATACAATTGGCTGTTGCGTTTTCATCGAAACATGAGCAATATCATTCATGGCAAGCGTATTGGCTGCTTCATGCGCCATTGTATTGACATCGACACGATAATTGATCTGACTGATCAACCCCTTGAGCATCCGGGTCGTATGCTTGATGATATATCTGCGCGCCGGGTCAAGCGGTTGCTCCGCCAACCAGCAAAGCATGGCAGAAAATTCTTTGGCAACACCAGGCTGTTCGCTGGTTTTGACCAGCATGTCACCACGCGAAATATCCAGGTGATCCTCAATGGTAAGAGTGACAGATTGCGGTACCTCGGCTTCCGCGAATAAATCGGTATACAGCAATATTTCTTTGATGCGTGAAGTCAGGCCAGACGGCAGAACCGTTACTGAATCGCCTTTTTGAATCGAACCTGATTCAATCCGTCCCATATAGCCGCGAAAATCATGCATTTCCTCCGTCTGTGGCCGACACACCCACTGTACCGGAAAACGAAAATCATCCGTATTAAAGTCATGATCTATATCTACGTTTTCCAGAAAATCCAGCAACACTTTCCCTTGATACCAGCCAAGCCTGTCGCCACGCTCGACGACCATATCCCCAACCAGCGCAGACATCGGAATATACTCGACACTACGAAATGGAAATGCTTTAGAAAATTCCGCAAAATCAGCACAAATCCGCTCAAAAACATCTCTGGAATAATCAACCAGATCCATTTTATTGACCGCCACCACCAGATGAGGAATGCCCACCAGACTGGCAAGATAGGCATGACGTCGCGACTGAGTCAGCAAGCCCTTGCGTGCATCGATTAACACAATCGCCAGATTGGCGGTGGAAGCGCCTGTCACCATATTGCGAGTGTACTGCTCGTGACCCGGCGTGTCCGCGATAATAAATTTTCGTTTTGGCGTGGTGAAATAACGGTAAGCAACATCAATGGTAATACCCTGCTCCCGCTCGGCCTGCAAGCCATCTGTCAACAACGACAGATCCACTTTCTCCATGCCGCGCTTATTAGAGGTACGCTCAATAGACGTTAACTGATCTTCAAATATGGATTTTGAATCATGTAACAAACGGCCAATTAGCGTGCTTTTGCCATCGTCCACGCTACCTGCCGCAATAAAACGCAACAACTTAGCCTGCTCGTGTTCGAGTCGGATTGAATCAATTACTGACATTTAACAGCCTTAACTAGATTTTTTGAAATAGTACCCGAACGATGTGTAGAAGTACCGCAACGCGACCTCTCAGAAATAACCTTCTTTCTTGCGCAATTCCATTGAGGCATCGGAAGTCTGATCGTCCATACGGGTAGCCCCACGCTCGGTAATGCGCGTGATGGCGGTCTCGGCGATAATTTCATCAACATTGCGCGCTACGGAAGCTACTGGACAGGTACAGCTCATATCTCCAACGGTACGAAACCGCACCATGATATTTTCCACGGATTCATCCGGTTTAGGCTGCACCAGATGTGATACCGGCATCAGCCCGCCATCCCGACGAATCACATCGCGCTGGTGTGCATAATAAATCGACGGAACCTCAAGCTGCTCCCGTCCGATATACTCCCATACATCCAGCTCGGTCCAGTTACTGATAGGAAACACCCGAACATTCTCGCCAGGATGTGTTCTGGTGTTATAAATGCTCCAGAGTTCGGGACGCTGGTTCTTCGGATCCCACTGACCAAATTCGTCGCGGAATGAAAAGATACGCTCCTTAGCGCGCGCTTTTTCTTCGTCACGACGCGCCCCGCCAATACACGCATCAAACTTGAATTCCTCAATTGCTTTCAGCAGCGTAACAGACTGAAAAGGATTGCGACTTTGATTCTCGGAACGCAAAACAACATGCCCCTGCCGGATAGAGTCTTCCATGCTGCGTACAATCAAACGCTCACCCAGCTCGGCTGCGCGACGGTCACGAAACTCAATCACCTCAGAAAAATTATGGCCGGTATCAATATGCATCAACGGAAAAGGAAAACGACCAGGACGGAACGCCTTTTCTGCCAGCCGCAATAACACTACGGAGTCCTTGCCACCCGAAAACAACAAGACCGGATTGGCGCATTCTGCTGCCACTTCGCGCATGATATGAATGCCTTCACTTTCCAAAACATCCAGATGCGTAAAAGATCGATTATTCATTCGATTAATTTAGTTACCCTTACTATTCATGTGGTGTATTTGTGTTCCTGACATGCAGACCGCATTCCTTGGTATCGGCACGCTCCCACCACCAGCGCCCGGAACGAACATCTTCTCCGGGTGTTACTGCTCGGGTGCATGGAGCACAGCCAATGCTGGGGTAAAACCTGTCGTGCAATGTATTATATGGAACAGACTGCTGTTTAAGATAATGCCATACTTCCTCGGTTGACCATTCGCATAACGGGTTAAATTTTTGCAGGTTATGCACCTCATCAAACGAGGATAATTCAAGGTTCTCGCGAGTCGACGTCTGCTCACGGCGCATCCCGGTAATCCATGCCTTTTTTCCCTGCAGAGCACGCTTGAGTGGCTCAACCTTGCGCATATAGCAACAACTTTTACGCAACGCAACGCTCTCATAGAAAGCATTCGGCCCTTGCTGCGCAACATACTGTTCAACAGTGGTTGCGTCCGGGAAATAAGCATGAATCGTTACACCATAGTGCTGCCTGATGCGTTGCATCAGATCATAAGTTTCCTCCGGCAGGCGACCAGTATCCAGCGTAAACATTGAAATACCCGGAAAACGCTGCGCAATCAGGTCAGTCAACACCATATCTTCCGCCCCCAGGCTATTGGCAAAGACAGCCGGAGCGTAATGTTGCTGTATATCAGCCAGCATCACGCATAACTGCTCAACGCGTGCCTTCAAATCGAGGGGTTCATCCATCTGACGATTCATTCTTATCGGCCAGGAAAGACAAGATTTATCAATCAGGCTACTGAAGCCGGCTGTGATGCCTGCCTGGAACGGTCAGCGCCTTGCCGGGATTGTGGCAATGATCCGTACAAATCCAGTTGCCCATCAAAGTCCATGCAAAAATCAGCCACCTGATTCGTCCAGTCATCCACCTCGGCATACCAGTCAGATAATTGCTGATCGGTTAACTCACCGGCAGACATCGCGAAATATTGCTCAAAATTCGCCAGCGCCTTCGCCAACTCAGGCCTGGCTGGCAACACATTCAATAATTCACCCGCCAACCCACCAAGCGTTTCGTGTTGCTGTCCACCAACCAGCTGGACTAATCCCTGGCCAATCAGGTAAGTAATCGCTTCTGCGCATTTCAATGATTCTTCCAATTTTCGCTGAAATTTCAATGCATCCCGATAATTGCGTTCATTGGCCGCATCAAAAAAGGCTGTGCCAATCTGAACCTGTTTGGCACCAGCACACTCCCCGCCACCAAGCTGCAATACTTTAAAGTCATTATTGAAGCCATGATCACGAATAACTGCATGCATATCCTCTGGCTGCACATCCATCAAATCTGCCAGCAACTGCGAGAAATATTCTTTTCCCTTGTTCCGCGTCCAGTTAAAAAAGGATTCCGCTTCACCACGGTCTGTATCGAAAGCATTTTGGACTCGCTCGATAGCCGCCTCGATACGGGCAGAAGGTACTGAAGGCCCCTTGAAAGCCAGTCCACCATCCGCCATGCCATTACCGCCAAAGTACATCTGGTAATGCGGTACCAGTTTGCCGTGCATACGCTTACCTTCACCATAAATACCAATATCACCTGCCTCGGGCTGGGCACAACCATTATGGCATCCCGATACGCGAATACGTAAATCGTGCTTACCTCCCGACAGCTTACCCCCGATCGTTGGACTCGACGTGATTCCAAGTCGACAAGTCGATGTTCCGGGGCAAGCAACCACATCATCACCTGCCTGAGGTAACCCAAGACCCAGCTCGGTTAACACCGAGTTTATTTCAACAAGCCTGGATTGCGGAACATGCGTCAGCAGCAGATTCTGATCCTGAGTCGCTCGAATTTCAGGCAGTCCGAAACGATCCAACAGTTGCTTCAATCCACGCAATTGCGCAACCGTCAATTGACCCAAGCGGACGCTGATCGGCAAAACATGTAAACCCGGTTGCTTTTGCTCAATAGATTTCCGGGGCGCACCTTGTCCGGGCACCGGTGTATCTGTCCTACCTGAAAGCCATTTCCCCTGATAAAAAGGCTGATCCTTCAGCGCTTCCTTAACACGCACCAATTCTTCCTGATATTTTTCGATAAAACCTGCTTCACCAAACCGGTCCACCAGGAATTTGATACGCGCCTTAGCACGTTTAATCCGATCTGAATATTTGTTATGAACGGTCAGCACCGCCTCAATTACCAGAAACAGATCTTTCTCTTCAATAAAAGGCTCGACCACAATGGCTTCATGTGGCTTGTGCCCAAGCCCGCCTCCCACCAGAATCTTGAAACCGAACCGACCATCTTCATGCTTAACCGCAATGACACCCAGATCATGAATCATGCCCTGCGCACAATCTGATTCACATCCAGAAAAACTGATTTTGAATTTGCGCGGCATCAGTTGATTGAGTGGTTTACGTAAAAAATGAGTAACCGCAGCATTCAAGTGCTCAGTGATATCGGTATGCTCGCGGGAGCAGACTCCTGCCAGCGGACAAGCAGTAATATTACGTATCGTGTTGCCACAAGCTTCGCGCGTGGTTAGGCCACTCTGAGCCAGCACACGCATAACTTTTGGCGTATCTTGCAGCGGCACATAATGCAACTGAATATCCTGACGAGTTGTGATATGGGCTTCTTGATGCTGTGTATATTGCTCGGTTACATCCGCAATGGAAGCTAACTGAGCAGATGTCAAGCATCCGCCCGGTATTTTAATCCTCACCATGTTGACGCCTTCCTGGCGCTGACCATAAATGCCCATCTGCAGACGCGCCGACATAAACCGGTCTGCATCAACCTGACCATCAAACATTCCTTGCATCGCCTGCTCATACATGTCAATTTCATGATCATCGGCAAGATCAGTCAAGTAGCCCATTTCACTTCTCCCTGGTTTTCATTGGCGCAATCACCAATAAAATAAATAATTTTTGGTTAAAGGCCGCACGCATCATGCCAGCCAACTAAGACCGGGCATTTTATCCGATAACGAGTTTTTACGTAATGCCATCACCAAAATTCTAAATTAATTTGATCAGGGCATAGCATAGCAAATAGTATTTATAATGTTAAATGCTATTATAATAGTTAAATATACATTAAAAACATAACAATGACACTGCAACAGTTGCGCTATCTACGTGAAATAGCTCGGCAAGGCCTGAATCTTTCCAGGGCTGCGGAGAAACTCAACACCTCCCAACCAGGCATCAGTCGACAAATACAGCTACTGGAGAAAGAATTAGGCGTAGAAATTTTTACTCGCCACGGCAAACGCGTTGCCAGCATTACGCAACCCGGGCAAGCAATTCTGTCCATTGCCGAGAAAATGTTACAGGATGCCAATAATCTAAGAAAAATTGGTGAAGAATTCGGAGATAAGGAAAGTGGCAGTCTCATCATTGCCACCACGCACACACAGGCCAGATACGTATTGCCCGACGTGATCAAACGATTTATTGAGTATTATCCAAAAATCAGACTGACCTTGCGCCAGGGCAGTCCTCTTGAGATTGCAACGTGGGTAGCGGCAGGCGAAGCAGATATCGCCATCGCCACAGAAGCAATCGAACTCTTTGATGAACTGATCATGCTGCCCTGTTACCAATGGAACCGCTCTATCGTCGTACCCCCGCAGCATCCGCTTTTAACGGGTGGCGAACTCACACTGAAAGCGATCGCGCAATACAATATTGTCACCTATGACTTCGCTTTTACCGGTCGATCCAAGATCAACCAGGCATTTGAGGCAGAAGGGCTAAAACCCAATGTGGCACTCACCGCAATCGATGCCGACGTAATCAAGACTTACGTAGAAATTGGCCTTGGCGTCGGCATTCTCGCATCCATGGCTTTTGATTCTCAACGTGACAGCGGATTGCGCGCCATCGATGCTGCACATTTATTTGAGCCAAGCACTACGCGCATCGGCATCAGTCGCAACTGCTATATTCGCAATTATATCTATGACTTTATAGAGATGTTCGCGCCGCATCTGTCAAAACAAGTCACTCAACAGATGCTGTCAGACAAATCAGCGCGCACCGAATCATTGAATCTTAAATAAAACTGCCACGTTATAACTTTGCCCCCGTGCCCACTAAAAGTGCTGATGTAATTTTGTAAGAAAAAGTCTGAGGCTCCAGGCTATCCTGTTGCTTGCCATCAATTTCAGCATGTGGATAAAAGAAAAACGGCAATCGCCCAGCAGCACAGGTTTTCCCAAGATCCGCACCTTCCAGCTGGTTAAATGCCACCCAATTCATCTCCCAGGAACCAAACAATCTGTCTTTCAGATGTTTAATCAATTCGTGATCATCCGGCAAAATATCGAGTGCCATTACCTGGGCAACATCAGCCGGATCTACCGGCACCCAGCCAAATCCAGCCAGATAAAATTCAGCGCGACAATGCTGAGAAGAGCTGACATCCCCAAATCTACCTAAATGTTGATTCAGCACAGAATCATTGATCCGTATCCCAAACTGCTGCCGCGCCGGAATACCGCTTGCACGTGCCAAACCAACGAATAACGCATGAATATCTACGCATTTACCATGAAGATTTTCCCTAACCAACAGATCTTTGATATCTCCCGCACCCTGCCCACGCGCTTTACTGTCATAAGATACGTTACTGATCAACCAGTCATAAATTGCTCTTGCCTTTTGCAGTGGATCCTGCGCATTGGCCTTGCCGGTAATATCCAGCGCAACTTTTTTGACTATACCATCCAACGGAATCTGCTTCGTCGGCTGCAGGTAGCGCTTGATATCCTGTGGCAGTACAAATGAAGCAGGTGCACGATAATTCTGCAAATCTATCGTGCGGTCAGCAGTCTTGATAATACTGCTGACTTTCACTGTTCTCTCGCTGGCTCCCTGCCAGGTGGCTGAGAACAAGGGAAAATGAGTTCCAGGAATGCTGCCGAACTGAGCGGAACTGGCATTGCCAAGCCAGTTGCTACCCTGCGTAAACTGGTAATCCGAATCATCCGTATTGGGAATAGGCAGCCACAACCGCGCAATCTTGCCAGCAGTCGGCAAGTTAACTTCGTAAGTTAACCGATAGCTTCGCCATTTTGCAGGCTGTAAGGATTGAGCGATAACAGATGGCACAACGGGGCACAAAGCGACTCCCGCCACGCCCGTCCCCAATAATTTGACAAAATTTCTGCGTTTCATGCTGCTCCCTATGCACGTTACTATAAAATGCTAAAGCGTGAAATTTAACGTGCCATCCCTGGCAAGTCAATTCCCAAATGAATCATGACACTATATTCTGACACAGAAGCCGCCATTGAAATCACAATCGGCACCCATCCATCCCGCGCTGTAATATGGATGCACGGGCTGGGCGCTGATGGCAATGATTTCGTCCCCATTGTGGAAATGCTCGATTTGCCGACTGACGTTTCATTACGTTTTGTTTTTCCACACGCCCCATTACGTCCCGTCAGCATCAATGGCGGATTACGCATGCGCGCCTGGTACGATATCAAACATACAAACCTGGGTAAAGATGAGGACGAAAACGGCCTAAGAGCATCCGAGGGAGTCATTGCAACACTGATTGACCAGGAAAAGCAGCGCGGAATCGCTTCCCAAAAAATCGTACTAGCCGGCTTTTCCCAAGGTGGCGTGATGGCTTTGCAGACAGGTCTGCGTTATCCAGAGAAGCTTGCCGGGATGATGGTACTCTCCGCCTATCTACCGTTAGCAAATACTACTCTGCAGGAAGCTCATCCCACTAACCGGGAAACTCCCATCTTCATGGCGCATGGCGAACATGACTCAATCGTTCCGATTGATCTGGCTCTTGCTTCACGCCAGCATCTTGGTGCTGAACACTATGCAGTGGAATGGCATCAATACCCAATGGCGCATTCCCTATGCGATCAAGAGCTGACAGACATCTCCAGATGGTTGGGTAAAGTCTTACAGTGATTCCCGTCAACCACAATTCGTCACGCTCTTGCCACAACCTCTGGAAACACCTGCAAACACTCTTCGTTTAGCGTTTTCGCAAATAAAAAACTGATTCCCCGCTTGCCTTGGTGAAATTCAGCAGGTGATGGCCAGTTTGTTCGGCAAATACTTGAAAATCTATCTCGGCACCAGGATCGGTTGCCATGATTTTTAGTATCTCCCCGGATTTCATACTCACCAGCTGCTTCTTGGTGCGCAAAATAGGTAACGGACAAACCAGCCCACGGACATCCAACTCGACATCAGGATTCATAATATTCTCTTAAAGCGTTATGGATAAACAGTTTTTATTTTAATAAACAGAAAGTTACCCTTAAAGTTATCCGCATTTTTAAATGTGTCTACATATTCGAGAGTACACCAAAATGGAAGAATTTGAATTAGAACGTGACAGCGGGGCAGCACTATCATTTAAAGGCGAATGTCTCGCCAAAGTAGCAAGCTCTGACAATAACGCATCAGGATCATTGTATTCAGGGCGGACAGGGCGCTGGCAGGGCGAGCGTGATTCACACCATGCGAATGTATGCGCCAATAATGGTGAAGTAATTGAGTTCTTTGGTCATAACCGGCTCGCTGTCCTGCGAACCCGATGAACAGATACTATCGATGAAGAAGGGGCAGAATCTTTGCCATCGGGTAGGATCGTACTGCTCGAAGAAATTCTTCGGAGTCTGCCTGGAACGTAAGCGATCCTACTGCTGCTACAACAGTCGCCTTGGCCGTATCATCAATACCCAGGGAAGAGCGCAGATTGGTAAATCATGGGGAACTGCTAAAAGACCCAATTGCGCAGGATTTTCTCATGCCGAATTTGCTTCAATCAATTTTGCAGCACTTGATTTATCGGAATTCTCCCGTGAAGTAATGGCAGCAGTGAAACTGCCAAACACATCGGATTTATCTGATAATGCAAGGGATGTAATCAACAGAAGGACACAAAGCTATTATGATACCGGTTCTCAAATTGAATGATTCTGCAAAGCTTCTCTTAATCGTATTTCTGGTTGCACTCATCACGGGCTGCCAGTCAGTTGTTGAGCATTCCCCCCTTTCAAATTCAAGTATCCATTCGTTAGTAATGGATAAAACGGCTTTGCTCAGTTCTCGCGACTTCGATGCAAAAAAGACTGTTTACGTTAAAACATCGACATTCAAATCTGAGCATTTGCCATTGCTGGCAAACCTTATGAAAGAATACGGATTTAACGTTACATCAGTCAAGGAAAATGCTTATTACAAAATGTCCGTTACGGCGTTCGTTACCATGCCATTCAAGGAAGATGGCCGTGCAATGCCTTATACAGCGGAATATCTGTTGTCGATGCGCGAGGAGCTACCTGTCATCAAACCGCTGCTTTTACCAGGAGAACCCACGAAAAAACAGATGGAAAAAATGGTGAAACTGGTGAACAAGGCAACCAACAACGGGGCTAATTTCGATATGGGGCCTAATCCCATCTCACTTGGTTCAGCATTCGGAGGAAGTCTTGGCGGAATCGTAACTGGTGTAGCAGTTGGCGTACTTACGACAGCAATGGGTATCGCCTCACAGAACAATATTCAGGAAGGATTGGCTGGTTTTGGATTTTCTATTATGAAAAACCAATCAATTGGGAATGAGGTTGTTGGATTCAACATTTATACCGCCTCAACCCAACCCGAACACCCGGAAACATTACTGCGGGCAGCGATAGAACATGCTGCCAATGAACTAGGCATCAGAAAATAATGTTGAGAATCACGTCAAAGATAGTTTTTCTGCCTACATCCATCTTTATAGGGATTTTCTCCTGGCAAGCCATGGCGGAAATGCCGACATACCCCAACATCAAGCCTTTACTGATCGAAGCAATTGATGCGCCGGACGGAAAGTCAGGTGGAGTTGTGACAGGTCCGCTTACCGGATTTTTCCGTCAGACGACTGGATCACAACAGCCAGTCATTGCCACGGTGACTACGGTAGCTAAATTCGATCAGCCCGGCTGCAAGCGCCTTAACCTTCACCTGAAACAACCCGGTGTTCAGACGACATCTGGCGAGAAAAAAGATTTTGATGTGAACTATGGGTTCAACCTTTGCAGGAATGGCGATGCCCCTGACAAGCAAAGTCGAATGATCAGCAACTAGCATACGAGAAATTTATCGGTTGCGCCGTATATGATGGCGTCCGGTGGGTGAAACGACGGGTCACTTGGCGATGCCCAGGAAAACGGCCAAGCAACGCTCAACCTCCACTAATACATCCGCATCAATGTGTCCAAAGGCTGGTCCTACCTTGTCGCGCTTAACCGTCATGGCCTTGTCCACCATTACCTGTGAAGGCTTCTGCAAGCCGTTCTCCGCGCTCGGCTGAACAGTAACGCGCAGCAATGGCGCAGCAACAAGCGTGCTGGTAATGAGTAGAACCGTTGCACTTACATGCTCGCTGAACTGATTGGCTTGAATTACCAACGCGGGCCGTGGCTTGCCAAAGTTTCCTTGTATGGCAATAGTCACCAGGTCGCCGCGCATCATTCTGTCCAGCCCTCTACGTCTGCCAAGGCATCATCCATGAACTGCTGCATGGGCATATCGGCGCTGTCTGCCTGAGCCACCAGAATGGATTGGCGGCGGCACTCCTCCGCGAAGCCTGGGTGGCGTGTGTCCGGAACCCAGATCTGCACCGGACGTAGTCCTGCCATGCGCAGCGCGTCGCGGTGCTTTTGAACTCGTGCATTTACGTGCGTGGTTCCCATGCGAAATCTCCTATCAAGTTACATGCAACATTATACATAGCAACCTCGTTACATGAAACAGCAAGCCTTGTCCAATGTGGTATGAGCCTGCATTGGAAAATACTGCATAACGAGATCTTCAACTTGGACGCATTTTGCATTCGTAGTGCTCACGCAAAATTCTTGTCACATTATAATCCAAATAAACCTTTTACAATACATAGATTAAATGACGGGTTATATGACTAATATTGACAGTATTTTTCTCTTGATTTATATTGTCACATAATCGAACGTATATGTGACAAGTGAAAAAATGTTAATCGGCTACATGAGGGTATCGAAGGCGGATGGTTCTCAGTCCACTGACTTGCAGCGGGATGCGCTGATCGCGTTCGGCGTCGATCCGGCACATCTCTACGAGGATCGGGCGTCGGGAAGGCGCGATGATCGCCCAGGATTGGCAGCTTGTCTAAAGGCACTCCGTGAAGGGGACGTTTTGATAGTATGGAAGCTTGACAGGCTGGGCCGTGATCTGCGTCACCTGATCAATACCGTGCATGACCTGACTGCTCGCGGCGTTGGATTGAAGGTCCTGACCGGTCACGGTGCATCTGTAGACACGACGACGGCATCTGGCAAGCTTGTGTTCGGTATTTTGCTGCACTGGCCGAATTTGAGCGCGAGTTAATTTCCGAGCGAACTATTGCGGGACTGGAATCGGCACGTGCTCGTGGCAGGAAAGGTGGGCGTCCCTACAAAATGACGGCCTCAAAGCTACGGTTGGCCATGTCCAGTATGGGACAGCCAGAAACAAAGATTGGTAACCTCTGCAAGGAGATTGGAATTACCCGGCAGACACTCTATCGCCATGTGTCCCCCAATGGAGAATTGCGCTCGGATGGGATTAAGCTGCTCTCTCTCGGTTGAGCAGATTGGGTATGTATTTTGGATGACTTACCGGTCAGTTTGACGACCAAACCGTTTCCCGGTACATTCGGTTCTTATGAAAAAGGGCGTTTATTTTTCCGGGTCTGCGTAAAATCGTGTAGAAAACGTGTTTTTACGAAATGTCGGGCTCATGTGGAATTTCAACGCTATAATTGATAAACAGATCATCCGGCAGAGCATAACCAATCGTTTTTTCAGCTACCCCCTGCTTAAATGGTTTTGGTCTAATTTTATGTTTTGCGCCGATGAACAATACCCTGGCCCTCAATACGTAAAAGCTGTAGCCCCGTCCTTGCTTAGCTATTGATTTAATGTGATTGTTAGCCGATTCCGTGTAGGCGTTAGTTACTCGATGATCGAAGTAATTGAACGCCTCAATCTGCCAATTTCTGACGGTTGAAATCATGCCATCAAAATAGTTGAAAACTGACTCAGGTATGGAGTTAATCCACAAATCAAAGGCATTAATAGCCTCAGTTCGGCTGTAGTGTTGATCCCAAATATCGCAAAAACCCTCTTTCGCTTTATGAAGTTCATAAAGATCGGGATAGTTTTCCACCCATCCACTCAACAAAGCCTCATCCATTGGCCCCAAGTCCCGTTGGCGCTTTAATAGCAGCCAACGATCACGCTTTAATTGTAACGACTGCTCTTTAGGGTCTGTTGACGTTTTGAGATAAGCATTTCATAGATAGAAACAAACTCGTAATATTGGGGTTCCTACACACCAACAAAACGAGTTTGCGATGCCCCGATTAATGCCGTTGCGACTTCTCCACCCGCACACCTTGCTCAATCCTGCGGCCACTACGGATACTTCACCCCGCTTTCGCAGCCGCTGTCTCCTGACCATGCCCTATCTGACGATTCTTCATATAAATAGCTTCCTGTTGATGAGTGATATGTTTTCCAGGCAAGTTCTTTCTCCTTATATAGAAAAGAACTCATACTGATACTTTCACTCAACCGGTCAAGATAATTGTCGCCTGACCGGACAGGTTAATTGTCGTCTAATACATAACGCTTAATTACAAGACCTATTTCCCCCGGTTTCCCAGGGGCGGTTTGATTGGTTTGGTGTTTGTGTTGGGGTTCGCAAGCTCACCCCAACCTACGGGCCATTCCAGGGATCTCAAGTTACAAAAATTGCCTGGAGAAATTAGCAATGGAGAGGGCAATAAGAGCCCCCATCATCCATTTGAGTAGATTAAGATCAGCTTTAATCGGCGCGATCTCGATTTGTAAATCTTTTTAGTGACCAGCTCAGATTCTTCAATTGCCGCTCGCATTGCCTCAGTCAAACCCTCCGCTTGCTTTTGGTCAAAGCCCGCCTCTTCCAATTTACGAACAAATTTATGTGTATCAAAGGTAATCATCGCCATTTCATTTTTCCTGATGCGCAAAATAAAAGTGTATCACAACAAAAAATCCCGGAGCAGCAGACCCGATTAGCCTCGCGTAATCGGGCTTTTTATACTGGTTACACCCTGCGCGGACTCATGCCAGAAGGCTACGCGCATTGAAAAGGCTATGTCATCGTTAGTTAGTGGTTGTTATGTAACCAAATGAATTTAAATAAAAATATCAATTATTGGTTTTTTGGCTAATGGCTTGTTTATAAATGATAAATAGTGTTTATTTGCAGTGACCAACAATTAACGATGACATAGCCATTGAAAATTTTAGTCAATTTCGCCTGTAGAAGGGAATAAAGGAAGAATAATTGTTGGATAACACAAAACCGCCCCCGGTTTCCCATAGGCGGTTTTTTGGTTTGACGTTTGTGTTGGGGTTCGCAAGCTCACCCCAACCTACGGAACTTACGGGCTGTCTACGAGCGGTGTTTATCGGCATATAAAGCAACCAACATCATAATCGCCGCGAAAATAGCCAAGCCTATCAATGATTCAATAGCCATTCTCTTCTCCTTTACGCAATATATATGAAACCATCAGAAAAATAACAGCTAACAAAAATAATGTTAATACACCAATAATGGTCACCTTCTCTTCAACAAATCCACCCAGTAATGCCGCGATAACCGAAGCGATGGCGACGTTATCTGAAACACTGGCCAACCCTCTTTGATCTTTGTTGAATATTATTTTGTACATCGATAAATCCTACAGCACCCGTCTCGTAGAAGCAAAACTTTCCTTGTTACGTTTGCGCTTGCCCCCTATTAGACGAGACAATTAACCTGTCCGGTCAGGCGACAATTATCTTGACCCGGTTGAGTGAAAGCATCAGTATGAGTTCTTCCCCTATACAAGGAGTAAGAACTTGCCTGGAAAACATATCACTCATCAACAGGAAGCTATTTATATGAAGAATCGTCAGATAGGGCATGGTCAGGAGACAGCGACTGCGAAAGCGGGGGTAAGTATCCGCAGTGGCCGCAGGATTGAGAAGGGTGTGCGGGTGGAGAAGTCGCAACGGCAATGGCGCACGCGCCAGGATCCTTTGCGCTGGTTTGGGAGACCGAATTGGTTCCATTGCTGTACGGGGAACTTGAACTGACCGGGACTACGCTTTGGGAGTACCTGGATGATCGATATCCTGGCCAATACCGGGAGAAATTTCTCAGAAGCTTGCAGCGCCGTGTAAAACACTGGCGGGCAACGCAAAGGTCCCGGTAAGGCGGTCAAGTTTTGCCAGTCGGTGCCTGCCGGGCACCAGGGGTTGTCCGATTTTACCCGGCCGCGCACGGCAATTACGATTGCAGGCAAACCATTTGATCACCTGCTGTATCAGTTTCGTCTGGCTTATAGTCATTGGCGCGCGGTTCATATCATCCGGGGCGGGGAAAGTTATAGTGCGTTGGCCGATGGATTGCAGACCGCCTTGCATAAACTGGGCGGCGTGCCCAGGAACATCGCACCGACAGCCTGAGTGCCGCATACGTCAATGCGAGCCAAAAACAAGAACTCACGCAATCTTATGCGGCGCTGTGTCAACACTATGGCATGAAGCCTACGGTCAATAACCTGGGCGTCAGCCATGAAAATGGCGCCGTAGAAAATGCCCATGGTTCGCTCAAACACCGGATTGAGCAGGCGATCAAACTGCGGGGATCTGCGGATTTCGAAAGTGGGTGCTTACCGCCGTTTTCTTGAACGGATCGTCGATAAGCTCAATCTGCGCTGCAGGGGCGATTGGCGGAAGAGCAATCGCATCTCCAGCCACTGCCACGCTACCGCTTCATGGACTTCAGTGAACTGACCGTCAAAGTGACCACCAGTAGCACCATAGCGGTCAAACGGGGACTCTACAGTGTGCCATCCAGACTCATTGGCGAGAACATCCGGGTTCATCTCTATCACGATCGTCTGGAATGCTTTGTTGGCCAAACACCGGTCATTACCTTACCGCGCGCGTATCCGAAAGCGCCAGAAGGACGCGCCCGGCGCATCGATTACCGTCATGTGATTCATGCATTGGCGGCAAAGCCACAAGCCTTTCGCGCTTTTCCCGGCTGCGGGATGATCTGTTGCCAACGCCACAGTATCACCAGCTGTGGGCGCGGGTACAACAACAATTTGATCCCGGACTCGCTTGCAAATGGATGGTATCGGTGCTGCGTTTTTCCACGACTATGATTGCGAGAGTCAGTTGGCGCTGAATTGTTGCAACAACATCCGCTACCTGAACTGCAAACACTGCAAAAGCGATTTCTGCGACAGCATGCGCCGCAGCCGGACATCCCAATCAAACAACACACTGCGGATACCTACGATCAACTCCTCAGCGGAAACTGGCAACACAAGGAGGCAGTCTGAAGGCCGAACCGCTCCCACTGATGCTCGGGAACTCGACTCCTGCCCTTTGGCCAGCATTACCGGCACTTCCAGACTAAGCCGCAGAACACGCCTGGAGCTGTCAACCAATATCTCGCCGCCCCGTGCGAACAGGAAGTCGCCCAGCGCTTCCAAAGCAGAATCAGAAACCGGACGCATGGTAGCCAGATACCGCGCGGCAAAAGCTGTGCTACTCTGGTCTGACCGAACTGCCCGCCGCTCAGAAAAATCAACAGCGCTGCGCGACAATACCTACTGGGCGAGCCAAGGCGATAATGTAAGTTGTTGATCGGTCCCTCCGGAATGGTGTACATCCGCGTGGCGGCAGCATTCGGTTGCAATTGATTGAACAAGGCATCCGCGTCGAGTGGATATCAGCTACCGCACTCGTTCAATTCCCGGTGTAAGCCAGGAAAGAACTGACTTGATGTCCGCCATGACGCGGCTGGATAAATACCGTGTACTGATCGTTGATGATATCGGGCTATGTTAAAAGACTGATTCGAAACATATTATTGTTTGACTTTCATTGTCCATCGCTATGAAAGTAAGTCTCATCATTACTTCAAACCAGCCTTTTAGCTAGTGGGATCAAATCTTCCCCGACACCATGATGACTATGCCGCCATCGA